>NZ_CP071527.1:0-317500 GCF_023921225.1 Legionella lytica
GTGTCAGCAGCAGTTTGGCAAAAATGTTTAGGTTTGCTACAGGATGAATATTCTGCGCAGCAATTTAATACTTGGTTACGTCCCTTACAGGCACATACTGAGGAACAACGTTTGGTATTATTAGCACCTAACCGTTTTGTTGTTGATTGGGTAAAAAAACATTTTTTTTCTCGCATAGAAGAATTGATCAAACAATTTTGTGGTGATGAAATTAAATCCATTTCTATCGAAATTGGTAGTAAAACTTCAGTGGGTACTGATTCAGGTTCGACAACAGTTAGTGCTGGCGATAATAAAACCGCATCTAATTCTAGCGAAACCTTAGTTGCTAAAAGTGCTCCTAAAAAGGCTGTAGATTATAAAAGCAGCCATTTAAATAAGAAATTCTTATTTGAAAGCTTTGTGGAAGGTAACTCAAACCAATTAGCACGAGCTGCATCCATGCAGGTAGCTGAACGCCCTGGTGATGCCTACAACCCTTTATTTATTTATGGTGGCGTAGGTTTGGGGAAAACCCACTTAATGCATGCCATCGGTAATGAAATTCTTAGAAATAATCCCGATGCTAAAATATTATATCTGCATTCAGAACGTTTTGTGGCTGATATGGTGAAGGCATTACAGACTAATTCAATTAATGAATTTAAACGTTTTTATCGCTCACTGAATGCCTTACTTATTGACGATATTCAATTCTTTGCTGGTAAAGACCGCTCTCAAGAAGAGTTTTTCCATACGTTTAATGCCTTATTAGAAGGCCAACAGCAAATAATTTTAACTAGTGATCGTTATCCAAAAGAAATTGAAGGAATGGAAGAGCGTTTAAAATCTCGTTTCGGTTGGGGATTAACGGTTGCAGTAGAACCTCCGGAATTAGAAACGCGGGTTGCGATTTTGATTAGTAAAGCGGAACAATCTAATATCGAATTACCTTATGAAGTTGCCTTCTTTATTGCGAAACGTATCCGTTCGAATGTCCGTGAGCTTGAAGGCGCTCTGCGGCGTGTTATTGCAAATGCGCATTTCACAGGTAAGCCGATTACTATCGAGTTTGTTCATGAAGCATTACGTGATCTTTTGGCACTACAAGATAAATTAGTGACCATCGAAAATATTCAAAAAACAGTAGCTGAGTATTACAAAGTCAAAGTGGCTGATATTTTATCAAAGCGTCGTAGTCGTTCTATTGCTAGACCAAGACAAATGGCGATGGCTTTAGCTAAAGAGCTGACTAATCATAGTTTACCAGAAATTGGTGACCATTTTGGTGGCCGTGATCATACTACAGTAATTCATGCCTGCAGGAAGGTTAAAGAACTTGTTCAGGATGATAGTGATTTTGCTGAAGATTATAAAAACTTAATGCGCATCTTATCCTCTTAAAATAGGAGTTTCTGGTGTTTGAATTTGCGATAAAAAAGGAAGATTTACTTACCCCTTTATTGACCGTTGCTGGTGCTGTTGATAAAAAGCAATCTTTAGCCATACTGTCTAATTTTTTATTTAAATTAGTGGATGGCCAGTTATCGATTACTGCCACTGATTTAGAAATAGAAATTTCTGCACAAGTTCCTTGTGAGTCTGAGCAAACAGAGGGCTCAATTACGGTTCCGGCAAAAAAATTTATAGATATTATTCGCTCTCTAGATGAGCAAGCTAGCCCTAATTTACGGGTTGATAATGGTGTTTTAACGATTAAACAAGGCCGCAGTTCATTTAAATTAACTACCTTGCCAGCTGATGGTTATCCCTTGAGCGAGGATGAGTGTAATGAAGTTGAACTTAGTATCCCGCGCTTGGTCTTGCTGCAATTATTGCAATCAACTCATTTTGCCATGTCACAGCAAGATGTGCGGGTATTTTTGAATGGCTTGTTTTTAGATTTTGAACCTAATCTTATTTCTGCGGTAGCAACCGATGGGCATCGTATGGCCATTTGTCGTCACCAATGTGAAAATAGTAGTGATAAAAAATTATTGATTCCTAAAAAAGGAATTCAAGAATTATTGCGCCTTTTAAATGGCATAGATGATGAACAGGTTTTACTTGCTGCTGGTAAATCACATTTTAAACTAGTAAGTAAGCAATTTGTATTTTTATCTAAATTAATTGAGGCACGCTTTCCTCCTTATGCTAAAGCAATCCCTCGTAATCAAGACAAACAAATTATGATTGATTGCGCGACATTAAAACGTGCTTTATCGCGAATTGTTATTTTAGCGCATGAAAAGTCTAAGGCGGTAATGTTGCATTTGCAACCGGGCTTATTGACCTTAATTGCTAATAATAATGAACAAGAAGAAGCGGTTGAATCTTTAGTTGCGGAAACACAAGGTGATGAGCTAAAAATTGGTTTAAATGCTACTTATCTATTAGATGTGCTTTCTCACTTTGGTGATGGGCAAATTCGTTTGTCTTTATCACATATGGATAGCAGTATTTTAATTGAGTCATTAGAAAATGAGCATTATCAATACATTATTATGCCTATGAAAATATGATCCTTTCTGAATTAAAAATTCACCACCTACGTAATCTTTCTTCGATCAAACTGCAATTACACCCCAGATTTAATTTTATTTCTGGGGCTAATGGTAGCGGTAAAACTTCCATCCTTGAAGCACTTTATCTTTTAAGCTGTGGCCACTCTTTTCGTTCTCGCGAAATTGCACCGATTATTCAGCAAGGACAATCTCTCTTTACTGTTTTTGCGCGGGGTACAGAACAAGAAACTATTAGCATTCAAAAATCTGCTGCCGAACCTACGCAAATTAAATTGAATAACCAGTTTTGTTCCAGTACTAGCCAATTGGCTTATGCATTACCATGCCAAATCTTTTATTCCGATATTTTCCAAATCATTGACGCTGGTCCAGCTGTACGTCGTAGTGTATTGGATTGGGGATTGTTTCACGTGAAACCTAATTACCTTAATTTGTTGAAGGATTATAAGAAGGTATTGAAACAGCGTAATGCATTATTAAAACAACGCGCGCCTTATACACAATTTTTGCCCTGGGATAAACAATTGAGTGATTTGGCTACACAATTGGATCTACTGCGAAAAGAATATTTTGTCCTCTGGGAACAGGAGTTTAATCAGGTTTTAGCGCAGTTAACGGAGCTTAAGTGTAATTTGCATTATTTTAAAGGATGGAATAAAAAAAATAGTGGTAAAGACTTGCAGCAAATTTTACAAGAACATTTTGAGAGTGATAAGCATAAGCAGTACACACAATATGGTGCGCACCAAGCTGATATTATTATTGAGAGTAATTTAAATAAAGCAAAGCAATTTCTTTCACGCGGACAGCAAAAAATTATTTTAATTGCACTCAAGCTTGCACAAGCAAATTTGGTGTCTCATGAGTGTTTGTATTTACTTGATGATTTACCCGCCGAGCTTGATGAACTTCATCAAAAAAAATTATTAAGTTATTTGTCTTCGCGCCGGGGTCAATATTTAGTTACTACTAATGCTAGTGCTGAATATTTGTATTCATTATGCCCTAATGAATCAGGTTTCTGTTATCAGATCGAGCACGGGGTGCTGCTGGATATTGATGTTTCACGTGAAACATTGAGCTAAAAATTCGCTTTTCTTGTCTGTAAGTAATAATGTCTATTTAAATAATTCTTTTATTTCACTTTAAGTTTTTGTAAATCCGTCTTGGTGTAATAGAAAGGTCGGGCCATGGACTTGAGGTATCGACTCGATTTATTATCGTTCTCATGGAGACAGAATCCACGTGTCCTATTTAACAATTTGGCTTAATTATGGATGGTTTTCTGCTTTCTAGAGGATGAAACTTTCTCTAAGTTAAACTATATCATCCATAAAATTGTTCAAATAAAATCAGGCGATACCTCAGGCCATGGCCTCATGTCTTGAAAATAGGATTTGATAGATTATCAGAGATAAATCTGCTAGGTAAAAGTTATTCTCTGGCTGTTAAAATGTTCCACGTGGAACATTTTAACAGGTGGAAGGCAACAGATACTTTATCGCTGGAATAAGCCAAATACATGCAAAATACACGTAAAATATGCTATCATAGGGCTAATTTTAAATGGTGTAATAAGGGTTTAAGAGGACCTTCTAATGAGCGTTGATGCCAGTTATGATTCAAGTAATATTAAAGTCCTAAAAGGGTTAGATGCAGTAAGAAAAAGACCAGGAATGTATATCGGTGACACAGATGATGGTACCGGTTTACATCATATGGTTTTTGAGGTGGTAGATAACTCTATTGATGAGGCGTTGGCAGGTTATTGTAAAGAGATTTTTGTCACTATTCATTCTGACGAATCAGTTACAGTAAAAGACGATGGACGTGGAATTCCAGTAGATATTCATAAGGAAGAAGGGCGCTCTGCTGCTGAAGTAATTTTAACGATTCTGCACGCAGGCGGTAAATTTGATGATAACTCCTATAAGGTTTCCGGTGGTTTGCACGGAGTGGGTGTTTCCGTAGTAAACGCTTTATCCGAAGAACTGCACTTAACAGTACGTCGTCATGGCAAAGTCCACGAGCAACATTATCGTAATGGGGTGCCAGATGCGCCGATTGCGATAACAGGTGATGCCAGTAATACTGGAACCCAGATTTGGTTCAAGCCCAGCGCAGAAACTTTTTCTAATATTGAATTTCATTATGATATTTTAGCGAAGCGTTTACGCGAATTATCCTATCTAAATTCAGGTGTATGCATTCATTTATTTGATGAGCGCTCGCAAAGACAAGATACTTTCCATTATGAAGGAGGAATTCAAGCCTTCGTAGAGCATTTAAATAAAAACAAGACCGTAATTACGCCAGTTGTTTTTTCGATGACGTCTGAAAAAGATAACATCACGGTTGAATTATCAATGCAGTGGAATGACTCTTATCAAGAAACATTGTATTGTTTTACGAATAATATCCCTCAACGTGATGGGGGAACGCATATGGCAGGCTTTAGAGCCGGTTTAACGCGAACCTTAAATAATTACATTGAAGCTGAAGGGTATGCCAAAAAAGCTAAAGTTTCACCCACCGGTGATGATGCTCGTGAAGGATTAACTGCCGTTTTATCGGTAAAAGTTCCCGATCCAAAATTTTCTTCGCAAACCAAAGACAAGTTGGTTTCATCGGAAGTGAAATCAGTAGTTGAATCAAGTGTTTCAGAAAAATTTAATGACTTTCTTTTAGAGAATCCCGCGATCGCCAAAGCAATTGTGGGCAAAATTATTGATGCTGCCAGAGCGCGCGAAGCTGCACGTCGTGCACGTGAAATGACTCGTCGTAAAGGAGCATTGGATATTGCTGGTTTGCCTGGGAAATTGGCAGACTGTCAGGAAAAAGATCCTGCTTTATCTGAATTATACCTGGTGGAGGGAGATTCTGCGGGTGGCTCAGCAAAACAAGGGCGTGACCGTAAGTTTCAGGCTATTTTGCCACTGAAGGGTAAGATTCTAAACGTTGAAAAAGCACGTTTTGATAAGATGCTTGCCTCCCAAGAGGTTGCGACTTTAATTACGGCTCTAGGTTGTGGTATTGGACCTGATGAATACGATCCGGATAAAGTACGTTATCATCGTATTATTATCATGACCGATGCTGACGTCGACGGTTCACATATTCGTACTCTATTACTTACTTTTTTCTACCGACAAACACCAGAGCTTTTAGAGCGTGGCTATATTTATATTGCTCAGCCACCTTTATATAAAGTGAAACGTGGAAAGCAAGAGCAGTATGTGAAAGATGATGAAGCCTTATTTGATTACTTAACACAAAGTGCTCTAGATTCGGCAGCGTTTTATCCCTCAAAAGAAGCTCCGCCGATTATGGCTGTTGCTTTGGAGGAGTTAGTACAACAGTTTAGACGAGTTGAGAAAATTATTAAGCGCTATAAACGCAGATATCCTACTGATATCCTGAAACGTGTTGCTTACCTTCCTGTGTTGCATAATGAAGATTTTAATCAGGAAGAGAAAATAGCAAATTGGTGTAAACAATTACATCTTGGTTTGCAACAACTTGATAATAAAACAGAACATTACCATGTAGAGGCTCATGCTTTACCGGACAGCAATTTATTTGTACCCAGAATTACGATGACACAGCATGGTATGGATCATCATATCTTAATGAATGCTGAGTTCTTTTATTCTAAGGATTACAAAGAGATGGTTGCCTTAGGCTCTAAATTAGCAAGTTTGGTGGAAGAGGGTTCTTTTGTTAAGCGTGGTGAGAAAGAGCAAATGGTGGAAAGTTTCGAACAGGCATTAGATTGGTTAATGGATGAAGCGAAAAAAGGCCAAACCATTCAGCGCTATAAAGGTCTTGGTGAGATGAACCCAGGCCAGTTGTGGGAAACTACAATGGATCCTGATGTACGACGTATGCTGCAAGTGACTATTGAGGATGCGGTAGCCACAGATGCAATCTTTACCACGTTAATGGGTGATAATGTTGAGCCTCGAAGAGATTTCATCGAAATGAATGCCTTGGAGGCAGGGAATATTGATGTCTAGTTGTAGTATCTGATCTTAAAAGATGGAGCCTGGTTGCTTGCAACCGGGTTTCATTTTCTTGCTATTCTCCGACTATACAATTAAGGAAAGCTAGGTAACAGACAACCAGGCTACACCAACTAACACCATCACCATTAGGTGTTTAATAATTATCCAAAAATCTGTTTTAGTCATAAAAGTAAAAATACAAATAAATTACTCTTTGCTATTAAAAAAAATATACTAAACTAATAGAAAAACAGAAACATATTAATAGGTTAAGGTGGTACTTATGGATTTCACCGGTTCAGCACAGTCTGATGTGCTAAAAGCTATTTATAATGCACATATTTTTTCCGGCATAGGGATTGTGGAACAAAAAATGCTGGCGGATAAAAGTATTGTTACTCGCTGTGGTGCAGAAGAAATTGTCATCGAGCAAGGCGAAATAGGGGATAAGCTTTATATTATTATTGAAGGTCAGATGCAGGTTTCAGTAAAAGATATTAATGTAGGGCGTAGACGTGTTAACACTCTGGGGCCAGGAGATGTCTTCGGGGAAATCGCAATTTTACGACGTATTCCCAGAACGGCGCGTGTGAGTACAATTACTCCATGTAAATTTTTATCAATTAATGCACATGATTTTTTTGATGCATATCAATATTTTCCGCCTAGAGCACGTGATAATATTCAATTAGTTATTGCGAAGCGTTTGGCACAACTGGGTACACATGCACGGTAGGAGCGGGGAAGAGCAGTGCTGCCTCCATGCAGCGAAGTACAATCCATGTACTTGTCCCTTAAATTTTGACATCCTGTCAGACATATCCATGTCATCCCTTTGAGTTTTAAGTATAACCTGTCTGTGGTTATTGTCATTGGGCCGATGGAGCAGCGCAATGTAAGATATCTATCAAAGAGCGCAGGATATTGTCTTGTCTTTTTTGATGGGAGTTAAATTGAATGTAGGCTGGGCTGTTAAGCCCAGAGTTAACTGTTTGTGTTATTCCCAATGCTGGACTTTACAGCCCAGCCTATGGTTTAAGCTACACAGAGATTGGCTGTTGTTGCGTAATGCAGTGAATACCACCACCACCAGCAAATACATCCAATGCATCGATTTGGCTTATATGATGATTAGGATAGAGCTTGGTGAACAATTCATAGGCGGCTCTATCTTGAGCTTCATAGCCAAAAGCGGGCATAACAATCCCTTTATTGGCCAAATAAAAGTTAATATAGGATAAAGTTAGTCGCTCACCATGCATGTAAGTTGCCGGTGGTTGCTCAACCGTATACACCTCTAATTTTCGCCCTTGCGCATCCGTTGCTGCTTTAAGAATTTCTAAGTTTTCATGCAAGGTCGCATAATTTGGATCTTCTTTATCATGTGTAATCAGACAAAGAACTTTTCCTGGGGCGATAAAGCAGGCTATTTCATCGATATGGCCATCGGTTTCATCACCCAGTAATCCTTTATTTAACCAAATAATTTGCTTGCCACCAAGGAAATCAAAAAGATACTGTTCTATTTCCTGCTGACTGAGTTGTGGATTGCGATTGTCATTAAGTAAGCATTCACGGCTTGTTAATATAGTGCCTTCGCCATCAACATGAAAGGAGCCTCCTTCCATTACTAAAGGGGCAGAAAAAGATAAGGCCTTGGTTTTACTAATTACGGCAGCAGATATTTCATTATCCAACGCACAATCCTCATAATTTCCACCCCAGGCATTATGAATCCAGTTTACCCCAGCTAATTTTTGTTCGTTATTCAACAAAAAGGTAGGTCCTGTATCACGAGTCCAGGAATCATTAATTGGTAATGTTTGAATACTTACATTATCTCCACATAGTTCGTTCGCTAAGTCTTCATCGCCTGGATTTACAAGCATGATTACCGGCTCATACTGGGCGATTGAGTTGGCAACTAGAGCATAGGCTCGGCGCGCCTTATCTAAGCCTATTTTAGACCAAGTCTCTACGTGACAAGGCCAAGCCATCCAGCATTGTTCATGTGGGTGCCATTCTGCGGGCATAAAAAAACCACTTTGTTTTGGTGTCATTATTAGTTACTCCGTATGCTCAGCATCAAGATAAGTTAGTTGGGAAAAAACACTTCTTAATTCATTTAAATAAAATAAGGTTTTTTCTCGAGATAACCCAGCTTGGATAAGTTGTTTTTCATAGGATTGACTTAGCTTTTTGGTATCAAAGTGAGCTAAATTCAATACGTTAGTGACCGTATCCCCACTAACTAAATCATTTAATTCAAAGGTGCCATCATCAAATAGCTCGACATCTAATGAATTGGTATCACCAAATAAATTATGTAAATTACCTAGTATTTCTTGGTAGGCACCCACTAAGAAAAATCCTAATGCATAGGGGTTATTGCTGTCATAAGGAGGCAGCATTAAGGTTGAATTTACACGAGAGCTACCTAAGTACTCTTTAATCGTACCATCCGAATCACAAGTCAAATCTTGTAAGATGCAGTGCATTTCCGGTGCAACGTCTAGTTGGGAAATTGGGGCGATGGGGAATATTTGCCCAATAGCCCAAGCATCGGGAATGGATTGGAAAAAAGAAATATTACAAAATATTTTTACCGCCATATCTTCATTGATTTTTAGTAGCAAGGCTTGCTCACTGGGATTATCCTCTGTTAAGCGTTCTTTGAGCTCCATGCAAATATTGGTATAAAAAGATTCAACTTTTGCCTTTTCCTGCATGCTAATTACCCCATGCTTAAATAGGGAATGGGCCTCATGCAGCGAATGTACGGCATAGTTATAGATTTCTATTGGTGAACTGTTGGTGATTGCTTGATAGGTATCATAAATATCACGAATCACATGCGAATCTTCTTCATCAACACCAGGTAATAGCGGAGATTTATCAATGATTTCTATATCAGAAACATCTGCAATCACTACAGCATGATGTGCGGTTAAGGCTCGGCCGGATTCAGAGATAATGTTGGGTTCAGGAATTTTCGCATCAAGGCATAGGTGTTTAATAGCCAGCAGAATATGAGTCGCGTATTCATTGAGGTTGTAATTCATTGAACAACCTTTATTCGAGCGTGTTCCCTCATAATCCACGCTAAGGCCTCCCCCTACATCAATAGTATTGATCGGTGCATTTAATTGACGTAGTTCAACGTAATAACGAGCTACCTCTTGCATGCAATGGCGAATGTCGTGAATATTGGCAATTTGCGAGCCTAAGTGGCAGTGCATTAATTGCAAGCAATCCAGCATATTATTTGCTTTTAATTGACTAATTAATTCAATCACTTGCTTGGCATTAAGACCAAATTTGGACTTTGAGCCACCGCTGTTTTCCCATTTTCCAGCACTTTTACTCACCAGGCGAATGCGAACCCCAAGGGTTGGTTTGATTTGTAAGCGAGCGGATTCTTTTAAAATGATATCGAGTTCGGATTTCTTTTCAATAACAATGAAGACTTGATGTCCCATTTGCTGTGCGATTAATGCGGTGCGAATATAGCTGCTGTCTTTATAGCCATTACACACAATGGTGCTGGATTGATTGCTTAGCATGCCAATTACAGCCATCAGCTCCGGTTTTGAGCCTGCTTCCAAGCCAATAGTGTTATCGGGTGATTTTAATAATTCTCTAACCACACTTTGCTCTTGGTTTACTTTAATGGGATAAACCAATTTATAAGAGCCGGTGTAATCATTTTCGGTGATGGCATCAGCAAAGGCTTTATAGATGCGGTGCACGCGATCATGCAAAATATCGGTACAACGAATTAATAAGGGCAAATGTAGGCCGGTGCGACGCGCGGCATCCACAATAGCTTGGAGTTCCACCCCTTTTTTTCCCGGGGCTTGGCTTATTTCAATATTCCCTTTGGAATTGACACTGAAGTATCCCTCACCCCAGTTTTCAATATTATATAAATTTGTTTCAGTTAATGAATTACTGTTCATATGGTTTGAAATTCCAAAAAAAATTAACGAACTTTAACGAGCTCTTGATAGGTTTCAGGTTCACGCTGTTGAGCAAAAGGAAATAGGCGTCCCCATAATGCCCGTTGACTAAAATCTAATTCAGCAACTAATACTGCGGGTTGATTACGTGGTGCTTGTGCTAAAATTTCACCCATTGGGGTACTAATAAAGCTGCTGCCATAAAACTCAAGATTGTCTTCACAACCAATGCGATTAGTAGCAATGACGAAGGTATTGCTCATAATTCCTTGGGCTATCATAACTTTTTGCCACATAGGTTGGCTGTCAAAACCTGGTGCGGTTGGTTCGCCACCAATTGCGGTAGGATAAGTTAATATTTCTGCACCCTTTAAACCATAAATGCGGGATAATTCTGGGAACCATTGATCATAACAAGTTGGTAGACCCCAGCGATGCTCTGCTATTTCATGCACGGGATAATCGGAATCCCCTGGCTTAAAATAAAAATCTTCATGATATTTTTCGCCGCTGGGAATATGTTGTTTACGTGTTATAGCAATAAGCTCGCCTTGATTATTATAAGCTACGGCAGTGTTATAGCCGGCTTTTTCAAATAAGGATGAGGTAATAGAAACATTATAAGCTTTAGCGACCTTACTGACGAATTGGGTTGTAGGGCCAGTATGAATGTCTTCCATGTAGGGCTTGCCATCAACATCAGAGCGAGTACAAAAATAGGGGCTTAGGGTTAGTTCTTGCAGGCAGACGACGGTCGCGCCTTGTTGTGCTGCAGCTTGAATTCCTGCTTCCAGCTTGTCTTGGTGTTCTTTAGGATTTTCGTGCCATTTTTCCTGGACGAGTCCTACGGTTAATTTATCGGTCATGCAAATACTCCTATACGACAGTTATGGATCATAAGAAGCCCTTACAATGTAAGGGCAAAGAAGTTTAAAAACAGGATTAAAAAAATAAATCATAGGCTATTATTAATGCTTGGGGTATCTTGAGATGGGCTGGTAATTGCGGTTGTTGATGGCGATGCTACTGAGCCGTACAAGCTATTGCCATTAGTACCAATAGATATACGCTTGGCTTTTATGGCACTCAGGGCTTCCATCCTATCGGTAATAAGGTGAAATGGGTCGGTGCTATTATGTGCAAATGAAGTTAAGAGTTCCAGTTTAAGTTTAATCTTGTCTCGCACTTCGTGGTCTATTTTAGATAATTTGCTACCAATCTCTGCCTCGTGTCCGTCTAATAGTTTGGAGAGCATGCTGGAAAATTTGAGGCAGTGATCTCGATTGAAGTCTTTGCTAATAAAAAATTTTTCCGGTGTTTCACCTAATAATTGTCCTAGATGACGTCTTAAGGTAAAGGCCGCGTTAACTTCTGTCGCTAGAGCACTTCCTTTAAAAATGTTATGGATGGTGCCTGCTAGCTTGCTACGATCACGCTCTGGTGTTAATAAGGCTAGGCGTTCGGCAATAGCTATTTCATTTTTTTCTAATACGTCGCATGCTAAACTTTTAAAACAATGAAGTAGGCCAGGAGTGGCTTCTTCTAATAAAAATACATGGGGTTGCGTATTCTCGTTATCTAGAATGTTTAGAAGGCGTATTTTGACCTGTAGGGCATCGTTAAGTACTAAATAAAAGCAGCTATCTTCTTGTACTGGTGAGTACAATGCTTGTGCTGCATTCTTAAGATCTTTTAATTTAGCTTGGGGGCAATCGCTTACTAGCTTAATGGCAAAAGCGCGTTGTTCTTCTTCGGATAATTCTTGATCTAATATCTTTTGGTGTTCGGCGAAGGTGTCTCCAGCCTCGTCATCATTAAATAGTTCATAAGGTGTTTCATGTTGTAATAAATCAAGACGACTATAGGTCATTTAAATCTCCTTAATGTTAATGGTTGGGAAGGTTTCCTACATCGCTACAGTGTTTCAATTAAGTATTTTAAAGTTCTTTGGCGATAAATAAAAACTATGTCTAAACTTATAAAACATAAGGTTTATGTGGTTTAGATCGCGCGCGCATCAAGCATTTAAATCTCCCAAAAACCCAAGATTTAAATTTGTACAGCTATAGTAACGGAATAAATTACAGCTGTCATGAATTTAAGCTAAAGTTTTCTGAGAAAATGTCGAATAAGTTATTAGATGCACGTTTTGCCTTTTAAAATTACAATAACAACAAGGAGTGGGCAATGTCTAAAAATCATTTATTACAAGACCCTTTTTTAAATGAGTTGCGTAAAGAAAAGGTGCCTGTTTCCATTTTTTTAGTCAATGGAATTAAATTACATGGCGTTGTGGATTCTTTTGATCAGTATGTTGTGATGTTAAAGAACTCCATCACCCAAATGGTTTATAAGCATGCTATATCTACAGTAGTACCATCAAGAGCGGTAAAAGTTCCTACTGAGGATGGAGCTGGTGGAAGCGAGGGAACTGTGGCAGACTAGGCATTTTTTAACAACATAAATTGGGATATCCCAAATTTATCCTAAAAAAAGCAGTAGGTTTGCATTCCTCGCTTTTTTTAGGTTAGTTGGCCTTTTTGTCGGAGAATAAGTTTTGTTTGAACGTCCGCAAGGTGGTGAGCGAGCGATCCTCGTGCAATTGGCGCTGCCTGGGGTTGATGCTGAAAAGGCATTAGAGGAATTTGAAGAATTGGCATGTTCAGCGCAGGCTGAAATACTGGATTGCGTTTTAGGTACGCGTGCGACACCTGAGGCCAAATATTATATTGGTAAAGGTAAGGCGGAAGAACTTGCGCAGCTGGTGAAAGCTCTCGATGCTGAATTAGTCTTGGTCAATCATGAATTATCTCCCTCACAAGAGCGTAACTTAGAACGTTTGTTGGAATGTCGGGTCGTAGACCGTAGTGGTCTCATTCTCGATATTTTTGCGCAACGTGCCCGTACCTTTGAAGGTAAATTACAGGTCGAGTTAGCGCAATTACAGCATTTATCTACCCGATTAATCCGTGGCTGGACTCACTTGGAGCGTCAAAAAGGTGGTATTGGCTTACGTGGTCCTGGTGAAACCCAGTTGGAAACCGACCGGCGTTTATTACGTGAGCGGATAAAATACATTAACAAACGCTTAGAAAAAGTACGCTGTAGCCGGGATCAAAACCGGCAGGCTCGCCGTAAAGCCTCCATGCCAACAGTCTCTTTGGTAGGTTATACCAATGCGGGTAAATCAACTTTATTTAATGCGTTGACCGGGGAAAGTATTTATGTTGCTGATCAATTATTTGCGACACTAGACCCGACTATGCGGCAATTAAGTTTACCCGGCTCCTCTTCGGTTATTTTGACGGATACGGTAGGTTTTATTCGAGATTTACCGCACCATTTAGTTGAGGCCTTTCGTGCTACGTTGGAAGAAACTCAACAAGCGGATTTATTACTGCACGTTATTGATATTTCCGACCCTCATTGGCGTGATACCGTGTCTTCCGTGCAACAAGTTTTGGATGAGTTGGGGGTATTAGATGTTCCGGTTATTCATGTGTTCAATAAAATAGATTTAAAAGAAGATTGGGTGCCGAAGATTGATAATAACCAGGAATGGTGTAAGGTCTGGATTTCTGCAGCAGCTAATCAAGGCTTGGATTTATTAAAAGAAGCCATTAGTACCCAGTTGCATGGTGCCATATTGATCGAAGATGTTCTTTTGAAGCCCACTCAAGCTAAACTTCGAGCTCAACTCTATGAACTGGGAGCGATTTTAAATGAATCGATTAGTGAAGAGGGCAATTGGTTACTTAAAATTCGTATCACACAGGCACAAAAACAGCGCTTGTTTTTAAGAGAGTCATCCTGTAATGAAAGACCATAAGAGAAGTAAAACATCATAATTGACGATGAAATTTATTCAAAAAATGAATATTGTTTTTTATTGCTCTTGAGAGAACTTTTCTAGTTCGGGTACATATTGATAGCAAAAGAAGTAGTAAAAAATTAGCATGAGTAATGCCCCGATGTAGAATGGAAAGCTAATGGAGAGCCCTAATAATGGGCCAGAAAGAAAACTTGCCGCAGCGGTAGATATACCGATAATACTGGATTGTACCCCCATGGTTACCCCATGGTTCATTTCTGAGGCCAGTTTTGACATGGTTGATAAGTACAAGGGCATTAACACCGAAGCCGCAAATATAATGCAGGCATTGCCTAAGATAAAAGTTATGTAACTGCTAAAAAAAGCCATGTAAAGTAGAGAGGCAATAATAGTACATGCCGAGAGCTTTTTCATTGCCAAACTCTCAAGTTTTGCGCTGGGTATTTTATTAGTAAGGCTTAATGCAAGCATATAAAAAACAACCATCGAAGAAAACAATATGCCAATTTGATAACTATTAAAGCCTAGCTTTACCATGGCAAAAGGAACTATAGCAAGAAAATAAAAATACCACGCGAGTTGATATAAGAAAAATTCTTTAAACACAGGGTGTCTATAAGTATTCTTTACTGTGTAATTGGCTTTTTCTTCGGTTTCATTTGCGACAGGCTTTAAATAACCAACCAAGAGAAAATTCATAATTTTCATAGCTAAGATTAGGAGCAAGGGGGTGGCATAATAATAGAGTGGTACTATGTGCGTAAAATTAATCAAAAAACCACAAATGACTGGTCCAATAAACAAGCCTCCAGCATTCATGATTTCCGTTTTTCTAAATATTTCTGTTTTAGATTCTTTAATGTGTGAGAGCAATGCCATGATGGCGACGCGTCCAAGCGTAAACCCTTCTAAGGTCTTACTGAAAATAAATAAGCTTAAATTGATAGCGATAAGGCTATATATCCCTAAACTGGTTGCTAAAATAGCTCCTAGGAAAAAAAAGAACAGGACCTTTTTCTCACCATAACGATCGGCTAAATAGCCACAGATTAGCCCACCCACTGTAGAGCCAATAAAATAGGTACCAAGGGTTAATCCATAGATATTCAATTTGGTGTTTTGTGGTACGTCGCTCAAAAAGCCATTCTGGTGTAAAAAAATAACCCCTAATAGGGTCGGCAACATACTGGAGCTAATGCTGATAAAAAGTAGCATGAGAAAAGGAACATTAGATGGGGAAAATGTTTTAAAAAACAACCGCAAAGAGGTTTTCATTGTATCTTCTGTCCGTTTTTTGAACGGCTAGTGTCTGACTATAGACCATAGAACTACTTTTTTCCAGTTTTGCTTTTTATATGACGTGTGTGAAAGAGCGAATTACCGTAGCTTGAGCGGGGTACCGATACTATGGTCAAGCAGCGGTAATTTGTGAATATTATTAGCAATTAATCCTTAAGTAGCACCATTAGTCGCAATCAACCAGGTATATGCTAATTTGACGGAGAGGGAGGGCTTGAGCTTTCAGCATTGTTTTCATGCTCTGGCCCACTACTCGCAGGCGTTTTTTTAGGGTGTAAGAAACTTGCTACTTTGGAAGAGAACGATCTAGTTAATTTTTTCGCGCCCTTTTGTAGAAGAGATTTAAAGTCTTGATTATCATCTAAATTGTTATACGCTAAATTTTCAACATCATGTATTAGTTGCGTGAGGCGTACCAATACTCTTGTCTTATCTCGTTGTTGGTTTTGATATTTGTGATAGGTGCTTAGGAATCTCTTTTTAACCACTTCATGATTGACGTTAATTACTAAACTGTGATCTCCATTACCAGGAGGATCAATGTAGGTGTTTACTAGCCTTTGCAAGACTTCATTAAAATTTTCATCTTTAAATTTGGGGTTTACTAGGGGGTAGCTTTCTTTTAAAAAAGAATAAAGTTCAATAATGTGTCTTTGTTGAAAAAAGCCTAAAAACTTTTCCTTTTTATCCGTTATAATAAAATCTTTAATGCGATGGCATAAACAGCTTTTACTCTCGTTGCACATGAAACTTATCCTTAACTTATAATTATAAAATTAGCAATTTGTATTAAATATAGCTTCTTTTTTGTCATAGTGTTGAGCAACAGGTTTATCTAATTATTATGAACACGCCGATAGATGCAGAAATTTCAACGTCACGAAAAATAATTCATGTAGATATGGATTGTTTTTATGCGGCTATTGAAATGAGGGATAATCCTTTGTTACGCGATAAACCTATAGCTGTAGGTGGTTTGGCTAATCAAAGAGGGGTTTTATGTACCTGTAATTATCTTGCCCGCGACTATGGAGTACGCTCAGCCATGCCTACGGCAAGAGCCCAGCGTTTATGTCCTAATTTAATTGTATTACCCGTAAATATGGCTAAATACCGTGAGGTATCTCAGTCGATTAATGCCATTTTTCATCGTTTCACCGATTTAGTGGAGCCTCTTTCTTTAGATGAAGCCTTTCTTGATGTTACTCATTCTCCTGATTACCAAAATAGTGCTACGCGTATGGCCCAAGCAATTCGCCAGGCTATTTTTCAAGAACATGGATTGACCGCATCGGCAGGAGTAGCTTCCAATAAATTTTTAGCGAAAATTGCCAGTGCTTGGCATAAACCGAATGGTTTGTTTGTAATCACCCCAGAACAAGCACTTGATTTTATTAAAAATTTATCAATAGGTAAATTGTTTGGCGTAGGTAAGGTAACGGAACAAAAATTACATAGTTTAAATATTTTTACCTGCGAGGATCTTTACCAATATTCATTGCCATTTTTAACAGAGCAATTTGGGAAGTTTGGGCAGCAGTTGTACTACCAAGTTCGCGGAATTGATAATCGCCCTGTGCAACCTAATCGCGTCCGGAAATCGTTGAGTGTGGAAAAAACCTTGCTGCAAGATATTGTTGAACCTGAGTGTGCACGAGTAATTATTCGGGAATTACATGCAGATTTGCTTTTACGTATTCAGGAGTATGCTGCTGATTTATTTATAAAAAATCAGTTTATAAAAATAAAAAATAGCGATTTTAAAGTTCTGTCGGCAGAGATTAAAAGCAGTCAGCCTAAGCTGGAATATTATCTGGAATTATTTCAAAAAATTACTCTATATCACCCTAAACCTATCCGCCTGCTTGGCTTAGGGGTGCATTTTCAACAACAACCTGTAGAAGAAGAGCCATATTACCAAAAATCACTGTTTGACTGGAAGTAGCCTTGATGCAGATTAGCGTAATCAAGGTTTTCCCATCATAACCATCTCAATGGTGTCTGTGCTGCTAACCAACCATTGCCTCTTCTAATGCCCTAACGTCTTGGCCGCCATACAGCGTATTCACCAGCTCTCCTTTAGGATTAAATACAAAAGTAACGGGTACCCCAGTAATATCACCTAAGCCTAAGGCAAAAGCAGGATCGGAACGTAGAGAGGGGTATTGAATATTCAATTGCTTAATTAGGCGATGCTGCTTATCTAGTGGCAGTGCATCATAATTTACCGCAAATAAGGCTACCGAATCATGTTTGTGCTTGCGGTAAAAACGGTTAAGAGCGGGGATTTCTTCAACACAGGTTTTACACCAACCAGCCCAGTAATTAATAAGTACCCATTTCCCTTTCAATGAAGCAAAAGAAATATCCTGTCCTTGAATGTTACGCAGTAGCACATCAGCTTGGCTTGCTGTAGTGAGCGTCATTAGTAGGACAGCAGAGAGTAATGTTTTTATTAGCGAACTCATGATTACCTTAATAGCGGGGATTTCAACATGGGGATAGTATAGTGAATTCGCTATAAAAAAATAATACTATTTTTTAAAGTCGGTACTATTTTTTACAAATAAGCGTCTATACTTCTCTATGATTTCAACATAACTAAGGAAAGTAATCATGTACAAGAAAATTTTGGGAGTACTCGCATTAGCATTTTCTTTAATTCTTTGCCCAACTGCATTTGCAAATAATGCTTGTGGCGAAGGCATGAAGCAAATGTTGGGGTCTTTAAAGTTGGATGATGCGCAAAAGGAAAAAATTAAGCCTATTTTAGAAAGCATGAAATCAACCATGCAACAAAGTGGTGAGCAGATGAGAGATTTAAGTAAACAAATCAATGATCAAGCTATTTCACCAAATATGGACCAATCTGCGGTGAGTGCTTTAGTTGATAAAAAGACTAAGCTCCTCGGTGATATGATCAAAGCTAAAGTTTCTGCAAAAAATCAAATTTACGCAGTGCTTAATGATCAACAAAAAACTCAATTACAAGGTATGATGAAAAAAATGGAAGACAAAATGGCAGAGAAGTTTAAAAGCTGTCATGACGAAGAATAATCCTTCCGTATCTTTTTTTCATGTCAAGGCATCCAGAATATCTGGATGCCTTTTTCTTTAGTGCGGCTTATCTTGTTCGAAATTCATACTAGCAAAACCATTTAAACTAGGCCTTGAATTTTGTATTCACCGCATCCATCTAGAAAATACCACGGTAGGAAAACGTTTTTTTTTGAACTATGCTTAAATTAGGCAGCCAAATAAAGATCAATTTTCCGTTTGAACCGGGATTTTTGATTTCATTAGGAGGTGGCGCCATGCGTGATATTAAAGTAGAGCGATTAACTTATGGCATGATGGTCCGTGAAGGCGCAGGCGTTAAGTTACATCGCTACATCGGTATTGAGCGGACGGATGAATTTGAGCCGTTACTCTTACTCGATTATTTTGACAGTAGTAATCCTATGGATTTTATGGCCGGTTTTCCCCCGCACCCTCATCGTGGTTTTGAAACCATAACCTATTTACTCGATGGGAGTATTACCCATGAAGATAACAAGGGGCACAAAGGAACTATTGGTCCTGGAGATGTGCAGTGGATGACTGCTGGCAAGGGGATTGTGCATTCGGAAATGCCTTCAGCAGAGCGTGGGCGTTTAACTGGTTTGCAATTGTGGTTGAATTTACCTGCGGCTGAAAAAATGCGAGAGCCTCGTTATCAAGAGCTCCAAAGTGCAGACTTGCCTTTAGAGCATCATGCTTCTGGGGCGGTAATTAAAGTGCTTGCGGGTACTACAGACAAAGGAACGACTTCACCAATTACTGATATTGCAACGGCTCCTTTATTTTTTGATATTAACTTGCCTCTGGGAAGTAGCATTCAACAGCATATTTCTGCAGATTATCAGGCCGTATTATTAGTAATTTCTGGAGCAATTTTAGTTGGTGAACAATTGATACCGCAAGGTGGATTAGCTAAGCTGAGTGTCGGTGACGTGTTAACTCTAACCGCTGAAAAAGATAGCCAGTGTTTGCTGATCGCCGCGGCGAAGCTGCATGAACCGATTGCGCGTCATGGTCCTTTTGTAATGAACACTGCAGGAGAGGTCATGCAAGCATTGGATGATTTTCGCCAAGGTCGGTTTTAGATGTAGCTTGATTACTTGCAGTCACGGCTTTTTTCGTATGTGCTGCCAGTTTTAGAGACGCCTGGTTGCAGGCAATCAGGCTTGTATTCTTCGTTAACGTCTCCAGCGAGTTCCCACTTATCATCCCCCAAAAGTTCTCTCCCCAAAAAACCAGAAAAACATTTTTTTGGTTCTATCGGATTTTTGGGCGAGGAAAACAAAGTTGAGGTTGATAGCGTGGCAGAAGCAAAGGATACAACTACATCTTCTGCACGCGGTCTTTTTGATTAGAGCATGCTATCTTGAGGTGTTAACTAATAGTCAACCATTGGCTTAATAACGACTCCATCGTTTTACGCGCCTGTTGTAATGAGTCTGAATCATTAACCGATGGTTTATGCAAATCATCACAATGTGCTGCGCCGAGAATTAATTGATAATCTAAATTGGAGTTGATGGCATTGCCATTTTTTTCCGCCAATGACAGGGTTGACCAAGGATCTTGTTCTCCATTGGTAAAGAAAATTTTAGACACTAAACTATCCGTTAAGGGATAATAAAGGGTCGCATTTAGGGTTGCTGTTTGTGCGGGTTGAGTCAGCTGAAACAAACGCTTACATACCTGATGATGATAATCTAAATTGATTAAGGTAGAACGTGTAGATAGTTCCGGATTAGGATGGGCATTTTGCCAGTAACCATACTCCGTACAGGATTGGTAATACCATTGGCGCATTGATAACCCTTGGGTATTCGTATTCACCGTTTCATCCATCGCACCCTGCGCGGTAAAATCAACTGCGCTAAGCCCTGAACTTTGGTAGAGTTTATGCGCCATTTCCGCATAGCCAACTAAGGGACTGACACTAGATGAAAGCGTTGTGCAGAACTCATCTTTTTCCCCATATTGCACCGCTCCTGCACCGATATCTGCAATTAGGTAGAGAAAATCAATTGGATCATCTACCTTGCTTGCCCCAAAGAGCTCTTTTATTTGGGCCAACTGGCTCGCATTGCCTAAGCTCGCTTCTACAGCATGGAATACCTCGCGCATTTGCTCGGCGCAGTGAGGCCCAACTACTTTGGTAACATGCTGATCATATTCAATAAAATCTTCTTTAGCCATCACTGGTGCAGAAGAGGCCAGGGCTCCTGCTACTAAATAGGGGAATTTTAAACGATAGTAGGCCGAAAGAGAGCCAGGGTACGAACCACCAAATGCGATCCAGCTTCCCGTCCAGTTTTTTTGCTCGCTGATGTGACGTTGAAAATAAGCCAAATCATCTAATGCAGCTTCAGTTGTTAAAAAGCGTAAGTTTTTGGCTGATAAGCTGGTAACTGGGATACTGGCACCGTAGTAACGATGTTCTAAGGCAATGAGTTTGGCGTGAAATTTTTGCGCGTAGTGCCTAATTGCCCCATTCAGCGCATTGGGTGTGCATGTGGCTTCACCACAAATATAGAAAAATACTGGTGCGTTATCTTCTGGTCCGTAACGTTCATCAATGTAGTAACGTTGAGCAAAGGTGCCGCGGGTTGGGGTGTTATGGTCAATCAGCTGTTGGAAATTGTATTGTTGGGTTGTCGCTACGGTTTTGAAGCTATTTTTTGCCTCCAGTTTTTGCTGCATGTAACGCTCAACGGGACCTGCATGGCTTGATAAACTCAGCGCGCATAAACTAGCACAGAGGGAAATAAATTTAATATTAAACATCATCGTCCTTAATTGTGTTTAGATCGCTTTTGTGGCATTATGTTCAAAATGTAATTAGTGAGGAAGATTTATGTTAAAGAAACTCCTTGGAATCACATTGGTTTGCTGTGCTGCCGATGCTTTTGCAACGGAAACTGTAAATTTATATCATGCCCCATTAAGTAATTTAAAGCATTTTCCCTTGAAGCAAAAAGTAAAAAAAATGGCGGCTCGTTCCATGAGTACCGCTACTTCAGATTCTGTAGAGAACAGTGTTTTACAAGAGGTAAATCAAACCAAGGACAAGGGACAGATTATTACGCGCTATCAACAGCTGTATCACGGTATTCCGGTGGTGGGAGCGCAAGTAATGATTAGCGCAGGCACAAATCAAAAGAATTTAACGAATAACAATGCCCAGTTAATGGACATTTGTTAGATAACATTCAACTCAATACTCAGCCCACCTTAAGCAAACAACAGGCGCTAGCGGTCGCTAAAAAATCCTGGCTTAATTTTAATCCCCAGACACCAATCCAAGCGGAGCAAATTGAGTTGCAGATTCGCGCGGAGTCTGATACCGAATTAAAGCTGGTTTATCAGGTTTCTTTTAAGAGCATGGAAACCAATAACAAACCGGCTTGGCCATTCTTCCTCGTCGATGCTCAGACAGGGGAGCTCATCAAACAATGGAATAATGTTAAGAATTTTGCCGATATTGGTCCAGGTGGTAATGAAAAGGTTCATGAATATTGGTACGGCAAAGAAGGCTTGCCCGCATTAGAAGTACAACAAGCGGGAACTGTATGTACTATGGAATCCCCTATGGTGAAGTTAGTTAACCTAAATTCTGCTTGGGATTGGAGTGGCATGATCTCTACTCCGTTTAGCTATCAATGTAACAACAACCAAGAAGAACACATCAATGGGGCTTTTTCACCCAGGAATGATGCGTATTATTTTGGGCATACGATTGTGAATATGTATCGTGATTGGTACGGGGTCAATGCGTTGCAGAAACCCGATGGTTCACCCAGCCAATTGGTGATGCGCGTGCATTTTGGTTCAAGTTACGATAATGCCTTTTGGGATGGACAATCCATGTCTTTTGGCGATGGTGCCGAGATGTATCCTCTAGTGTCTTTGGATGTGGCTGGTCACGAAGTAACCCATGGTTTTACCGAGCAGCATTCGAACCTTGAGTATTATGATCAATCAGGTGCGTTGAATGAATCTTTATCGGATATGGGGGGGCAGGCTGCACGTGCTTATTTATTGGAAACGACACCACAACTGTATAATAAAGTGTACTTAGAAGCGGATGTGATCACGTGGGGAATAGGTGAAACCATCATGCGGGATGAGTTTGGCAAGGCATTACGCTTCATGGATTACCCCTCATCCGATGGAAGTTCTGCCGATTGTATGAATAAGAGTTTGGCGCAAAGTAATGGCGCTTATTGTGCGATTAGCTATGACGATGTGGTGAGCTTTGCTCAGGAAAATATCCCTGGACCGCAAAACCAACAAAGTTTTATTGTGCATACGGCCAGTGGCATATTTAATAAGGCTTTTTATTTGATGGCGAAAAGCATTGGCATTAAAAAAGCCTATCATGTGATGGTGATTGCCAACAGCAAGTATTGGACTCCAACAACGAATTTTGAACAAGGAGCTTGCGGAGTACTTTATGGCGCGCGTGATTTGGCGGTTGATACCAACATGGTGAAAACGATTTTTGGTCAGGTTGGCGTTCCAACTACTACCTGTGCTCTTTAAGCCATGCAGCTTGGTTGCTTACCGCTGTATCTTATAGATATCTCTGTTAGCACTTCGTAGTCTGCTGCCATTAAGTTAAAGAAATTAATGGCAGTGTCTCGGGGGAAACCTCCACGTGTAGAGCCTGCCTATGTCGTAAGCGATGTGTACACGTTACAGTTGCTTACCACTAGCCTATGTTTAATCCATTTTTTAGCTTAGTTATAATGCACAGCGGTTTGTTTTTGTTCTAAATGCTGTCTGTCAGTCAAAAATTAGTGTATAATAACGCTCTATTTTTATTAAGTTTTCTCTTTTTTCAATCAGGAATGGAATGACTAACTTTTTGATTATCTTAGGTATATTAGTATTAACCTTGCTTTGTGTTGGGGTGATGGTGGTTAAAGTGTATCGCCAGCCTGCAGAACCACTTTCTTTGGGGCAATATTTGAAGCTTATGGTGAGTGGTGTTATTGCCTTTATTGCGGACACTTTAGGCGTTGGTAGTTTTGCGGTTAATATTGCGCTAGCTAAATTAATGGGTACTTTTCGTGATGATGAAATGCCTGCGGTGAATAATGGCGCTCAAGTAATTCCTGGAACGATTGAATCGTTGTTTTTCATGCAATTAATCAATGTCGATATGACCACACTGTTAACTCTGGTTGCTGGGACCTGTGTGGGGGGCTTGCTGGGTGGTTTTGTGATGAGCCGTCTGAGTAAGCAGGCCGTTCGTTTGGCAATGATGTGTGCTTTTGCCTTAATAATCTTTTTATTAATTGCGCATCAGTACCGTTGGTTTCCCATCGGTGGTGAATTAACCGCCTTACATTCCTGGAAATTAGTGATAGGCTTTTTTGCCTTGATGGTTTGTGGTGCCTTGACTTCAGTCGGTGTTGGCTTATTTGTGATGGTACAAGGCGTTTTGTTTTTGATGAACGTTTCTCCTGCAGTCGCGTTCCCCATTATGACTACTGCCGGTGCAATGCAGCAGCCTTTAACGACGCTCGTCTTTTTGCAACAAGATAAAATTCCCTTAAAGAAAACCTTGGTATTAAGTCTCGCAGGATGTCTTGGGGTTTTCGTGACTATTCCCTTGTTTATGCACTTAACAGTTACCTGGTTGCATTTATTACTTTTATGCATCCTTATTTATAATTTCCAGGCTGTTACGCGTACCTATTTACGTAACCGGGCTGGCAAACGCTATGCTTCTGTTGCTGCTTCTGCACCACTTGCTGCTGCTGAATAGTCCTATATAAATATACTCAAGCGCAACAAGCATTTTGGAGTCGCTTGGGTATATAGTATAATTAGTCCCCATTTTATTAAAAAAGTATGTACTATGGATGAGCCAGTCAGTAAATCACAGAAAAAAAGAGATGCCGATTTTTTACAAAAAATAGGTGTAAAGTTTATCGATCTTAGTTTGGCTAAGCTGGATTTATTACCTCTTCCAGATAATCTTTATAAAGCAATTGTTGATGCGAAAGCCATTAAAAGTCATGGCGCGAAAAGAAGACAGGCACAGCTGATTGGTAAATTGATGCGTGCCGCCGATCATGAAGAAATTCTTGCTGCTTACGAGCGTATCGCTGAGGAAGAAAGCTCGGTTACGGCTTCATTCCATGAGGTAGAAGTTTGGCGCGATCGCTTAATTAATCAGGGCAAAGAGGCTTTAACCGAGTTTATCGAAACTTATAGCCCAGAAGAAGTTCAACAATTAAGACAATTAATCAAAAAAGCAGTTGATGATCAGCAAAAGGAAAAAAATACCGGTGCTGCCAAAGCTCTTTTTCGCTATTTAAGGTCATGCATTCTATGAATTATTCCTTATTCGTCAGCTGTCCCCGTGGGTTAGAATATCTATTGGAGGCGGAGGTAAAAGCTTTAGGCTTAGCGGTAACTCGGGTTAGCCCGCAAGGGGTCTACGGCGAAGCCAGCCTTACGGTAATTTACCAATTGTGTCTCTGGTCACGTATTGCCAACCGCGTACAACTTATCCTATTTAGTGGTTATGGCAGTACGGAGCAAGCGTTGCATCAATTGTGTACGGATTTTCATTGGCAGACAGTTTTTTCTCCAGACAAAACTTTGGCGATTGAGTTCCATGGTAGCTCGGAGCACATCCGCAATACGATGTTTGGTGGGCAAGTTGTTAAGGATGGAATCGTAGACCATTTTCGGCGATTGAAAGGCGAACGTCCCTCGATTGATAAAGAAAAACCGCAGATTTTAATTCATGCTTATTTGAAAAATGATGAAATTACAGTGAGTTTTGATTTAACTGGGTATAGTTTGCATCAACGAGGTTATCGAACTCAATCGGGTAAGGCACCCATTAAAGAAAATGTGGCTGCTGCCTTATTAATCCGTGCTAAATGGCCAGAGTTGGCGGCCCAGGGATATACTTTACATGATCCCTTTTGTGGTTCGGGCACCTTGGTAATCGAGGCTGCTATGATGGCAACTCATGTCGCCCCAGGTTTATTGCGCCAGGATCAATCACTGCAATATTGGGCTCAACATCAAGAATCTTTATGGGAAAAATTGCGTTCTGAAGCTTTGCAACAGGTTAAGCCTTTACCGGTCAAATTATTAGGAACCGATGAGGATCATAAAGCAATAGAACTCGCCCGCGCGAATGCCGAGCGTGCCGGGGTAGCTCCCTTGGTCGAATTTACCATGTCGGCGATGAAACACATTAAACCCCCTGTGGAAAAAGGTTTGCTAGCCTGTAATCCTCCATATGGTGAGCGTTTAGGTGATACCACACAATTAGTGCCGGTATATCAACAACTGGGTACGGCTTTGCACGAGCATTATCAAGGTTGGAAGGCTGCGGTAATCACCTCCAGCCCTATTTTAGCTAAAGCGATAGGCTTACGTTCTAACAAGCAATATACCCTATATAACGGTGCTTTAGAGTGTAAATTGTATTGTTTCGACATTAGTGGCTCGAACGAGTTGAAGGGGGCAATGAGCACCACCTTATCTGAAAACGCACAAATGTTATTTAATCGCTTGGAAAAAAATTATAAGCATTTACATAAATGGGCACAAAAAAATAATGTTTCGTGCTATCGCGTTTATGATGCAGACCTACCTGAATATGCCTATGCAATTGATATTTATAACGATCATGTGGTTCTTCAGGAATATGCTCCCCCTGCGAGTGTTCCGGCGCATAAAGCAGAGCGCCGCAGCTTGGACGTGTTGCAGGTTGTGCCACGAGCTTTGAGCATTGCGGCAGATAAGGTGGTGGTAAAACAGCGTAAACAGCAAAAGGGTAGTGAGCAGTATCAGAAGTTAAGCCAAACACGTCACACCATGGTGGTGACGGAAGGACAAGCGAAGCTAAAAGTAAATTTGTATGATTATTTAGATACCGGTTTATTTTTAGATCATCGTCCGATTCGTTTAAGCTTTGCGAAGTTAAAACCTGGTATGCGTTTTCTTAATTGCTTTTGCTATACCGGGACTGCGAGTGTACAGGCGGCACTTGCTGGTGCGCAGACGACGAACGTGGATCTATCCAATACCTATTTGCGTTGGGCGGAAGAGAATTTTCGTCTCAATCATTTAGACTTATCACGGCATCAGTTTGTGCAATATGATTGTCGTGAATGGCTGCGTATTACGCGCGATCGTTTTGATGTAATCTTTTTAGATCCTCCCAGTTTTTCTAATTCAAAGCGCATGGCGGATACTTTGGATATTCAACGTGATCACGTGATGCTGGTGAATGAGGCAATGCGCTTACTAAACCCAGATGGAACCTTGTATTTTTCAACCAATTTCCGTCAGTTTAAGTTGGATCCCCAGTTGATGGAAAAGTATGCGGTACAAGATATTAGTGCGCAAACGATAGATCAAGATTTTAAGCGGAATCATAAGATTCATTATTGTTTTAAAATCAGAATGCGACAGTTTGCGTAGGGAATCGCCATTACGTTTAGGTTGGGCCATGGGACCCAACCTAAAATTACTTACAATTTATTCTCTTCAATAACCCCACCATAAACCTGAACTTGCAATGATTTCATATACCCAGCCATGAAAAACAGCTCCGCAACTAAAAATAAAGGAGCAATCAGCAGTTGTGATAAATTATCCATAAACGCAGGTTTTCTACCCTCGATGTAGTGGCCGTATAGCTGTAGTCCCCAGCCGACAACAAAAGTAATAATAAACGTCCAAACACCCAATGTTGTTGGGCCATAGGCGCTAAACCAATGGGCTATCCATAATAAAAACAACATAATCGGGGTAATAGCTAAAGCCAACTGCCAATTCAAGAGAAAATAGTAAACTAAAATGGCTATAGTTGCGAACCAGGCAAGGTTACTGGCGAATACTCCAGGAATGATAATTTGGATGAAGCCTAATAAAATCATCAAAGAAAGAACAATCAGTGGCACTCCGGCAAAATGCGTATAACGAGTAGTGGCGTTTTGATGATAAGTTGCATAAAACTGTGCTTGTTCAACAAAGGATTTCATTTTTAAGTGTCCTAGTAGTTTTACTCTTAAAAACATAGCACATAATTTTGATGTTATAGGAAATTCAAAAGTAAAAAGGGCGAGTTTTGTTTCGTTATAATTGAGTTTATAAGGTTTGTCTTTCTGAGCTACTCACCTGGAGTATCCCAAAACAACTTCTTTTTGTTCAGTATTTGATCCGGTGTAAGCTACACTTAGATTAATGGTTAAAGCAAACCCC
The DNA here is from genome assembly GCF_023921225.1 of Legionella lytica. Classification (NCBI taxonomy): domain Bacteria; kingdom Pseudomonadati; phylum Pseudomonadota; class Gammaproteobacteria; order Legionellales; family Legionellaceae; genus Legionella; species Legionella lytica. Next base: position 27,896 of record NZ_CP071527.1, read on the forward strand.
ATCATCAATTGCTGAGACAGATGATAGTAATAGTTCTTACATTTTAGCTAGTCAAAGGTATAAGTTCCTACTACGTACAGTACATTACCATTGGTTGACGAGCCAGGAATATAAGCCGCTTTTAATGATACTTTATGGATAAAGAAGCCGGCCCAAGGAACCGCGCCTGGAAATGGAATATTATGCATTATATCTGGGCGTGAAGTGATCAGGACCGAATAACCTAACCCGGCCTTAATGTTTTGGTTGAGCGAAGCCACAAATAAATGGGCATAGCCAATCACTGGTTCTACATTTTTATGAGAGTCAAGAAATGCAAAAGCATAAAGACCGTGCCAATTGCCACGCTCATCAAAAAAGCCTTTGCCTAATCCACCGCCCCATGCCAATTCATTATATTTTTTCTCACGTATGCGCTCAGGGCTATAAGTATAGCGGTTGTGCCATGCGTATCCGGAAATGTAAAGGTCAGTTTTTCCTTCAGTCCATACTTGGTGGAATCGTTGACAAACGGGTTTAAAGATTTTGAGCCAGTGGCTGCAACTTTCTGTTTCTTCCGCAGAAAATGCATTTAAGGAAAACAGCATTAATACGCCGATAACTAACTTTCTCATTTAATTTTTAACCTATACCCAGGCTTTCAACTAGAATTAAAAGCATAGTTCTTAATGCAATATGTAACAATATACTCATAAAACAGGATGCATACTACCATGGACTTGTTTCGCAAAAAAGAGATTAGTAACTCATTGGAGAGTGAATCGCATTTAAACAGATGTTTGACGGCGGTTGATCTCATCTTTTTTGGCGTTGGGGCGATTATTGGTGCGGGGATTTTTATTTTAACCGGGGTTGTTGCGGCAACCAAAGCGGGGCCGGGAATCGTTTTTTCTTATGTGCTTGCGGGCGGGGCGAGCATCTTTTCCGCATTGTCTTATGCAGAGCTGGCGGCAATGATTGGTGGTTGTGGCAGTGCTTATGGTTATGCTTATGCTGGCTTTGGTGAGTTAATTGCCTGGATCGTGGGTTGGGATTTGTTGTTGGAATATGCCATTTCGGTATCTGCAGTTTCTGTCGGCTGGGGAAGTTATGCAAATGACTTTCTTATGGCCATTAAAATTAATCTTTCTCCCTTACTTTTACACGGACCTACTGATGGCGGAATTTTAAATTTACCCCCAATGTTTATCATTGCTTGCTTAACGGCATTATTAATAGCAGGTGTAAAATCCAGCTCGCGAATGAACAATGTTATTGTAACGGTTAAATTATTAGTGGTTCTTTTATTTATTATCATTGCTACTAGAGAGGTACGGGTGGAAAATTGGTCACCTTTTTTGCCTTTTGGCTGGACTGGGGTGATTGATGGAGCGGCATTAATATTTTTTGCCTATATTGGCTTTGATGCGGTATCTACTGCTGCAGAGGAGGCGATTAATCCCCAACGCGATATGCCACGTGGCATTATTGGTTCTTTGGTGATTTGTACCGTCTTATACATCATTGTTGCGGGATTGCTTACGGGGATCGCGCCGTACGCCACTTTAAATGTAGCCTCTCCCATTAGTAATGCATTATTACATCTCGGCTATAAGGTTGCTGCAGGGTTTATTAGTGTGGGAGCGATTGCTGGTTTGACCACCGTTATGTTGGTATTGTTTTATGGCTTAACACGGGTTATTTTGGCGATGTCCCGTGATGGCTTGTTACCGAAAGCGATTGCCAGCACATCAGAACATCACCATACACCAGCACGTATTATTTTGCTGTGTGGTTGTATTATGGCTATTTTATCTGCCTTTGTTCCCATCGATGTTTTAGCGGAATTAGTGAACATTGGTACTTTGTTTGCCTTTATTATCGTTTGTATCGGTGTATTGTATTTACGATACAAGCATCCTGAGCTAGAGCGGCCGTTTAAAACACCGGGCATGCCTTACGTGCCGCTTTTAGGTATATTGAGCTGCCTGTATTTAGTAATTCATCTGCCATGGGTGACCTTGATGCGGTTTCTCATTTGGATGGTTTTAGGCTTGGCTGTTTATTTTATTTATAGCTATAAGAACAGTCTCTTGGCAAAGTAGGCTCGTCACACCATTCCCTTGGATGACAATGCCCCTTATCCCCTTCAGGTAGTTAATTACCATGCAATGACCAATTATGGCAAAAATACATCATTGACTTAAGTCCTGTCCTTGCTTGGCGGGAAAAGGCCAAGTTTTTTTATTTTTCATTTACATAACATCTAAATCTTTAATTGAAAAAGCATCTAAAAGGGTACAAACTAGGGCCCTCTTTGGTTAAAGACGACAGGAGTTGGTAACGAAATGGAACAGTTACAATCAGTGCATGTTCAAGATAAGCCTAATACTAGTGGCCGAGGGAAAGCGGATAAGACGTTGATTACCATTGGGAATGGATGTCGGTTGACGATTGCGTCGTCGCAGCTTTTAACGCAGCAAGCGACATCAATCGCTTTATCATTACCCGCTGCTCAATCTGTTGATGCGGCATATCAATTTTTAAAGGTTCATGTTGACTCTCGCGTACCTATTTATGGGGTCAATACCAATTTTGGCGATCAAGTTCGTTATATTGACGCGGCCATTAAAGAAACAGACGCTCTGGATTACCATAGTGAGATTAATGAGCGTCAAGAAAACATCATACGCTCCTTATCCTGTGGTTTGGGTTCCATCGTTTCGCCTCATATTGTGCGGGCAACCATGATGCTGCGTGCGCATTGTTTGGCCCAAGGTTATTCCGGAGTTCATCCCGAATTAATTAATGCGCTTTTGGATTTTCTTAATGCGGGAATTACACCTGTCGTTCGTTGTTATGGTTCTATCGGTGCCAGCGGCGATCTTATTCCTTTGGCGATGATTGCGGCGGCATTAATCGGAGAACAGGTCGCGGTAAGTTATCAGGGTAAGGTGATGATGGCGCCAGAAGCAATTCAACATGCGGGGCTTAAGCCATATAAGCCGGTAATGCGCGATGGCTTGGCATTGATCAATGGCACCTCATTTATGACCGCAATTGCTAGTTTAGCAATACATGATTTACAACGTCTCTTCCAGCAAATGCTTGCCGCAATCGCGATGACTTTAGAGGCCTTACTGGTGATCAACAGTGCTTATCACCCCATGGTCCATCAGTTAAAACAACAAGCAGGTGAATGCGACATCAATCAGTTTTTTACTGATTTTTGGCAAGGTAGCCAGTTATTAACTGATTTAGATGAGTTACGGGCAACTGATTACACGCATAAACCTGTACAAGATTATTATTCAATTCGCTCGGTTCCTCAAGGTTTTGGTCCATTCCAGGAAAATCTGCAACGCGCTATTGTCTGGATTGAAAATGAAATGAATTCAGTCAATGATAATCCGGTTATTGATGTAGCTGAACAAAATATCCATCATAGTGCTAACTTTATGGGGTACTATGTGACGGATGCCTGTGATATTTTGAAAATGAATATTGCACAAGCATCAACATGGATCCATGCTTTATTGGCCAATTTAGTTCATCCGCGTAAAAATCATGATTTGCCGGTGAATCTGGTTCCTAATCCCAGCAAGCATAATGGTTTTCGTTCTATGCAGTTGTTATCTGCCGCTTTAGCGGTACAAAATCGCAAATTGGCGCAATCGCATCAGGCGTATACCTTACCGACTGAGGGGGATAACCAAGACGTGAATAGTTTGGGAACCCATGCAGCCTTAGATTTTCAAGAGTCAGTTGCTAATTTAGAACGGCTTACCGCCATTTTATTTCTCGCAGCAAGCCAGGCATTGGAATTACGGGGTATTGAAAAAGCGGGTCAAAAGGCTCAATCCATTTATCAGGTAATTCGCCACTATTCGCCAACTATAGAACATTGCCGGCCCATGTCTGAGGAAATCGCAGTTATTATTAAGCTGTTAAAAGATGGAGTTATCTAATGTTGGCCTATATGTTTCCTGGACAAGGTTCACAAAAACGGGGAATGGGGCAGGATTTGTTCGAGCAATTTCCTGAATATACGGCTCAAGCAGATACTGTATTAGGCTATTCTATACGTGCCTTATGCCTGGAGGACGCCCAGCAACAGCTTAATAAAACCCAATATACGCAGCCGGCGCTTTATGTCGTTAATGCCTTGTCTTATTTAAAGGTATTAGCGGACGGCCAGCCCAAGCCTGATTATGTGATCGGGCATAGTTTAGGCGAGTATAATGCGCTATTTGCTGCTGATGTTTTTGATTTCGTCACCGGTTTGGCTTTGGTTAAAAAGCGTGGGGAGTTAATGAGTCAAATGCAGGGCGGGGGGATGGCTGCTGTGATTGGGCTATCAAGCCAAGAGTTGACTACCTTACTTGAAGAGCAGGGGTTAGCAGGAGTTAGGATTGCAAATTATAACTCTTATCAGCAGATGGTTATTTCAGGCCCTCAGGCAGATATTCAACGGGCGCAGCCTCTGTTTGCGGGTATGGACAAGGTTTCTTTTATCCCTCTCTCCGTAAGTGGTGCTTTTCATTCGCTTTATATGCTGAGTGCCCAGCAAGCTTTTGCTGAGTTTGTGCATGATGTTGAGTTCGCGACGCCAAGCATTCCGGTAATCGCCAACGTTGATGCGGCTCCTTATCATCCGGCAGTGGTTAAAAGTAATTTAATTCAACAGATAGCCCAACCGGTATTATGGACTAAAACCATTGAATATTTGCAGACTAAGCCTAATATTCACTTTCAGGAAATTGGCCCAGGAACCGTGTTAAGCGGTTTACTGCGACGCATTAATAATAAGGCGTAAAAACTATTTATCTATAAAATCAACCAATTGCCCGTAACAATAACATTAGATACAATGACTTAGAACAGTTTAAAAGGAAGTTAACGTGCGACAATTATCTCATTTATCCCTAGCCTTTGCTTCGTTGTGCTGTACCTCCCAGGTTATGGCGTCTGACTTTAGTTTACCTTTTGTTAACTCCGCAGGCTTAGGTGTTGCTTATGCAGATTGGGCCACCGCTGCAGATGATGCCAGTACCGCATACACGAATCCAGCAGGGATGGTGAAATTGCCACATCAACAGGTCGTTGTTAATGCATTGGGGATTACCGGGACTGCTAATTTTACCGGTACGGCACGTACTCCGGCCTTTCCATTCCCTGAGCCCATCGTGCAGTATGGTGTTGCTCATAGTGGGATTAATGCCTTCATGCCTTCCTTTTATTATACTGCGCCATTGGGCAATCGTGTGAGTGCGGGGGTGCATTTTACTACCCCATTTGGATTAGGCACGAATTATGGTTCTACACCGGATGTTATCACGCGTTATGCTGCAACGCGCTCACAGGTGGTTGGTATGGACATGGGGCCAAGCCTTGCGGTTAAAATTAATGAGCGTTTTTCCATTGGTGCAGGCTTTGATGCCTTACGTTTAGCCTTCACTTTAAATAATAAATATGGCCCACCATGGTCATTTATGGGGGACTCCACCTTAAAAAATCATTTAACAGGTTGGGGCTATGGTTGGAATGCCGGCGCTTTGTTTGATGTGACTGAGCAAACGCGCATTGGTTTTAGTTACAATTCATTGATTTCGATTCATACCACCGGACATAGTACGGTTTATGCTCCAAATAACGGTCCCGCACTATTTCGCACCTCGGCGCAAAAAACTGATGCAGCACTGCCGGCTCGTGCTCAGTTAAGCTTACAGCATGATTTCACTACACGCTGGACAGGAATGTTTACTGCATTTTATACCAATTGGAAAACATTCAATAAAATCACGATGAAACATACACAGACTCCATTGGGGGTGCCCATTTCGGTGACTATTCCTTTTAATTACCATAATTGCTTTGATTATTCTGTTGGGGCGAGCTTTAAGGCGACGAATCAGTGGCTATTACGTGGCGGGCTGCAATTTATGAATACGCCCTCCAATAACCAAGACCGCGGGGTTGCCGATCCTATCGGCAGTGCTACGGTTGCGGCAATTGGTGCACATTTCCAAGCGTCGGAACTGTTAGGCTTCGATTTTGGTGTAGGACATTCTTTCTTTAAGCAAATGCCGATTAACTATGCTTCTCAATTGACGGCACTTAAAGGACACACCAATACCCAAACAACGGTGATCGGTGGCCAGATTAATTGGAGTATTGCGTAAAGATTTTTAAAAGGTTCTGTTTGGTTTTTGAACTATAATTAATAGTAATCTTTATTAAGGATTCTAAAGAACCCAGGAGTCATTATCATGGATCTAAACAACCTGATGAGTCAAAGTCCCAAGGTGATGAGCGTAATTGAAGCCATAAAAAATGATCCTAACTTTTTAGCGGAATTAAAGGCGAGCCCTCAAGAGGCATTGAGCAAGATTGGTGTGGAGCTCAATGAAGAAGAATTAGGTATGGTGCAAAAACTAGAAAATTTTGAAATAGAAGCCGAAGGGCTTTTCAATAAAGCAAAAGGCTTCTTTGGCTTTAATGATACTCACTAAAATTTTGCTCTCGCCTGGTTGCCATCCACCAGGCTGTAATTAAAGAATCTTTTCATCCAGCTTTGAAAATGTAACCACCGTATTACGGCCTTTTTTCTTGGCTACATATAAGGCTTTATCTGCTAATTCAATAAGCTTTTCTGTATCCTCACTGTCTGTTGGGTACATGGCAATACCGATGGATATACTAATAGGGCCAATGGGTTGAGCACCATATTTGAGATTTATTTTTGTTACTTCAAGCCTTATTTGCTCAGCCCTTATTTTGGCGTTTTCTAAGTCCATGTTATGTAGAATGAGAACGAATTCTTCCCCTCCATATCAGGAAGCTAAATCCCCGGTTCTCGTGGCATGTTCTAATACCGAGCCAACTTCTTTTAACGCCATGTCTCCAGCATCATGACCAAAGGTATCATTAATTTTTTTAAAATGATCTAAGTCAAGCATCAATATGGCAAACGAGCTTTTTTCTCCTTTGGCACGGAGTTTTTGTTTGAATAACCCATCCTCTAGGAAACGTCGATTAAACAAGCCGGTTAATGGATCGCGTATGGATTGATGGCGTAGGTTATCTCGCAGGCGCACATTGGCCAATGCCAGGGCAGTTAGCTCCGCAAAGGCGGTGATAAGGAGCTGTTGATCATGGTTTAATGTGAAGGATTCTTTCGCAATTTCCATATATAACAGACCATAAATATCGTTTTGTGCCATCAAAGGTACACACATGATGGTATTCATTACATCGTCTTCAAAATGGAAATGCTCACAAACTAATTCATGGTGTGATTTAACGATTTTATGGGGACGTCCAAGCCTGATTGCCCAGCATTGTTCAGGGTTAAATATAGCTTCTTGAGTGGTTGGAGTTCCCCAACGACCCACCATCTCTAAGTAGTTTTTTGACGGATGCATGACATAAAGATAGCCGCTGCAAAAAGTGAGCAGTTGTTGGGCATATTTGCCCATAATGTTGCTTAATTCTTCCAAAGAATTGGTTGCCAGCATAATATCGCTCATATCAATCATTAGGGTTATTTGTTCATTTTTCATCTCTAACTCTTTGATGCTGGCAGTTAGCTTTTTATAGGATTCTTCAAGCTCGGTATGTTCGCGTACACGGTTGGTTATGTCGCTAACATTGTGTACTAAGCCATTGACTTCATTACGTTCATTGATGATGGGGATGGAACTTAACTCAAAAATATTCTTTTTCCCTTCGTGCTCAAATTCAAGCACCGTAATTTCTTTATCATAACGTAGCGAATTAAGCCAGGATTGGGTGAGGTTCGATTTGTGTTCAGGAACCTTGTCAAAGACCTTTTCGAAGGTCATGCCTTGGGTTAGGGAACAATCGAATATTTTCTTGAATTGAGTTTGGTACAGTTCATTAAAAATTTGCACTTGATTGCTCTCATCTAAAGCAGCAATGCCGTCACTAGTGCTTTCAAGAATTTGTTTTAAATAATTTCGTACATCGCGGTTTTTATATTCGATAATTTTCCGGTTAATTAATTCAAAGTTGGCCAGGATGAACGGCACGATTAACAAAACCATACTGATAAGACTACCAAAAATGATGAAGAGTTCACTGGCATAAACACCTTTCATTAAGGCTTCATTTCTATCTTTAAGCAAGACTTGCTCTATGGCTTTAATTTCTCCTCCTACACTTTTTACTTGTTCAGAAACTTCATTGTTTTCATAAAAATTTGCCAAACTTTCAGGAGTATTAAATTGATTTTTGTTTTTCAGTTCGGCTAATTGCGAGAGCAGGGCAACACGTTCTTTAGCTAATTTGGTAAATCGAGAGACTCGCTCATTTTGTTCTGTATAATCTCGGGTGAGGGTGTTGAGATTGTTTAAATGAGCGGTCAGTATGGGTTTGAATGACTGTACATCGGTTAAAAAATTCTTGTTCTCGGTAATTAGATAAGCTCTCTGGGCTGACTCCATCGCAGTTAAGGCATATAAGGCGCTATCTACCTGTTCAGTTACTTTATAGGTGTGAATAACCCACTGATTGGCTTCTGTTAAGGACCGGAGTTGCCAATAGGATTTCCCGCTAATCATTACTAGAATTAATAAGGCGATAATAAATAAACTATTTAACAAAAATTTGTTTAACTTAATTGGCCTTATTTTCCAAAGAAAACTTGGTTTCCTTTGTTTGTTATCATGCCTATCCATTGCCTAGCTCACAAATTTTATGTATACAAATTAAATTATAGCCGTCTTTAATAAGTTTCTCGAGCATTATGAGGGGGGGCTGATTTAAGGAGGAATCAACGAAGTGCGGCAAGGGGGTTAGCAACCAAGTTTTCCTAAAATCCGCAATATTGCGTAAAATTATCGACAAGATGCGCTATTTCCTCTACATTGTTTTTTTGTCGATTACTACACCGCTCTTATGCCAATAACTATGAATCATCTTAAAATTTGGTTCCCTAAAAAAGGAACTCATCCGCTTGGTGGCCTCGTAAATGAGTTTCGGCTGATTGAGCAAAGCATGTTTTATCAAGAGCGAGGAGAAGCGTTAACTTTATTAACAGATTTTAGTAGTAATGCAGGCAGAGATGTTCCTTATGTTACTTCTTTTTGCGCGAAGTATAATATTTCCTTAATAACAACCGATGATATTAAAAAAGAATTAGTTAAGGGCCGTTGGCGGGATGGGAAAATACAACTGAAATTATTTGAAATGGCGATGCTCGAGCTAACGCATCCTGCGGGTCATCCCGTTATTGCTTCCGATATTTTCAGACTATTATCGCCGACATTAAAATTAGGTGCCTATTCAGATCTGGATAAAAAGATTAGCTATAAGCAAGAGCAAGGAGCTATGAGCTCGCTTCCTGACTTGGTTTTAAATTTAACTTTGGATATGTCGGTGGTGCCTATTGAACTCGAGTATCTGAATACAGATTTTATCTATGCGCAGAATACGGAGCATGGTTTTCTTGTGGACCATCGTAAAGCCATTTATACGAATTACTTAAGTTTTGATTTTATTTCTAATATTACTCTGGATTATCCAGTCACTATTTTTGGAAAATCGACGGGATTAGATGAGCGGGCGCTCAATGAATATCGGCAATTTACGCAAGATTATTTTGCCGCGCATTCAGAAAAAACTGCGCATAATATTTTAGATTTTCGACAGGCGTTAAAAGAAACTTATCCTCAAAACTTTGAACTCTATTTTTATTTTTATGTCGTGGCGATTTCAGGCCCAGGCGCTCTTCTCGGTACTCTGAAGAGGCAGATTCTGAGGGTGATAAAAGAAATTGCTGATTGCAGTGTTTCTAAAACTTCTATCTGTTTGGTAAATGAGGCCTCGAAAGGGGCGAGTGATTTATCGTGGATGGAGGTGGGACTTGGAACGCTTAGAGAGCAAGCAGATCAAATAACCCGAGCGACAACGACCATTCAACGATTTTGGCGCAGCCATAAAAAAGAACCTGAAGTACTAGATACAAAGGCTTGTACGTCATATGGGCTACATTAGTCATCATTGCGACTAGTGAAGAATCCAGAGCCGAGCTTTACCGAGGTGCTGTCCTGGATTGATTCACCAAGGGGGGCCATGACGAGGCCTGCCAACAAAAACAAAGTTATTCTGCAGGTACCTTACGAAAACTTACGGCCAGACGATTCCAGCCATTAATGGCTACGATGGCTATTGTCAGGTCCACTGCTTCATGCTCATTAAAATGCCCGCGCATTTCTTGATACACCTCATCAGGTACATGCGTTTCTGATAATAAGGTTACGGCCTCTGCCCAAGCGAAAGCCGCCCGCTCACGTGCGGTAAAAAATGGTGCTTCACGCCATACGGCAACGGTGTTTAATCGTCTTTGCGACTCACCTGCTTTAATTGCATCGGCACAATGCATATCGACACAAAAGGTACAGCCATTGATTTGCGAAACCCTCAGTTTTACCAGTTCGAGTAATAATTTATCTAGGTTGGAGCTGTTAACGTACTTTTCAACGCCCATCATTGCTTTTAGTGCGTCTGGGGAAGTTTTATAAAAATCGATCCGCGCATTTGTCATTCTAATCTCCATATAAGACATTGATTTTAGGCATTATTTTTCTTACCAAACTGTCTGAAAGAAGCTATTTTACAAATAAGGCTGCTAAAGAAAAAAATAGACGTGATTTACCAAAAAAGAAAGAAAAAGTATCGTTCAATTTGCTTGAGATAGTACGGGTTTATAGCGGCTCAAATCACCGCGGTCAATCCGCGGTAATTCGAGAGATTATTGCTCAAGTCCAATGTAAGGATAATTAAGAAACTAACACCACAATTTTGCCGATTTGTTCATTAGACTCCATGTACTGATGGGCCTCGACAATTTGCTCTAATTTAAATGTGCGAGCAATTTTCGGCTTAAAGATTTTATTTTTAAGATGCTCCGAAACATAACTCACTCCTTGAGCCAGTAAGTGCGGGTTGTTTGTTAGTTCGAACAAGGTATAACCACGAATGGAAAAGCCTTTTGCCAAAGCATTGAATAAAGGGTATGGGGTGGGCTCACTGGATAAGGCCCCATATTCAAAGATTGTCCCTTGATTTGCTACTGCTGCGGCAAGTTTTTCAATTCCTGGCCCGCCAATGGGGTCGAAAACAATCCGTGCACCTTTACCTTGGGTAATTTCGTGTACGCGCGTCGGTAAATCTTCTTTATCCGTGACAATAATATGATCGGCACCAAGTTCTCTTAAAGCTGACTCTTTCTTGGCTGTGCGCGTGGTTGCAATGCTAATAGCTCCTTGAGCTTTGACTATTTCAATGGCGGCAACTCCCACACTACTGCTGGCGGCGGTAATGAGGACATAGTCTCCTTTGCTAACTTTGCCATAGTGAACTAGTGCACCGTAGGCAGTTAGATATTGCATCCAAATAGAGGTGCCTTCTGCAAATGAAAGCTCTTCGGGGTATGCCGCAAGAGCGTATGCAGGTACAATGGCGACATCGCCATAAACGCCATACCGGCTCATATTAAAGCAGGGAATGGTACTGAATTTTTTACCAACCATTTCTGAGTCTACACCCATGCCTACTGCCTCAACAATTCCAGAGGCTTCATAGCCTATTTGGGAAGGGAGCTGTGGGTCTGCTAAATACCGACCTCTACGAAACATGACTTCTGCTCGATTTAAACCAATGGCATGTACTCTTAATCGTACCTCACCAGGAGCGGGGCTGGGCAGAGGCTGCTCTTCAATTTTTAATACCTCTGCGTCTCCTGTTTCATGAAAGCGAACAACTTTAGCCATTTCCGTCATAATTTTTCCTTGTTATTTATAGGCGCTGCTAAACAGTCCCTAGTTCATATGTTACTGCATTAAAATGACATAGTGCTTCGGTAATTTGGTGTATAACCTGCGTTCTTATTTCTTTTTCTCGGATGAACAGATGCCCACTATTAAAGGACTTAAATTCACAACCTAACAGAGAGTGCGTGCTCCAGCCTTGATGATCTTCTGGGCTTACCCAAGTGTCTTGTTGCCCCAAAAATACGGTAGTGGCTAGCTGTAATGGTGGCTCTGGAGTATAAGTATAGCTCTTTACAATATTCATATCGCCGACAAAAATGGGCAGTAACACTTGAATAATGCTCTTATTCATTCGCTCATCACTGTAATCCACGATGCCATTATCTTTAAATACCATGGCTAAAGTACTTAATTGTTGCTCATCTAATTGTCCTAAGCGCTCTTGGTCTAAATCAAATAAGTTCACCTGCATTTGTTTTAAGGTATGCAGCAGATTATCCAGGCTTTTGGAAGGGAGGCGGGGATCGGGATAGGCTGATGCAAAAAGATGTACGGGTTGGGCGCGTTGATGGCGCCGTAAATAGCGCGTGAGTTCAAAGCCAATAAGTGAACCAAAGCTATGGCCAAAAAAGGCAAAGGGCAAATCAAAATAAGGTTGTAGCTGGGCGGCCAGTAACGGAATCAGCGTATCAATATTGGTGATGGGCGGTTCTCCCATACGATTTTCCCGGCCTGGCAATTGGATTGGGCAAACCTCAATAAAATCAGGAAATTCATGTTGCCATTCGCGATAAATGGATGCTCCTCCACCTCCATAAGGAAAACAAAATAGGCGCAGTTTCGCCTCAGGTTTTATTTTACGGCTGGCTAACCAAAGGGTATTGTTCTTGGTTGCTGCTGGGGCTGCTTGGGGTTTGATGCCTTTATCCACTAATATTTGCTCGGCTATTTCTTGAATGGAGGGGCCTTGCATGATGAAGGGCAGTGAATAATTAAGGCCTAAGTTTGCTTCAATAACCCGAATTACGGCTAAAGCCATCAATGAATCCATGCCTAAATCATGCAAAGAGAGCTGCACATTGACATCCCTAACCGGCATCGCAAAAATAATGGCGAATTGTTCTGTTAAATACTGGATAAGTTGCGTTTTGCATTCCGTATAGGGCAAGGATGCATCCCATTGAAATTGGGCCTGAATGTGCATCATCTTATCGATTTGCATGGTGTCGTTGAGCTGTGTCATACATAAATCAGTACATTTCATTAGCACGTGATAATGTTCATCCAATAAATACCAGTCACCAATAATGGTTTTACCTTCTGGGTGTAATTCTTTTAAGACAGTATAAATATATTTGGGAACTGCATGGCGATGAACTTCAATTTGTCCTATCTGTGAGGCAATATAAGGCTTCATTAGCTGTGGTGGTAAGAGCAGAAAGAGTGTCTGGATACAGGCATCAATAATGCCAGGATGCATCTGCAACATAAATTGCTCACTGCGGTCAGCAGTTTTGGGGGCCCGTAATTCACTCAGGAGTTTCATGTCCTTGGTCCAGTACTGCTGCGTCCAGCGAATACTGTCGCCAGCGGGCATGCCCATATTAATGATGCGCTGGTAAAAGGATTCTGCTGTGCCGTGATACTGATGGGGTAATTCCCGATCTCTTAGAGCCGGTGATGATGTTTCTGCGAGCAGGGATAGGGTACCAACGGCATGTTTTATCCAATTCTTTTGGCTGTCACTACTGTAAACACTAAAGGCTACGGGTTGATTGTTACCGGTTGATTCAATAATAAGTTGCACCCATACGGTTTTACCTGCCAGCACTAATAAGGGTGATGTAAAGCTCAGTTCGTGGATGCTCATTGGCACTTGTGGAGCAAGTTGTTTGACCGCATAGGCCAGCATTTCCACATAATAACCTGCATGTAAGACATAAAATGAGTCTTGGATTTCGGGCATGACTTGATGATCAAAGGTAAACTCAAATTGATGGTTGGATAAGGGCGACGCGAGCATTTTTCCTCGTAGGGGATAGCTTATTACTGTCTCATGTTGCCCTCCATGTCCTAGGCGTGGCCAATATTTTTTATGCTGCCAGGGATATAAGGGCAAATCTATTGCCGCATAAGAACGTTGTTCCTCATATTTTTTCCAATCGATGTGTGCTTGATTCACATAGCTTGTTGCCAAAGCGGTCAAATCTGAAAATTCGCTTATTTTCGCTGCATTATTATTCTTTTTCGCTTCAAAATTTATAAAAATACCTTCAATGGCTTGTTGCGGGTTGGCAGCTAACGCGCTAAGTTTTTGCGATAAATCAGCGATAGAGTTACTAATAATAGCCAGCCGCAATGGATAGTGGCTGCGGCGTAAATGTAAGTTATAGCAAAGTTGACCTAAGTTGATGCCCGCATTATTTTTTAGGTAGGTCTGCCATAAGCTGATTAAATCATTTAAGGCTGCGGCATCTTTTGCAGAGAGGGTAAATAATTCATTATGGCCACTGATTTCCGGGGCTGGTTCAAATTGTTCGCTTAACGACAATTCATGTAACACGATATGGGCATTAGCACCACCAAAACCAAAGCCGCTCACTCCGGCAACGGCAATATCCCCATAGCGTGGCAATGGTTCAGGTTTTTGGGGAATGGATAAATGATATTTAGCAAGGGGAATATGGGGATTTGCTTGCTGAAAATTGAGATGCGGTGGTATGACCCCATTTTTTAAGATGAGGGCCGTTTTGATCATGCTGATAATCCCTGCGGCGGGTTCCAAATGCCCCACATTAGTTTTCACCGAACTAATCCAGCAGGGTTTTTGCTCCTCATGTCTTTTGCCAATAACTTCACCTAAGGCTTGAGCCTCGATTGGGTCGCCAAGAAAGGTACCGGTGCCATGGCATTCGATATAAGAAATATGGGCGGGATCTGTTTGTGCATTGCGATAGGCAGCGCGCAGTAATTGTTCTTGCTGTAAGCCATTGGGGGCGGTAAGGCCATTGGTTTTTCCATCTTGATTCACCGCACAGCCGGTAATTACCGCATAAATTTTATCTTTATCCTGCAAGGCGCGTGATAGCGGTTTTAATACAATAGAGCCCGCCCCTTCTCCCTGAACATAGCCATCAGCTTGTGCATCAAAGGTATGGCATTGACCCGTAGGGGAGAGCATGGTCGCTTTAGCCAATATGGCATGAATGGAGGGCAGCAGATTAATATTAACGGCACTTACCAAGGCTTGATCACAGAGCTTAGCTTGTAGATTTAAGCAGGCTAATTGTACGGCAATAAGCGACGAAGAGCAGGCTGTGTCTAAAACCATGCTAGGCCCATGTAAATCTAAAATGTAAGAGAGTCGATTAGCGCCCATGCTGATAGCGCTTCCCGTGGGAATCAGTAAGGCATCCATATCGGAGTCGAGTTGTTGTAAATGGCTAAATTGGCTGGCATATAAACTGGAAAAAACCCCGGTGTTAGAGCCACTTAAGCCATCGAGCGTTAGTCCGGCATCTTCCAGCGACTCATAAGCGACCTCTAAGAGCAGACGTTGCTGGGGGTCCATGCGCAAAGCTTCGCGGGGGCTAATGCCAAAAAAATAGGCATCAAAGGCATCGATATCCGCTAAATAGCCACCCCAATAGGCTAAGTGGGGATTGCGTTTAGCCTCTTCCTGGGTTTCTTTGAGTAATTCCCAACGCTCCTGCGGGATGGGGGTGATAATGTTTTTACCTTGATTTAATAATTCCCAAAACTGGGAAAGATTCTGTGCTTGGGGTAGGCGGCAGCTCATGCCGATAATAGCAATCGGATCAAATAACTTTTCTTGCTGTTCTTGCAGTTTCTTTTTCAGTTTTTTGATCATCAGCAAGGCATTTTTTAAGGTCGTCGTATCAGTCATAAGCCAACTCCAGCTCTTTTAATTCTGCTTCGAGAAGTTCATTCAATTGGGCATAATCCAGATGATCCAGATTTAATTCTTCTTCCTCTTCTGCCAACGCAAGGGGAGGCACTGGTGAGGTATTAACCTGCACCCGTTGCATGATGTATTCCGTTAGTTGCTTTAGAGTGGGGTAGCGATATAGATCCATCGGTGAGACTACATCCGGGAAATGAGTACCTAATTGTTCGGTATAACTAATGCCGCTAATGGAATCCATACCATACTGCTCAAAAGGGGTTTCGGCATCGATTTCATTTTGCTCCAGAGCTAAAGCACTGGCAAAAAGCCGCAGAACTAAGGCGGCGATTTGCTCTGGGCTGAGGTTAGAAACCACGGCTGCTTGATTATTTTGTGCATATTCCGCTGCAAAATGAGCAAAAAAGTCCAACTGCTTCGCAGTCGCATTCACTTGGAAAAACTTTTTCCACTGCATCTTACATACAGTGGCTTCCGCGGGATTGCTGCGTAGCAGCGTATCCAAAAGACTAATACCATCTTTGATGCTTAAGGATGCCATACCTACCGCATCTAAAAAGGCGTCATGATTATGGCGATGACTCATGCCCTTTTCTGACCAGGCGACCCAGTTAATGCTTGAGGCGGGTAATTGCTGACTACGGCGATGGAGCGCCAGGCCACTGAGAAACTCATTGGCAACGGCATAGGCACTAAGGCCGGCCATGCCAAAATGAGGTACGGCTGCAATCGAGGAAAATAACACGAAGCTGGATAAGGGGGCCTGTATGAATAGCTCATGTAAAACCAGGGCACCGTGCACCTTAACTTTGAGCACCTCATGCCACAGTGCTTCCTCCATATCCGCAATGGGTACGTTATCGGTGGTGAGGCCAGCTAAATGAAACACCCCATCAATTCGTTGTTGCCAGCTTTGTTCTGTTTCCTGAATAAGCTGACGCATTTTTTCTTTATCCGTCACATCGACGGCAGCATATTTAACCTGGATTCCTTTGGCTTTCAATTGCTGCAGCCAGGTATTTTTTTCGGTAGTTTGTGCTGACAGTTCGGTTACCCCTGTCAGCAAGACAAAGCGGGTTCCCTGTGCCACGATATATTCCGCGACTTCATAGCCTAGCGCTCCCAGTCCACCGGTAATTAAGGCGGCGACAGGTGGGGTCCATGTAGGCAAGTCCGCTGGTAAGGATTCCGTGCTAAAACGAATGCTGTAACGCTCCTGCTCGCGATAGGCAATATGGTTTTGATTCGCTTGCAGGCCCCCAAGCTCCTTAACCAGATTCTGCGCATTTTGGCGGAGGCTGGCTTTGCTATCCAGATCTAAGAGGAGTACCTGATAATTTGCTTGTTCAGCGGCAAAAATACGGGTCATGGACCAGAGCGGATGCTGCCACATATCAACACGGTCAGAATCGTTTACCTGTTGCGCTTCTTGAGAAGCTAAGGCGAACATCAATTGCGCTGACCATCTGTGCTGAATCATCGCCTTAAATAAATAGAATAAGGCCACAGTCGGATCGGATGAAGCGCGAGTATTTAAATAAATAACCCCTTGTAAATGTTGGCCATGTTCTTGATAAATAGCCGTAAAAAGAAGCTCATAATCTGTTTTTTGCTCTGGGTTAATGTAATACACCAGGTCGCTGTGTTTACTATATTCTGCGCCGGAAAAGCAATAAATACAGGCTGCAGCCCCTAGTTCTTCTTGCAAGAGCAAGCCTAATTCTTGATCACTAAAGATTAGCCATTTTCCTGCAGGGTTTTTGCTCCCCTTCGTTATGGCAAGGGGATTTTTTTCCCAGCGAGTGGCATAAAGCCATTCTTGCGCATTGAGTGATGCAGGCGTTGCCACTACTGGTGCGGCAATTGGTGCCTCAACCTCGCGGGTGGGTATCCAGCAACGACGCTTGGTAAAGGGATAAGTTGGCAACGATACGATTTGGCGACGTTCTGGTGTATGCAGTTGCTGCCAATCGATTTTAACGCCTGCAACCCAATGTTGGGCTAATTCTGCATGGCGTGCTCCTTGAATTAACGCTGCTAAGTCGGCCGGTGGCATGGTATTGACGGCTTGCAGGTTGATCCAACTATTTGCACCTGGCTGTGGATAATGCGCTAGGGCGGTGAGCAACTCGGTTTTGGTCGCGGCCACAATGGCGAGTCGTGCAGTCATCGCTTCACGGCCTACTTGTAAGGTGTAGCACGCATTTTGTAACCATCCGGGAGCATCTGTATGCGTATTGTTTTGTAAATACTGCTGCATTTGGTGCACACGAGCGCTGAGCCTATCTTCATTCAATGCTGAGAGTACGAAGAGGTAGGGGCCTGTGTTGGTTGTTGTGGGCTGGGCTTTCGCTGGGTATTCTTCAACAATCATATGCACATTGGCCCCTCCCGCCCCAAAGGAGCTTAATCCGGCACGACGTGTCATATTATTCTCTGGTATCCAGTCTTTAAGCTCACGTTGGACGTAGAATGGAGAGTTTTGGAAGTCGATAAAAGGATTTAATTGTTCTGCGTGCAGACTGGGCGCGAGTTGTTGATGGCGCATTTGCAGCAATACTTTGGCTAATTGGGAAATTCCGGCTGCCGATTCCAAGTGACCAATATTGGATTTAACCGAACCAATAGCGCAATATTGTGTATCTTGGCTAAAGGTTTCAAAGGCTTCTTGTAAGCCGCGAATCTCAATTGGGTCGCCTAAGGAGGTGCCGGTACCATGCGCTTCTATATAGGAGATGGTACGTGGGTTTATATTGGCTGTCTTTAAGGCTTGCAGAATCACTGCTGTTTGGGCATTGGGATTGGGTACCGTATAGCCACTGGTTTTGCCACCGTGATTCATGCTGCTGCCTTTAATGACGCCATAAATCGTATCATTATCAGCAAGGGCTGCATCCAAAGGTTTGAGTAAGACAGAGCCTACACCCTCTGAAGGCACATAGCCGGTGCCGCCTTCAGCAAAGCTGGTACAACGCCCTTGTTCAGACATAAAGTTGAAGCTGCCCAAGAAATGGTATTTGCTTGGATGTAAGGATAGATTTACTCCACCGGCAATGGCCATTGCACATTCACCGCGGAGAATGCTTTCACAGGCTAAATGAATCGCAGCAAGTGACGATGAACAGGCGGTATCCACGACGAAGCTCGGGCCATTAATGTCCAGGAAGTAGGAAATACGGTTGGCAATCGAGAAGGATTGAATATCCAGGGGAACCTGATTACCTTTTTGCCATTCCTCGGCAATAAATAAAGGATAAAAATTATAGGTAACCCCGGCAAAAACACCCACCGCATTGTTGGTGCTTTGCTTTAATTTTTCCCGGGTATAGCCAGCATCTTCTATGGTTGACCAAACAGATTGCATGAATAAGCGTTCTTGCGGATCCATTAAGCCTGCATCACGGGGGGAAATATTAAAGAATAAGGGGTCAAATTTATCCACATCGGGAATGAAGCCACCATGGGGAAGGTATTGTTCTTTACCGCCAATCTGTACCGGATATTGTTTATAATCCCAACGCTCGTGAGGAACCTCACCCACACAATCGCGTCCGGAACTTAAATTTTGCCAAAACTCATCCATGGTGTTTGCCATGGGGAAGGTACCACTTAAACCGATGATGGCAATGTCGCGAGAGCCTATTGTTGGTGTTACCTGTATGGATATGGGGTCTTGAGCAATTGGTGCTGTGGGTATTTCTGCGGTAAGTGCTGCTGTTTCGTTAGCACCTAAGGCAATTAATTGCTCGCGGTGTTTTTTAACAAAATAAGCAGCCAAATCCTTAAGGCGATTGCGCTCATACAGCAGGGTTTTGGGCAAGCTGCCAAAGTCTTTTTCCAAGCGGTTGGTTATTTCCAAACCAATAAGGGAGTCTACTCCATAAACTTCATAGGTTTCATTGGCGTTGATAAGCTCGGGATTGGTACGTAGTTTTTCTGCGAATATTTGGCTTAAGTAACTCAGCGTCCAGCTGTTCAGATCGCCTGCGGCCAACTTAGTTATTGTCAGCGGTAGGGTTTGGCTGGCCGATGTTACTGGCTGTAATTCCAAATCGTACCAATAGCGTTGTTTCACAAAAGGATATGCGGGCAAGGATGCAATACGTTGTTTGGGCTCTTCAGCATAGAGGATGGACCAATCAATGGGATAATGCTTGGTATATAAGTCCGCTAAAATAAATAACTTATGACGATACTGGCTTGGATCATCCATCTGTTGCAAGGCGTTAAGTGTGGCTTGATAAATTTCATGTAAGACTGGACCCTGCATGGAGTAGGTTTGCCCTTCATTTAACAGGCAAAACTCAGGGGTCTCCTCATTACTTAACGCCGTTAGGGCGGTTAGTAACTCGTCTACTGAGGCGACGACCAAGGCACAGCGATGCAAGAAATGCGCTCGGCCCAAATTAAGCGTAAAACTCAGCGCGCTCAAAGATATGGGGTTTTCTTGTTGTTCCAGCCATTGTTTTAACTCCTTGATCTTGTGCTGTAGGCTAGGTGCTTGTTTTGCTGATAAGGTTAGCAAGTAATAAGGTTTGGCTTGATGTAGCTCTATGGGCTGTTGATGCGGACGACCTTCTTCCAATACTACATGGGCATTGGTGCCACCAAAACCAAAAGAGCTGATGCCTGCGCGCAGTGGTATTTCTTGACCGGCAGCATTGTGGCTGCGTGCCCATCGTTGAGTTTCTTGGGCAATATAGAATGGACTATCTGCCAAATTAATAAAGGGATTTAATTGCTGTAAATGCAAGAGGCCTGGTAATTGCTCATGAGTCATCGATAAAATTAATTTCATCAAGCCAGCAATTCCTGAAGCCGGCTCCAAATGACCAATGTTCGTTTTCACTGAGCCCAGCCCAATACTACTTGGCTTAGTTTGCGTTCCTAACAGGTTTGCGAAGGCTAATTTTAGTCCCTCGATCTCTGTGGGATCTCCCAAGGCGGTACCGGTGCCATGTGTTTCAATATAGCTGATGCTCTCAGGACTAATATTGGCCTGGGTGTAAGCATTGATCAGTAATTCACTTTGGGCTTTTGCATTAGGCGCGGTTAGCGATTGGGCTTTGCCACCATGATTTACCGCTGAAGACTTGATTACCGCATAAATATGATCCCCATCTCGCTGTGCCTGCGCTAAAGGTTTTAGTAAAATACTACCAACCCCTTCGCCTTTAACATAACCATTGGCTGATTTATCAAAGGTCTTGCAACGACCATCGGCAGAAAGTGCCCCGAGCTGGCTAGTTACAATCAGGGTATCGGGGTTGAGCATTAAGCTAACCCCACCGGCAACAGCGACCTCACATTCACCATAGCGGATGGCTTGCGCCGCACGGTGAATGGCTACTAGTGAACTTGAACATGCCGTATCCACCGCTTCACTAGGGCCTTGGAAATTAAAGAAATAAGAGACTCGATTGGCTAGCATACTGTGCGAATTGCCTGTGGCAATAAAGCCGTGGAAGTCGTTTTGTTGTTTGGCAATTAAGGTTTGATATTCGTTAAACTCAACTCCAGCAAAAACGCCAACCTTAGCGGAGCCAAGTTCTAGGGGGTTGTAGCCCGCATCTTCAATGGTTTTCCACACGCTTTCTAAAAAGAGACGGTGTTGCGGATCCATCAGGTTGGCTTCTCGGGCAGATAGGTTAAAGAAGGCGGCATCAAATTGATCCATATCCTTGATAAAGCCACCCCATTTTGAATTGCTTTTATTAGGATGTTGGGTGCTATCTCCATAGTGAGTACGCCAATCCCAACGTTCTGGAGGTACTTCTGTAACCAGGTCGTGTCCATCCAGCAAATGCTGCCAAAAGCTGGCTAAATCTGCAGATTGCGGGAAGATGCCATGGATACCAATAATGGCAATATCATGATTGGCTTCCGGTTTGAATTGGCGCACTTTGGGCGTATCGCTTTTAGTTGGTAAGGGGGCGACGCGTTGAGGTGTTTGGGGAGCGGCTTCTGGAAAGTGCGCTGTAATGTATTGGCCAATTTCTACGATGCTGCTGTGGGTATAAAAGACTGCGGGGGTAAATTCCGCTTTATAGTGCTCGGAAATGCGCTTGGCTAAGTCAATAAAATACACCGAATCCATGCCATATTCACCCAGGCTTTTTTCAGCAACCAAGCGTTGGGGCGCAATGTTCAACAGCTGCGCTACCTGGCGTATTAAAAAGGCGCGTACTCTCTCGTTTGTTTCTGCATAAAAAATTGCTTGAGGTTCTGCCTGTATAGATTGTTCGGCATCACTATACCAATAACGTTCTTTAGCAAACGGATAGGTGGGTAAGGCGATTTTTTGTTGCGCTTCATGCGCATGCACTTGTTGCCAATCGAGCGCATAACCATCCACATAAAACTTGGCTAAGGCGAGTAAGTTCTCTTGATACTGTTGGCCCGAGGCTAATTGTTGCATTAGCATGGGGATTATGGTGTTGCCGATTATTTCTTGTGCGGTTTTTGCTTTGCTCTGTAGTTGCATGAATAAATGTGTAGGGAGACTTGGTGCATCTATTTGTTTCAGCAATTGAATGGCCTCGTCGACCGAACTCGTCACTAGGGCACTGCGGCAGTCAAAGTGGCTTCTCCCCGCATTTAAGGTGTAGCTAACTTGTTCCAGATTGGCCGTTGGATTACGTTCTAGCCAGTGGCAAAGGTCGATGGCACGCTGTTTTAAGGCGGCTTCTGTTTTTGCGGAAAGGGTTAACAAATAGTGTGATTTTTCTTTTGAGGCAGGTACACTTTGATTGGGAGCTTCAGCAAGAATCAAATGGGCATTGGCGCCCCCTGCACCAAAAGAGCTAATCCCAGCGATACGCGGTCCTTGTTGTGGAGCCGGCCACTCGCTTAGGTTTTGCTGTACTTTAAAGGGAGTGTTTGACCAGTCAACATTACTATTTAAGGTTTCTGATAAAATGGAGGGTACCAGCCGTTGATGCTGTAATTGCAGTACCACTTTAGTTAGAGCGGCAATACCTGCAGCCGCTTCGCAGTGACCAATGTTTGCTTTTACCGAGCCAAGGGCATATTGGGAATGCTCGTGTTTAAAGACTTTATTTAATCCCGCAATTTCAATGGGATCGCCTAAGGCGGTTCCGGTGCCATGAGCCTCTATGTAACCAACCATGGCGGGCTGAATATTGGCTTGTTGATAGGCTGTCGCAAGTAATTCCGCTTGGGCATTGGGATTAGGTACAGTATAGCCATTGGTCTTGCCGCCATGATTAAGTTGACTACCTTTAATGACCGCATAAATGCGATCACCGTCGTGTAAGGCCTGCGATAATGGCTTTAATAAAACTGCGCCTACAGCTTCGCCGGGAACATAACCGTCTCCCCCTTCGCCAAAACTGCGACAATGTCCATCACTAGCTAAAAACTTCCCATGACTCAATAATAGGTATTTGTTGGGATGCAAGGACAGGTTTACCCCACCAGCAAGCGCTAATTGGCATTCGCCTTCACGTAGGCTTTGACAGGCTAAATGAATGGCGGTGAGTGATGAGGAACACATGGTATCCAAGGCGATACTTGGCCCATGAAAATCAAAGAAGTAGGAAACGCGATTGGCGATGGAGGCGAATACGGAGTTTGTGGGGGCAAATTGTGCCTCTCCCTGATATTCGGCGGCAAATAACTGATACTCACCATACATGACGCCCACATAGACGCCCACTTTGTCCCCAGCCAATTGTTCACGTGCATAACCGGCATCTTCGATGGTTTTCCACGCGGTTTCTAAAAACAAGCGCTCTTGGGGGTCCATGAGTGCGGCTTCGCGCGGTGAAATGTTAAAGAATAAGGGGTCAAATTTATCGACGTCACTTAAAAAGCCACCCCATTTACTGTATGTTTTACCCGGTGCTTCTTTATCGGCATCAAAATAGCTCAATAGATCCCAGCGTTCGCTAGGGATTTCGCTAATGCAATCTTTTCCCGCTTGTAAATTTTCCCAGAATTGCGCTAGATCCTGCGCTTGGGGAAAACGGCCGCTCATGCCGATGATGGCAATATCATCCTTGGCAACCGGATTGGTTGTTTTTTTGCTGCTGGATAGTGGCAGGCGTTTAGTTGGGAGTGTTAAAGAAGAACTCTGTGTTTTCTTTTGGATTAGGGGGCTTGTCGTATTAAAGCGCTGCGCTAATTGCGGAGCATGATGCTTAACAAAATAAGCAGTTAAGGCGGCTAAGGTTTGGTATTCAAAGAATAAGGTTTTCGGTAAGGTGCTAAATTCTCGTTCTAAGCGTTGATTCAATTGAATTATCATCAATGAATCAATCCCATAATGTTCAAAGGCCAAATCTTTATCTAATTGTTCTGGAGCTAATTTTAAGGTTTCGGCAATTAATTTTTTTAATAAGACGGCAGTTTTTGTATGAAGCTCCGGGCTAGTTGTAGCCAGGGACTGTACCGCTGTTTTTGCTATGCGGCTATGGCTTTCTAAGGCCTGTACTAATTGTTTTTGATAGCCGGGCAATACGATACATTGAGTGTCTGTATGCTCTAACGCATGCACAAAGGCTGCTAAACCTTGCGCGTTGCTAAGGCTAACGATTCCTAAGCTGAGTTCTAGCTCATGCAGGTATTCGGGGGCAAGGGTCATCCCACCCTCTTCCCAGAAGGGCCAATTTAGCGCCAACGTAAGTCCAGAACAATGGCCGTGGCTTCTTTGTTGCTCACGTTCGTGGGCAAATTCATCGAGGAAACAATTAGCATAGGCATAGTCACTTTGTCCGGCATTACCAAAGATGGCGGCGACGGAGGAGAATACGGCAAAAAAGTCTAAGGGCTCTTTGCTGGTTGCCGCATGTAAGTAGCATGCTCCTTGTACTTTGGGTGCTAAAACTGCTGCCATTTCTTCGGTGGTTTTTTGGCTAATAAAGCCATCTTGAGTGATACCAGCGGCATGAATAATGCCATTAATGCTGCCAAAATGTTGTTTTGCCTGGCGAATCAGGGCTTGCACCTCGTCGGTGCGTGATACATCCGCCTGCACATAGAATACGGAGGCTCCATGTTGTTCTAATGCGGCAATTTGTTTTAATTGGGAGTTTGTTAGTGAAGAGCGTCCACATAACACCAGTTTTGCCTGATGATGGATCGCCAAATGTCGCGCCACTAAATAGCCCAGTCCACCCATACCCCCCGTAATTAAATAAACACCGGCTTGTTTTAGTCGTGTTGATGGTGTTGCTTCTATTGGGGTAGGCACAGACGCATAGGTATTGATATGACGGCGATTTTGCTGATCATAGCGTACTTGAATTGCTTCTTGCTCCAATTCTTGGGTAAGCATCTGTACATCATGTATTTCGATGATACGGCAAGCAATCAGAGGTTGTTCCAAGTGTAGGCTTTTGGCCAAACCTGCTAAAGCTCGGGCAAAAATCGACCCTCCCTTGCTGATACACAGGATGTGCACCTGATGTTCGGGTTTTAATTTGATTACTTCTGTGACTAACGAATGCAGCAAATAGTAGGTTTGTGCTAAATGTTTTTGGATCATCATGGCGATGGATAAGTTCGTCTCATCATGCTCTTCCAAGGCCAGTAGAATGTATTCAGGTAAGGGCTCATCGTTCCCTTTAATTTTAGATACATGATAATTTTCAATAAGTTGACTGCTCGTTTGTGCTTGGGTAAATTGCGCTTCGATGGATTTTATGGTCGCTTGATTACTGCCTAAAATAAGGATGGACTTCCCTGCCTTGGTTGAGGCTGCTGTTAGGGGAGCTTCCTGCCATATAGGCTGATAATAGCCTAAGGTCGCTTCGGGCTTTATGGTGGTATCTAGGGCACAGAGTGTAAAGCCGGTAATTACCAATAATAATGCCCCATCGCGGTCGATGACTTGCAAATCAAAACTTGGGAATTGCTCCTCATTTGCTTCCGAGGCTAACTGCGCATAGACATAGCAGGTTTCTGGTAAGTTGGCATAAATATCCATTTGCTCCAGGGCAAAGGGCAGATATAGGGCCTGGCGATTTTTCAGCAATGCCTGGGTGCTGTGGAAGATGCCATCGAATAGGCTTGGATATAGGCCTAACTCGGCAGTTTTGGTGTTTGGTAACGACAATTTAGCCAGCAAATGTTCCTCGTCATGATGCAGTGATTTAATCACTTGAAATTCAGGGCCATAGACTAAACCGGACTGTTTAAAGTAGGTGTAAATTTCTTCCGGGCTTTGCTGTTTGGGCAAGTTGAGTAGTAATTGTTGTAAGTCCACCGTGGATGACGGGGACAGTGGTTTTTCTGCCTGATAATGAATTTGTCCGCTGACATATTCCTGAGTTTTGTCAGGATTGCTCAGCACAAAGGATATTCCCTCTGCTTCCGGATTTAAATGGATTTGTAGCGATTGCGCCAGATCCGCTGCTTTAATGGGTTTTTTCCAGAAAATCTGACTTAAACTAGTAACCACGCCTTGGTTAATTAAGATTAGGTCTGCCGCTACGCGTGCCATTTCCAAGCAGACTACGCCTGGTAGTACGGATTCATTATGTACCTGATGATCGCTTAAGTAAAACTCATTACCAGTAAATTGCTTGCTAAAGGCGGGCGCATTTAAGGTCGAAATATTTTCATCAAGGAGCGGATGCAAGCCTGGACGTGTTTTATTTTTTTTCTCAACCCAATGGCTTTCTTGCGCAAAGGGATAGCTAGGTAATGACATTCGTTCTTGATAGGCGCCATAAAATTGCTGCCAATCAATGGTTTTTCCTTGCAGGTACGCATCACGCAGCGTGATTAAGGTGTCTGGGTGTTTGCTTACTGATAAACTATGGGTGGCATCGGTGTCGGAGAGAATAAATTGCAACAGTTCGGTGAGTTCCGCAACATGTTCCACAATGACGGCAAAACGCTTGTCGAAATGCTGTCTGCCCGCATTTAAGGTGTAGCTTAGAGCGGCCATACAGGGTAAAGCCGGCTGGTGTTGCAACCAGTTCAGTAAATCAGCCATACGTTGCTGCAAAGCAATGCTAGTCATGGCGGATAAGGTAATTAAATATGGTGCTGTGGGTTTGGCTGCAGCATTATTTTCCTTGGAGGGGCTTTCTTCCAAAATTACATGCGCATTAGCGCCACCAAAGCCAAAAGAGCTGACTCCTGCTCGTCTTGGGCTTTGCTCTGGCGTTTTCGGCCAGGGCATGGGTTGATCTACAATGTAAAAAGGGCTGTCTTTAATTTCAATGTAAGGGTTTAATTCCTGCATATGCAGGTTGGCGGGGACCAGTTCATGCTGCATGGACAATAAAACTTTAATGACGCCAGTCACTCCTGCAGCCGATTCCAGATGACCAATATGCGTTTTTACCGAGCCTAAGCCACAATAACCTGAGGGTAGATCGGCAAGTTGTTGTTCTTTGGCTAGTTGTTGGAATGCCTTTTTTAAGCCATTAATTTCAATGGGATCGCCTAGTGGTGTTCCCGTGCCATGGGTTTCAATGTAACTGATGCTGTTAATGGGTACTTGGGCGCGTTGGCAGGCGGCGACAATTACTTCCGCTTGGGCATTGGGGTTGGGGGCGGTTAAACTGTTGGCATGGCCACCGTGATTAATGGCGGTTCCTTTGATTACCCCGTAAATATGATCCCCATCGGCAAGAGCATTGCTGAGTTTTTTTAATAAAATAGCGCCTACCCCTTCGCCACGCACATAGCCGTTGGCTTGTTTGTCGAAGGTTTTACAACGTCCATCCTCACTGAGCATGCCCGCTTTATGGGCGGAAATAAAGGAGGTTGGGGTCAGCAGGGTATTAACGCCTCCAGCAATGGCCAGCTCACAATCCCCTTGCAGAATAGCGTTCACCGCCTGGTGAATGGCGACTAATGAACTGGAGCAGGCGGTATCAATGGCCTCACTGGGGCCGCGTAAATTTAAAAAGTAGGATATGCGATTAGCAATCATACTATTCATGGTACCGGTAGTCAGGTAGGCATCCATGACCTCATTTTGCTGTAATAATTCTGCATAATCATGGTTAAAGACCCCGACAAATAAGCCGGTCTTTATGGCGGCAATGGCGCTGCTGGTATAGCCTGCATCTTCTATGGTTTTCCATACGGTTTGTAAAAACAGTCGTTGCTGCGGGTCAATTAATTCAGCCTCACGCGGGGAGATGCTAAAAAAGCTGGCATCAAATTGATCCACGCTCTCCATAAAACCACCCCATTGTACGGTGAGATTACGCCAATCCCAGCGTGAGGCAGGTACCTCACTAATGCAGTCTTTTGCTTGATATAAATTATTCCACAAGGCATCCACATCAGCTGCTTGCGGGAAGGTGCCGCTCATCCCAATGATGGCAATGTCTGTGCCTGCATCTGGATGGGGCTGGTTGGTATTTATTGCCACGGCATCCGATTGGTTTGCTAAGACATCGGCATAAAACTCAGCCAAAGTTGCATATTCATAGAGGGCGGCGGGAGACAGGTTTAATTGATAGTGTTCATTAAGCAATGAAACCAATTGAATAATATTAATTGAATCAAAGGCATAGCGGCTTAGGGGGAGCTGCAAGTCGATTTGGCTTGGAGCTAGCTGCAAGACCTTCGCGACTAAAGCACTAAACTCGCTTTTTAAGGCCCTATCATTTGGCACAATGGTATTCTGCGGGCCGTTATGTGCATGCAGCTTGGTTAATGTTTGCGCTTCGTAGGCTTGCTGGCATTTTCTGCGTTGTAATTTGCCACTACCGGTTCGTGGGATTGCTCCTTTAGGGGTTAATAGTACTTCATGGACATCTACCCCATGCTGGCGCATCAGGCTATGATGGATGGCATCTTGAATACTTTGCCACTTTGCTGAATCGCTACCAGGATCCAGTTCTTGCACCACAATAATTTTTTCTTGCCCAGTAATGTCTGTGGAAAAGACGATTTGCGGTAAATTGAGCTGGAACTGGTTGAGTGTTTCGGCAATAGTGATTTCAAAATCTAATGGGTAATATTTTTTCCCATAAATCACCATTACTTCTTTTAATCTGCCAGTCAGATAAAGTTCATTGGCGCTAATAAATCCTAAATCACCGGTTTTGAAATAATGGCGTTTGTCTCCAGGAATTTGGGCATTAAATACGGCATTGGTTTCCTCTGGGCGGCGCCAATAGCCGGGAACTACAGATTTTCCCGTTAACCATATTTCGCCTATTTCGCCTGCGGCAACCGGAAGGCCTCGCTCTGGGTCTACGGCGATGGCATGTAATCCACCCAATAATTTACCGCTGCTTACACGTTGTTGCTGGCCATTAGTAGGTTTTTGTCCATAGGTCACGGCAATAGCCCCACTCACTTCGGACATACCATAGGCAGATGAGAACTGGGTTAAAGAGAAGCCACAAGTCTGGAATTTAGCTACGAAGGCGCTTAGGGTTTTCTGTTGCACAATTTCACCGCCATTGACGGCGACTTTCCACTGTTTTAAATCGAGCCCGGCAAGTTCGGCCTCGCTAATATCCCGGATGCATAAATCATAACCAAAATTGGGACCACCTCCATGTGTGGCGCGGTATTTGCTAATGGCTTTGAGCCAGAGTACGGGTTTTTGAATAAAGGCTGCTGGTGCCATGATAATGGCAGGGCTGCCATTATATAAGGGCACTAGTAAGCCGCAGACTAAGCCATAAACATGGGTGTGTGGCGCCCAATTAAGCGTGATGCTCTTATTGGTGTAATGCCAGGCTTTAATGGTTTGGCTTAAGCTATGTTTTAAATTGCCATGGGTAACGATTGCTGCCTTGGGGGCTGAGGTTGAACCAGAGGTGTATTGTAAATAGGCAATGTTTTCGTCAGTAAGGGGGGTGGTTTGATAATTGGCTACAGTGTTTAGGTCGATGGTATCGCTAGCTAGGACCAGGACCTCTTTGTTTACCACCGCTACCAGAGCCTGACGATAGGTTTCGGTGGTCAGGACGATGGTGGCTTCGGCATCTTCTGCAATACTGTGGAACAAGGACAAATGCTTGTCCAAGTCCTCCACCTTAGGGCAGGGAACGGGAACGGCTATGGCTCCAGCATACCAGCAGCCCATAAGACTGGTAGTAAATTCAGTGCCGGTGGGGAAGAATAAAATAACGCGATTTCCCGCTATGTTTTGTGTTTGTAAACGGGCAGCAATTGCTCTGGCGCGTTGGTCTAACTCGCCGTACGAGAGCCATGGGGTTTCATATTGGCCTTCTTTTAAATAAAGAAGTGCATTATGGGCAGGAGATTTTTGTGCTCGGTTTTGGAGCACAGTAACAATATTGTGCATAGACAATTTCCATTTGCAAAACGATCCCTTTTGATAGCGCCATGCTACCAATACTGTTAAATAAAGTCATCCTGATTTTTCATATTCCGTGCCAGAGTGACACAACAATTAGGTGGAGCTTGGTTTTTAGACAAAGCTAAAAATATCTAAAGGCTAGGTGGTGGGAGAGGGATAATGGAGGTTTTTTAACCAAAAATTCCTATAATATAATAAATACAGGCATACAATAAATTGGGGGAGCCACCCAATGCCCATGAAAAATTTTCACTAAATATTGGATTATTTTAATTATTTTGCCTACGCTAAAACAGCACCTGCTCGTACTATTTAAGGCGTTTTTTATCAAAGGAATTGATAAGGAATAAATAATGAATATTTTGAAAATACAAGTAATGAGAGGCCCTAATTACTGGTCAAACTATCGTAAGCAATTGATAGTAATGACGATTGATTTAAAACAATATGAAGAGCTACCTACAAATTGTTTACCCGGGTTTAAAGATAAATTACTAAGTTATTTACCTGGCTTAAGAAAAGATTTTTGCTCTTTGGGCTATGAAGGTGGCTTTGTCGAGCGTATGGAAGAAGGTACCTGGCTAGGACATGTTATTGAGCATGTTGCCTTGGTAATGCAATGTGAAGCAGGCATGGACTGTGGTTTTGGTAGAACCTATGGGACTGATAATCACGGAGTTTATGAGGTCATATTCTCCTATGAACTGGAAAAAGCAGGTCTTTATGTTGCCTATGCCGCGGTGAATTTAGTGCGTGCTTTAGCTGAAGGCAAAGAATATCCATCTTTTGCAGAGGATATTACTTATTTAAAAGAAATAAAAAGAACAGAAGGATTGGGTCCCAGTACTCAAGCCATTATTGATGAAGCGCGCAAAAGAAAAATTCCTTATAAACGTCATAATAACTCCTCTTTGATAACCTTGGGTTATGGACGAAATCAGCAAAAAATATGGACGGCTCTTACCTCAAAAACTAGTTCGATTGGCGTGGATATTGCGGCTGATAAAGAATTCACGAAGCGGCTTCTTGAGGAGCATTTTGTTCCTGTGCCACCAGGTATTACCATCGAATCAGAGGATGAACTACCGCAAGCTATTGAGCAATTAGGCTACCCTTTAGCGATCAAGCCTTGTGATGGTAATCATGGTCGAGGAGTAACTACTAAGATTCATGATTACGAAAAAGCTGTTTTTGGTTTTGCCTTGGCGAAGGAAATTTCCGATAAAATCATTGTTGAACGCTACATTGCAGGCAATGATTATCGATTTTTAGTGGTCAACCATAAAGTCGTTGCGGTGGCACAAAGAACACCGGCAATGGTTGTTGGTGATGGCCTATCTACCATTGAACAATTGATTCAAGTTGCGAATATGGATCCTAATCGCGGTGATGAACATGAAATGCCTTTAACCAAGATTACCATTGATGAAAGTACGCTTTTGATTCTTTCCCAGAATAATTTAACTTTACGTAGTGTTTTAGCACCTGGGCAAATTGCTTACTTAAAAGAAACTGCGAATTTAAGCGCTGGCGGCACGGCCACTGATGTGACGGATAGGGTGCATCCGCAAAATTTATTTTTTGCAGAGCGTGCGGCAAAACTGCTTAATTTAGATATTTGTGGTATTGATGTGGTTTCCGCAAACATTCAAATTCCACTTAATGAGAATCACGGTGCCATCATTGAGGTTAATGCGGGCCCTGGTTTGCGTATGCATTTGGCTCCTACTTATGGCCAAGCAAGAAATGTCGCTGAACCTATTTTAAACATGCTTTACCCTTCTCCTGCCGAAGCAACAATCCCCATCGTTGCGGTGACGGGAACTAATGGTAAAACGACTGTAGTGCGTCTAATTGAGCATATGGCTCATCGTGCGAATTATGTTACCGGAGCGACGACTACTGAAGGTATTTATTTAAATACGAAACTAATTTACCGAGGGGATTGCAGTGGGCCTTTAAGTGCCGATACGGTTTTACGTGATCCTTGCGTTGATTTTGCGATTTTAGAGTGTGCTCGTGGGGGGATTTTGCGTGCGGGTTTAGGTTTTGATGAGTGTGATATTAGTATTATTACTAATATTGGCAATGATCATTTGGGGCTTAATGGCATTAATACGCTCGAAGAATT
Source organism: Legionella lytica (assembly GCF_023921225.1). Classification (NCBI taxonomy): domain Bacteria; kingdom Pseudomonadati; phylum Pseudomonadota; class Gammaproteobacteria; order Legionellales; family Legionellaceae; genus Legionella; species Legionella lytica. Next base: position 59,995 of record NZ_CP071527.1, read on the forward strand.
AGCCAATGTGAAATCTGTAGTCGCGTTTAGTACTAAGAAAAGCGGATGTGCGATTTTAAATGCGGATGATCCCATGGTTTATGCTCTGCGCTCTGAGTTGAACTGTAAGATTGCTTTATTTGCCTTATCTGAAAATCCTGCCATCCAGGCTCATTGTGATGCGGGTGGCTTAGCTGCTTATATTAAAAATGGCTATATCGTGATTCGGACTGGTCATAAGCGAGAAATTTTAGCCGAAGTTAAAGAAATCCCGATTAGTTTTAAGGGTATGGCAACCAGCATGATTCAGAATATTCTGCCCGCGGTGCTTGCTGGAGTTATTTGCCAATTTTCTTTAGAAATGCTCCGTGATTCGGTATTTAATTTTCACCCCACTCCGGAAAATCTACCCGGCAGAATGAACCTGTTCCATTTGCCCAATAACTGCGATGTATTAGTGGATTATGCTCATAATGAAGGGGCTTTCATCGAGTTAAAAAATTATCTGGATACTATTTATCGCAAGAGAAAAATAGGCATTATCGGGATGGCAGGTGATCGTCGTTCAGAGGATTTTCATGCAATTGGTTGTCATATTGCGACGATGTTTGATGAAATTATTATTCGCCATGATGCCGATGGACGTGGGCGAACGAATGATGAAATTACCGACTTGTTATTAACGGGAATCAAGCGTTCTAACGCTAAACCGGCAATTAAGATTATTTCGGATGAAGTACACGCTTTGGAAACCGTGTTGGATGGTAACTGTTCTGATGCCTTTGTATTTTGTGCTGTTGAAAATGTATTTAGGGTGACTGGCGTCATGCGAGAAAAAGTAAAAGACGCTTATGTACAAAGTGAGGCTTATGATGATACCCAAGGCTAAATTGCTTATTATTGGTGGAGCTGAAAATAAGGGTGATGCTCCACCAGATGTTTCTGAGCAAAAAAAAGAATTTAGACGCTATGAAATTTTGAGTGAATTATTGCCTCCTTCAAATAAAAAGATCGAAATCATCACTACGGGTTCGGAAATTCAAAATGAAGTAAAAAAAGACTATGAGCAAGTCTTTCAAAACATGGGCTATGGCAATATTGATTTTCTCCCTATTAAAAAAAGAGCCGAGGCTCGGGGGAAAGAGTATCTAAAACGGGTTGAGGAAGCCGGAGCAATTTTTTTTACTGGGGGTGATCAATTTCGCTTGTCGACTATTTTAGGAGGCACGCCAATAGTTGATCTTATTAAAGAGCGTTACTATCAGGACAGCGATGTCATTATCGGAGGCACTAGTGCGGGTGCAATGGTGATGTCTTCGGTCATGATTATGGGAGGCGGTTTGTCGGAAGCCTTAATTTATCGTAATTTATCCACCTGTTCCGGACTTGGTTTTTTGCAATCATGCATCATTGACACGCATTTTATTAAGCGGGGACGATTTAGCCGTCTTGCACATGCCATTATTATGAACCCAGAACAATTAGGAATTGGTTTGGGGGAGGATACCGCCTTGGTAATAAAACATGGCTCTGATGCGGAATGTTATGGTTCAGGAATGGTTGTAATCATTGATGGCAGGGATATTAATCAAACAAATATTACCGACGTTGACGAAGGTGGGGCCGTATTTGTCGAGAATCTCAAGGTGCACCTTTTAGTCAAAGGATGCCAATTTTCTATTAGTAATCGTGCATTGAGAAATCCAGCAATTCCTGTGGAGCAGGAATAAAGTTCGAGGGACATTATGAACAAGATTGCGATCGCGGTACATGGTGGTGCAAGCGAAGACAGTAGCTTTTTACGTGAGAATCAACGAGACGTTGAGCAGGGCTTGGCCCTAGCGGTGGAACAAGCTTATGCCGTTTTGGAAAAACGAGGGAGTTCACTAGACGCGGTGGTCGCTGCGGTGCAAGTGCTTGAAGATAATCCATTATTTAATGCGGGTTGTGGTTCTGCTTTGAACTGTCGAGGTGAGGTAGAAATGGATGCCTCCATTATGGAGGGGCGTTTGCTGCAGGCTGGAGCGGTATCAATGGTCGAGTGCGTTAAAAATCCAATCAGCCTTGCTCGCTTGGTGATGGAAAAAACCTCCCATGTATTTCTTTCTGGCTATGGTGCATTAGAGTTGGCAACGGATTATCAGCTTCCTTTGGAGCCTAAATCTTATTTTATCAAACCTCATCAATATGAAGCTTTTCAACGCGCGTTTTTAAGCGAAACCAAGGAAGAGCAACGTAATAAAAAAATGACCGGCACCGTCGGTGCAGTTGCTTTAGATGTGCACGGAAATATTGCTGCAGGCACTTCAACTGGGGGAGTAAGTAATAGCCTTCCCGGACGAATTGGTGATAGCTGCATTATTGGTGCGGGCTGTTATGCTAATAATGAAACCTGTGCAGTTTCAGGTACAGGAGTAGGGGAATATTTAATTCGAGGCGTTGTTGCGCATACTATATCGATGATGATGGAATTTAATATGCCCTTACAACAAGCGTGCGATCATGTGCTCCATGAACGTAATCAGCGATTAAAAGGAGAAATGGGAGTAATTGCTTTAAATCGTCATGGTGATTTTGGTTTTTCTTTTAATTCTGAAATTATGAAAAGAGCGTGGAAAAGTACTACGGAAGCATTACAAGTAAAAATTGATAAATAAGTCGCATAGAACGCTCACCCAATCACAAGGAGAATCGCTATGGGATATATTATTGCATGGTTACTTGGTATTCCGGTTGGCGTTGGTGCCTTTTCCAGTTGTATTGGTGCTTGTTATGGTATGCGTAGTAAAGAATCTCACGTAGTTAAATAGTTAAGGCTGCGCTAAATATAATCGGGGTTTTTCCAGGAAAACCTTGGTTACATTGCGCGGTGAAAGAGCGAACCCGTCAAATAATAGACATCTAGTGCATGCGCGCTTATACTCTGCCCAAAAAATGAAAATGCAATTATAGCTAGGGTTTTACATGCTTGATCATTTGCAGCTCGCAATTCTTAGTAAACAAGTCTATTACAAAAATGAGATAAAATTAGGCGATTGGCAACGCATTTTCTGGAACAGTGCCGATGGGCTAGGTGTTGCTGTTTATCAGAATAATAAAAATGAAATGGTTATTGCCTTTCGAGGCCCGGATGCGAGTACGCTAAGTGATCTTATTGCCAATATTAAAACCATTGTTCCTATGCTTTGGGGAAATAAACCCAACACCCTGGCCTCAGCCAAACAGCTGGTAGAAGAAACCCGTAATCAACGTGGGGTATTCATACGATTGTGTGAGTTTATTCGCACCCAAGCGCATAATCAATTGTATTTAACGGGCTATTCTTTAGGTGGGGTTTTAGCAGGGCTTGTTGGTTATGAATTACTTAAAGAGAAAGGGAAAAACTATGTGGTTGTGACCTTTGAAAACCCTGGTTATGCTCAATATATTGAACAAGAGGATAGAGCGCGTTACGCTCAGGACTTTCAGGCACGATATTTTACCTACCTCACTAATCCAAATTTAATTAATACCTTTAATAATCATATAGGCACTATTTATCGGGTTAAACTCAAAGCGTATAACAATGATTTAGTTTCACAAGGAAATTATTATATTCGTCGAGGCATGGAATGTGTCATTGATGATTTCTTGCGTTTTATGTTGCTCGCCTGTGCTTTAAATGCCTTAGGTATCGTATTTTATGGCCAAGAGATTATTCCACTTAGTTTTTTTTATGTGCTTAATCAATTGATGGAAAATACCGGTAAATTCTTACCTATTTCTGAATTTGATACTCATAATTTTCTCGCGCTATTTATTAGCGTGTTGGGAGCTGTGAGTTATCGTGCTGGAATGCAGCTTATCGATAAAATGGTCATGAGTATTTTAAAAAAACATCCCTTGGATGGAATTATTTTAGAGTTATCTAAGATGCAAGGAAAAAATAATATTTATACTATCGAGCAATGGCCTCGGAGTGGACAATATATGAGGCATCAGGCTCAGCATCTTTTAACGTGGCTAAATCCGCAAGGGCATTCTAGTGTGGTAAATCTCCCTAATTTAGATCGAGTAGAGGAAGAAAATATTCTAGCTATGCCAGGCTATAAGCAAAAATAATGTAGGTGGTGCCCATGGTCCAACATTGAGTTCTGGCTCAATGCCTTGTTGGCACCACATGTTATTTAGCATTCGCCAGTTTTTCATGGGCTGTTTTCGAGTATTTTTTCAAGAGCTTAAAAAATTCTTTAGCCTCTAGGGGCTCACTGAAATAAAATCCTTGCATGATGTGGCAACCGTTTTCTTTTAAAAACGTGACTTGCTCCATGGTTTCCACACCCTCGGCCAGGCATTTAATTTCCATGCTGTTGGCTAAGGCGATGGTGTTGCACACAATGTTCCGGCTGTCGACACTGACATCAATATCCTGAATAAAAGACTTATCAATTTTAATCTGGTCTACTTTGAACAGTTTGAGATTGCTAAATTCAGAATACCCCGTGCCAAAGTCATCAATAGCTAAGGAAATACCCATCTCTCTGAATTTATTAATTATGGGGATGGCTTCATTCTTAAAGGCTTCCGATTCGGTTAATTCTAATTCCAGGTATTTTGGATCTAAGTCTTGGGTGGCTAGTATTTCTGCAATGCATTCGACAAGATTCTGCTGAGCTAATTGTCTTGCAGATAAGTTCACTGACATTTTGAAGTTTTTAAAACCGCTCTTTTGCCATTTTTTTAATTGCAGACAGGCAGAACGCAATACCCACTCGCCAATGGGAAGGATCATATTATTCATTTCCGCAATGGGGATAAACTCTACCGGCGATACTTTGCCTAATATCGGGTTTTTCCAACGCAGCAAGGCTTCAGCACCGCAGATTGTACCCGTCTCCAGGTCAATAAAAGGCTGATAATTTAAGGTTAATTCATTTTTCTCAATTGCACGATAGAGTTGATTTTCTATGTTGAGCTGTCGAGTGGCGTCTGCATTAATCATCGTACTGTATATACGCACACTATTTCCCCCGCTTTGGGCGGCTAATACGCGAGCCGCTTCGGCATTGGTGATCAATGTATCTGCATCACGACCATTGAGGGGAAAGATACTGACTCCAATACTAGCGGTTAATTTCAACTCTTGTTTGGCGACATACACTGGATCTTTGATTACCGCAAAAAAATCTTGCACGCTAGTGCTTATATCCAGTTCATCGGAAATCGCATCAATTAAGATGACAAAGACATCTTGACGTAGTAAGGAAATGAAATATTGATTATTTTTACCAAATAGTAGCGCAAATCGTTGGGCAATGCGGTGAATAATTGTTGCTGCAGCTTGATGGCCAATACTGTCATTAATTTTTACCATTCCATTAAGGGAAAAGCAGGCGATTGCAAAGCTATAATGATTGTTCATGGCATTTTCAGTCGCGTGATGTATTTGCTCATAGAGTAAGCGTTCATTTGGCAGTTCCGTTAATAAATCATGGGTTGCCTGGTAGGTGACTAATCTTAATGAAGTTTCTAATTCTTCAGTTCGTTCTTTTACTCGCTGCTCCAGAATGGCATTCATGCTCGTTAATTTTGCCATCAGTAATTCATTTTCATAACCCAGACGAACGACTTGACGGATGATTTTATTGCCAATAAAGCAGGCAATGGTCATGAATAGCCCGAGCACCAAAAACGCGGCAGTAATGGGCATATTGATATGATGATTGCTCTCCATGCCTGGATACAGAAAAATTGCTGCATAAAAATGATAAAGAATGGTGGGGGCGAGTAAGCAGACGATACTTGATAGCCCCATGGTCAAATCCATCGCTGTTGAGAATGAAAAGCAAATTAAGACGGCAGATAAGAAGATAATCGTAGTAAGTTGTTGTTGTGGGCCATCCATAAATAAGATGCCTATACTACCCCAGATCAAACAGATTGCTATGAGGGGTCCTGTGGAAGAACTGACAAAAAGTGGGATTTCAAGATTTAGCCCAACAATCCGTGCAATTTTATTGCAAATAATTAAAAATGAACGCGTTACTTAAGTAACTTTCCAAAAATGCTGCTTTAAATGTTTTTCCAGTTCCTCAACCATTGTTGCAATATTAATATCACCATTACTTTTTTTAAAACTGTACTTTCCGGTAAAGGCAATATGCGCCCAAGCAATAGGTGATATTCTAATAAATTCATCAATAATGTTTTGGCTAACTCCTTCTTTAAGCATTTTTTCATAAATAGTATTCAAAATAATACCGTTGTAGGCAATGATACAGTTTGCAACAAGTCTTACTGCATGTGCACTGACTCGATTATTAACAATTTTCTTTCCCTTAAAGACCCCACGATAAACTTTCCTAATGAGACCTTGCAATTGGTGATAAGCCTCTGTTCGATTTCTTGCTGCACGTATGGCCTTCCTAAGCGCCATGTTATCTATTAAATTTAATACATGCGTAGTTTTTAATATTTTATTGTACTCAAAAAGTGCTTTTTTTAATCTTCCATACCGAGCAGAAGAGTTTATTTTTTTAACGATGATGCTCTGAGTATTTTCCTGCAAAAGTAAGGAGAGTAAAACCCGTAATATCCCTCTTTCCTCAGATTTAATCAGACCTTTATTAATAACCCCACTAGGACGAATAATTCCAGTGTAGTGATCAACTGATTTAACTGAAAACAAATCATTTGTCGCTTCTTTAACATTTTTTATACTTGGAACATATTCAATATCTATTGAATCCAGTATAACAAAATTGAGTTGATTTAAAGAGTGGTTGTCTCCAGTCACCATGTCAATATCAATGTCTGTCTTATTGCCAAAGATTACATCATAGAGACAGTGTCCTTCATACTCGTTAGGTCCAATATTCTTGGCATTCACAGCAACAAAATTTGCAATTAATGTATACACAGAAAGCCCAGGTTCCTTACCAAGAAATTTTTTTGAATATCTTGACTGAATTGTACTTTCACTAGTTGGAAGCTTTTGCCCGTCTGCATCAGCTAATAATTGTAAATCCATTAAATTCCATTGTTTAAAAATAGGCAATGAATGGAGTAAATTGCTTGCTATATCATTCGCAGGGCATAAAGTATCCACACGAATGAAATCTTCATGAGTTGATCGCAAAAGATTATGGCTAAGATCTGACATATCAGCCATTTTTTCCTCACCAATACCAAAGGCATCGGACAGTACGCACGCATTAACAACCAAAGGAACAGGCTTTCTTTTTTTATGATAACGGGTTTTCATGTGGGTAAATGCACGCCACATATCAACGTGATTACCAATATGCATAGTAATATCAGGGATTTCTACTTGTGTGAGGGTCTTAAAAAAAGCATCATCTAGCTTATCCAGGCTATCGTAGCCTAGACTCCACTCTTGCTCACCAGATTTAGTTTCTTTTATCAGAAATCCAGGATTTTCGCCAAGACTAATGCGTTTTGTTGCCCTATCCCACGTGTTATCTAGGACGTTAAGCACTTCATCTAAGTGCTCACTGCAATAGATTGGAATATTTGGATAACCAAATTCATGGGCTATTTTTTCTACATCATCCACTAACGCATCATCAATTAAATCATGGTCTATGTCACAATAAGAGACACTTTCATTGCAACAGAGCAGTCCTTTATCTAAACGACGATACATTTTTTGATAGACAAAAAATTCAAATAAATGGGGATCTACATGCTCATCAGTTGGATTTGCTTTCAAGTAAGGAATCATTGTTTTAGAGATGGCGTCCTCCAAATCCTTTGGCAGCTTAAATGATGATGGACTTTTATCAGCACCATAGTGTTTTTTGAGTAAATCGATAAGCCTCATAATATCGCTGTCTTTTTTATAAAATACGAGCGGTACTGCTAACATAATAGGCCGGAGATACAATGCAATTTGCCTTGATGATTCCAGAAAAAATGCCCATTTGGCTGCTTTTTTATCAAATACACTGCCTTCCAAAAATTGTGCAAGAGCAGGGAACTGTTCCACTGGTAAAATATTATAAGCTTGGTGGTTTAGCTCATCATGGGTTAAATTATGCTTACGATTTGGAAACCATTTTAGAAATCGAGCCAATTTTGGTAAGTCAACAACCAAACCTGAACTATGCTCAGCCATTGCCTTTTCAGCATATATTTTACCCTCATTCATTATACCTCTGGTGTGATATATAAAGCTGGTAATTAAGTGATCCATAATTTGTTGATAACGATGATATACAAAACACAAAGCTTGAAGCCATTGTTGTGGCTTACTTAAACGTCTGAGCCTAGAAGCCGCGTACTGTTCCGCTAAATCAGCATAATAGCGAATAGAGTTCTTGGATATTTTGAGTCTTGGGAGGAAGCTTTTTGCAAAATCATATAATTCGGCAAGTCTCAAGGCCTTATCTACCTCAGCCTTGATAGCCTTATATTTAAAATTCTTCTGATCCAACCGGATTACATTCAATGGAGTTATCCCATCCTCTTTATTGATTAAAACCGACAGTTGTTCTTTTTTTGATTCTGGAATAACTGAAATAAGTGCATCAAGTCGAGCATCTTCTATTGAATATGCATTGGTAAACATATCCTGTATGGTGCGATACGAAGGTAAAACAATCTGTTGATTACTAAAGTAGTTTAATAATTGTCGTAGAGCATCATGTCCTTTTGGGTACAGCTTGATCAGCTCACTTAAATGAAGCTGAATTTTGGGCTCATACGGTGGCTGCCAATCTTTAAAGCCAAACAACAAGAGAATATCAGTTTTTTGTTTTTGATAAGTTTTAAAATCGATTTGACCTGTAAGTCCTAGTAGGTGTTCCCCGAAATATTTTCCTAAAATAAATTGTGAGTCATTATCTTGGCCTAAATTAAATTTATAAAACTGTTGCTTGGCCTTAAAATACCCAAGCAATCGAATAAAATAAATCTGTGCCTTCGTAGTGCGATATTTTTTGACGATGAGCATTTCCTCATCCGTTATTGAAAAATACAACTCTCGTTCAGCTTTATTAAATTCAGGGATAGCATAAATGGCTTCAATTTCTTGATCAGATAACAGGTTTATTCGATTAGGGCTATACATTAATTACTTGGATACCTATTATTGAAAACGTTCGTTTTTGAGTAGATTAAACTACGTTAGGGTAGATCCCCGTTTTTATTGGATTCTGTTATTCTCAATAACCATTCTTGATATTGCTTTCTTACTGCATTATACTTGATATGAGTTTTGAGAAAAGAGGACAACGAGTAAATGCCAACAATTAGTGCATTTTATGGAATACTGATTCAAATGTTTTGGGGTGATCATGCGCCACCTCACTTTCATGCCTTATATGCAGAATATGAAGTGCTCATTGATATACATACACTTGAAGTAATTAGGGGCTCTATGCCTCGTCGAGCATTGGCTTTAGTATTGGAATGGGCATTTGCACACCGCGCAGAGTTACTTGAGGATTGGACATTATGCGAACAAAATCAGTCACCAAAGAAAATATCGCCCCTGGAATAGTATGCACTGCTCCTTGGCGTTTAACAAAAGTAAAACCACTACAAAATTATGAAATTGAAGTCGAATTCAATGATGGCACACATGGTTTTGTTGAAATGATTACATTAATAATGAGTGAGCGAGCGGGCATTTTTGCTGCACTTAAAGATAGAGACGTCTTTAATCAAGCCCATCTTGAATATGGGGTATTAACTTGGCCTGGAGAAATTGACTTAGCACCAGATGCGATGCACGATGCAATCAAACAAAAGGGTCGCTGGGTTTTATCATAGAGGATTTGTTATGTTGGTTGGTTATGCGCGTGTTTCAACAATTGATCAAAATCTGGAACTTCAACTTTCTGCATTGAAGGAAGTGGGCTGTGAGAAGCTATATCAAGATCACATATCAGGAACCAAAGCAAATCGCCCAGGTCTCGATCTAGCTCTTGAAGTATTGAGAAAAAATGACACTTTGGTTGTTTGGAAATTAGATCGATTAGGACGAACTGTTAAAGGATTGATTGACTTAGTTAATCATTTGCATCAGAAAGAAATCCACTTTAAAAGCATTACCGATAATGTCGATACGTCCACACCAGCAGGCCGTTTCTTTTTTCATGTTATGGCAAGCCTTGCACAAATGGAACGTGAATTAATGGCCGAACGAACTAAAGCGGGCTTAGCTGCTGCGAAAGCAAAAGGTAGAGTTGGTGGTCGTAAACGAAAAATGACTCAAAGCAAAATTGAGTCGGCTAAACAATTACTGTCTTCTGGCTCGTTACCTCGGGATGTTGCACAAAATCTTGGGATATCTATACCAACTTTGTATCGATGGATACCTGCTTCTAACCAGGGATAGGAAACAAAGCTCCGTATAGTTACTATAATAATAGAATAATTCTTACAAAACAAAACCAGAGAAAGACCATGCCTGAACCTATTGCCTATATATATAGACAAGCTCGCGACTCCAAGGGGAAGATTAATGCTGATGCTTTGGGTAGTCTGATACCTAAAGACACGGTGGAAGAAACAATGGAAGGTGATCGCATTCTTTATATTCATCAGCCACCCTCTACTGAAACTCAACCAGGAGTTTTAATACTCATGGATGGCGAACAAGAAATGCGGCCAGGGGATTCTGTTAAATCTACCCCTGCAATTTTAGATGAGTTGTGTAAAAAGAAACAAATATCTCCACAAGTCACTGTATATATTCCTGCACCGGAGGATAGGATAGGTGAGTACGCTTGTAATAAAGAATTCGCTGATTTTTTAAGTAATAAACTTGTCCCTCTGCTTCAAGAACCTCCATTTGGATGTAGTAAACGCCGAGAACAAACAACAATAGGTGGCACCAGCTTTGGTGGGCTTGCAGCAACACATGCTGCACTTACAAATCCTGAAACATTTGGTAATGTTCTTTCTCAATCAGGTGCTTTCTGGTGGAATAAAGATTGGAAAGGATTTGATAAATTTGAGGAGTGGGGAAAGGCAGCCAAAACATCAATACTTGAAACAACTAAACAAGCAACGGCGATGGCGTGGTTGAGTAAAATACCTCATAAAGATGGCTTGCCAATAAAATTTTATCTAAGTGGTGGTGAAATTGAGGAAGGTAAAACTCCTAGTTTAAATGGTGAATCATTCCCTGGAGCAATTACATTAAACAAGGGGTTGAGTTTACAGTTAGCCGAACGTGGACATATTGTAAAAACAGAAATTAAAAGAGGAGACCATAATTACGACTCTTGGCAAGCTGATAAACCAACGGCGTTGCGAACGTTGCTCCCTAAACCAACACCACAGTTAATATCCGAGAAAGAAAAAACAAACCAATATAGAGATCATGTTAGAGAAATGAGGCGACCTGAGCCAGGATATATGGCACCTACAGAGTCATCTAAGGCAAAAGAAAGAGAAAAATTTAGTCCTTTGCACACAACACCAAAACCATGGAAATAATACATATCAATGGCTATTATTTTTATTTCCTAGCGCTTTAATTAAAACCGAATTAATTGTTGGGGTTTTCCTGAAATCCCACTTTTTGTCAGTTCTTCCACAGGACCCCTATGAGCAAATAGAGGAATCCTTTGCGGCACTTACGGATTTCAGCAGAGGTGATATGGCTGTATTCAAAACGAAGACCCCACATGACATTGAGTAAATTTGCCGCGACTAGAATAATGTACCAATAGATACTTAATCGTGATTCAGTGGAATGATACAGTGCCAGAACATAAAGGAAGGCTCCTATTATATTTGCAAATGCACCAAGTTTAACCATGCTATGAAAAGAGAGTGACGTTTCAAACTCTATTTTTTTATCAATTTCTCGTTGTTCACTTAATGTTAACTGCGGTGTTTTAGTAAAATTATGTTTATTAAGGGGCTTAGACATTTGTGATCCTTGCCTCATACGAAAAAAATCCATGAGCGCTGTTGGTTTAATCAACATAATTAATTTATGCGTATTAAATCGCTTTTTTTAAGTATAGCGTAATCGGCAAAAAAGAAAGGGATTTTGAAAATACGTTATTTTGAGGGTGGTTATGATTTAATTATCTGCGTATGAAAGAGAGCTTATTCACGTGAGCGTTCGCGTGAATAAACTATACCCCTTGCAATATCAATGCAGCCGCAACTGCCCCCGCGGCAGGGATAGTCAATAACCAGGAAAAGAAAATCCGGCGTATCACGTTCCAATGAGCTCCCTTGAATCCGTGGGTTAGGCCTACGCCGGTTATGGCCCCGGTTACGGTATGGGTCGTGGATACAGGCACCCCAAAATGAGTGGCGATGAATAAGGAAATTGCGGCCCCACATTCTGCAGAACAGCCTCTCATGGCATTTAGACGGGTAATTTTAGTACCCATGGTATGGACAATGCGCCATCCTCCACACAATGTGCCCAGGCTAATTACTGCCTGACATGAAATGACTACCCACAAGGGAACATAAAAAGGGCCTTCAAGCCAAGCGTTTGAAAATAATAGTATGGCTATAATGCCCATGGTTTTTTGAGCATCGTTACTGCCATGAGTCAAACTGAGTAAGGCTGAGGTACACAGTTGGAATCCACTAAACAGTCGTTTCATACCTTTTGTGCGTTGGTGTGGGAAAAATTTTTTCAAACTGTAAGTAATCAGCAGCCCCACTATTAAACCTAGCATTGGGGAAATAAATATACCCGCAATGACCTTAGTAAAGCCGAGTATTTTTAATGAAGTAAAACCGCTTTTGGCAATAGCCGCTCCTGCCAGGCCACCGATAAGGGCATGGGAGGAACTTGAGGGAAGGCCATAATACCAGGTGACTAAATTCCAAAATATAGCTCCAAGTAAGGCTGCTAAAATTACATGTGAATCAACAATTTGAGGATCAATCAACTCTTGACCAATGGTTTTTGCCACCGTTAAATTAAATACTAAGAAGGCAATAAAGTTAAAAAATGCAGCCCACAGAACCGCTTGCCGAGGGCTCAGCACTTTGGTTGTCACAATAGTTGCTATTGAGTTTGCCGCATCGTGGAAGCCATTGATAAAGTCAAAGCAAAATGCAGCAAAAATTACGACGAGCGTAAGAGCGGTGGTATGATCCATATACAATAATGCTCCTTCTGTATTGATGTTGTTATATATGGTAGCTGCTGTGCGTCATCAACTTAGATACCAAGCTCATCATCTGTTTAATCGGTATGGGAAGCTCAATGCCGCCTGATTCTATAGCTGTCTTTGCGTGTTGCTCTTCATCTACTTGCATTTGTTTTAGTATGGCTTGTGATTTTTTATCGTGTACCGGTAATTTTTGCAAATGATTTTTTAAATGTGCCGTTACTTGGCGTTCGGTTTCTGCAACAAAGCCCAGACTGACTTTGTCTCCGGCAAATCCTGCGAGGGCACCGAGCAAAATGGAACCGCTGTACCATATTGGATTAAGTAGGCTGGGTTTTGAGCCTAATTCATAGAGACGCTCTTCACACCATGCGAGGTGATCTACTTCTTCAGCGGCAGCATCACTCATTTGTTGCTTTATATGTGTCAATTGAGCGGTTAAAGCTTGCCCTTGATAAAGGGCTTGGGCACATACCTCTCCAGCATGATTAACCCGCATTAAACCCGCGACATGTTTTTTTTCGCGCAAACTTAATGGCGTGTCTTCAATTTCCGCTGCTGGAGAATATCGAGTACTGACCCGTTTGTTAGGAGGTAATATTGTGCGTAGCGCGGTGTCTACTTCAGATATTAGGGCATCAATAAAGCTTATAGTGCGCATAACCGTCTTAGCTAGGAGAAGATTATCATATATTAGCTGAATGATGGCCTTTTTTAAACTACTCTAAATGATGGTGTATTGCGAATGCGGGTAGTGCTTAGGGTTCTCTATTTTGCGTTTGGAATACCAACTAGATCTTGCTAGCTCCATTATGGTTATTTTTGATACAAAGCTTAAGAAAATATTAAGTGTTTTTATGGCTGTTTAATTTTAAATCATTTATACTAGGGGATTCCGGACTTCTCGGCATCAGGATTGGCATGTTTTTTTGCGTTGGTTAGATTAATAGATAAAAGGGTTAGTTCAATGAGAAACCTTAAGACCGCTTATAAACATAACATAATTGAACTATTTGAGTCACAGGTACAGCTCCTGCCGCAGTACCCCGCTATTAGTGAATGCGATAAACAACTAACTTATAACTCCCTCAACGAAAAAGCGAATCAACTCGCACGCTGTCTAAAAAAACACAAAGTATGTGCAGGTGAGTTTGTCGGTATCTTATTAGAACCTGGGATTGATTTTATTGTTAGCGTACTGGCGGTGGTAAAGCTAGGGGCAGCTTATTTACCCTTAGATGCTTTAGCACCACAAAATCGATTAGTAGAGCTCTTAAAAGATGCGCAGCCGAAAATAGTCATTACTAATGAGCAATACTTATCCCTGATTAGTGAAGATAAAACCGCCGTTCGACTCATCAAGAATTTGAATATGGAGTCCATTAGTTTTTCGCGAGAAAACTTAGCTATTCCTCTGGCACCTGATGCCCCCTTGTATATGATGTACACTTCGGGGTCTACAGGAAGACCTAAAGGGGTTATTGTTCCACATCAAGCAGTTGTTAATTTGGTGTGCGAACAAAATGACTTTGGTTTGCGTGCAGGAGATGTTATTGCTCAGTTTAGTAATCTTGCCTTTGATGCCAGTCCCTTTGAAGTGTGGAGCGCGTTGCTTAATGGCGCCAATCTAGCCATTGTACCTTATACCATTAGAACGGAACCCTCACAGCTTAAACAGTTTATTGACGAGAATCAGGTACGTTATTTATGTTTGCCTACAGGCTTTTTTCATCAGTTGATTAAATCAGCCGCGATGACTCTTGATGGAATTCGGGTCATTATTTTCGGTGGTGAACAAGTTAATGCCGGCTTATTAAAAAAATTTTTAGCTTATCGTAAAGAACACGCTTTAGCGATTGAGCTTATCAATGGTTATGGTCCTACTGAGGCGACAGCGTATACTTGCCGGCAGCGTAGCGATGAACACAGCCTCCTGTCAGATGATTTGTTATCTGCTATTGGTACCCCCATTAAAAATGTCAGGATGTATGTTCTTGATGAAAATAAACAACCAGCTATTGAGGGGGAGTTGTATGTTAGCGGGATTAATTTAGCGTTAGGCTACCATAATGCACCAATGCAAAATGATGAAAAATTTATTGCCAATCCTTTTTGCCAAGACGAACCGTTCCAGCGGTTATATAAAACCGGGGATCGCGTGCGTCAACTTGCATCTGGGGAATATCTGTTTCTAGAGCGTTTTGACGATCAGGTTAAAATTGGCGGTTTTCGCATTCATTTAAGCGAGATTGAAACGCAGCTCATGCGCTTTCCTGGTATTAGTCTGGCTGCCGTTAAAGTGGAGCTAGGTGGTAGCTCACACAAGATGCTTACCGCCTATATTATCTTATCGACGCCAGAAACAGTGGTCAGTGCCGATGAGATTCGCAATTTTTTAAGTAAGACCTTGCCTCCTTATATGTTGCCTGCCAAGTACGTCATGGTCGACGAATTGCCACTGACTTTGGTTGGCAAGGTGGATAAATTCAAATTGGATTCTCTACCTCATACGGATTTGTCATTCCATATTGATACTTCCTCGTCCAGTATGATTGAAGGGACAATCAAAAAAATTTGGCAACATTTGCTAAATCGCAAGGCCATTGATGCTCATAAAAATTTATTTGAATTGGGCGCCAATTCGCTATTAATCACCGAAGCGTGCAGCAAGATTAACAAGGAATTACAATCGGAATTGCAGGTAGCGGATATTTTTTCGCATCCAACTATTTATAAATTAAGTTGCTATCTTGAGGGGCAGATTGAGACGCCAAAGGTAAAAGCCATTAAAGACGCAGTCGACAATGAGGTTGCGATTGTCGGTATGGCTTGCCGTTTTCCTGGCGCCAACTCGCTGCAGGAGTATTGGGATAATTTGTGTCTAGGTAAGGAAAGCCTACAACGATTTGATAAGGAGCAATTAGTCAATCAACCCAGGCAAGTTACAGAAAAGAATTTTGTTCCCGTACGGGGAATTCTTCAAGGGATTGAGCAATTTGACGCAAACTTTTTTGGTTTTAACCCTGGGGATGCACAAATCGCTGATCCACAACAACGCGTTTTTCTTGAATGCGCTTGGGAAGCCCTAGAACATGCCGCCATTGCTCCAGAAAAATTACAGGCGCAATCGATTAGTGTTTTTGCCGGAATGTCGGACAGTACTTATTTGCAAGAGAATCTGTTAAAAAGCACTTGGTTTAATAAGGAGCATGATCTTTTACAACAACGAATTGCTACCAGTGCCAACATGCTCAGTACCCAAGTTTCCTATCGTCTTAATCTTAAAGGCCGCAGTATCAATGTGAATACTTCCTGTTCTACAGGTTTAGCTACGGTAGACTATGCATGCCAGGATTTAATTCTTGGATACAGTGATATTGCTTTGGCGGGTGCTGCATCGATTGTGGTGCCGCAGAGCGATGGTTATGTTTATCAACATGAGAGCATTGTTTCTCCTGATGGGCATTGCCGTCCCTTTTCTGATGCGGCTAATGGTACGGTTTTTTCTAATGGTGTGGGTGTCGTTATTCTAAAGCGCTTAGCGGATGCTCTTGCTGATGGTGATACTATTTATGCCGTAATTAGAGGGCGTGGTGTTAATAATGATGGTTCAGACAAGCTGGGATTTACAGCCCCCAGCACCCGTGGGCAAATGTCGTGTATTCGTGACGCGTTAGGGCAGGCACAGATAACGGCAGACGAGGTGGGCTATCTCGAGGCGCACGGTACGGCCACTGTGCTAGGAGATGTAGTTGAAATAGGGGCTTTAAGTGCCGTTTATCGCGAGCAAACAGAACGAAAACAGTTTTGTTTCTTAGGCTCTGTTAAAGGCAATATTGGTCATACGGATGTAACTTCCGGAATTGCGGGGTTGATTAAGACGGCTTTATGTCTGCATCATCGGCAAATTCCCCCTATGTGTGGTTTTCTGCAGCCTAATCCTGATTTATTTTTACAAGACAGCCCTTTTGTGATTAATTCCCAATTACAGGATTGGCAAGCCGTGGGAGGGCAACGTTATGCAGGAGTTAGTTCCTTTGGCGTTGGGGGCACCAACATCCATATGGTATTGAGTGAGCATAACCAAGAATCCAGCTCTATGGCCGTCAATAAAGAACAGCTCTTTGTTCTATCTGCAAAAAGCAAACGTGCCCTGCAACAAAATACGGAACAGCTAGTGCACTATTTAGCCGCACAAGCGCCAGCGATTAACTTGGCCGATGTTGCTTATACCTTGCAAAAAGGACGAGAAGATTTTTCCTGGCGTCGTTTTGCGGTTGGTAAAACCGTAGATGAATTAATGCACAGTTTAAGTCAAAGCCCTATCGTTCAATGTCATGAGCATGACCAAAATGTGGTATTTATGTTTCCGGGACAGGGGGCGCAGTATCATTTAATGGCGATGGAGCTGATGGATAAAGTACCCCTATTTACTTTGCTGGTTGAGCATGGGGTAAATCTTGCCAGGAATTACATCAATTGTGACCTATTGGAATTGCTTCACACCCCAGATGATGTCCGTCTAAACCAGACGCAGTACGCCCAACCCATTTTATTTATCATTGAATATGCTTTGGCTCAATTATTAATGAGTTATGGGGTGAAGCCGGATGTACTTATTGGGCATAGCATTGGTGAATATGTCGCCGCGTGTTTAGCGGGTGTTTTTTCTTTTGAAGATGCGATTATTATCGTTTGTGAGCGTGGCCTATTAATGGCTAGTGCCGAGCGCGGCGATATGCTGGCTATTGCCTGCAGCGCAGAAGAGTTTAACGTATATCAGCAGCTTATTCCTGTAGAGTTGGCTTTGCATAATGCCAGTAATCATTGTGTTGCTTCAGGATCTGCAGCGGAGATTACGGCCTTGGCCCTGCATTTGTCGAGCATTGGTAAACCGTACCAAAAATTGAAAGTGAGCCACGCCTTTCATAGCCGTTTTATGGAGTCAGTGGAGCGACCTTTTAAAGAAATGCTGACTAATATTTCGTTGTCTGCACCGACTATACCACTCATTTCTAACGTGACTGGCACTTGGTTATCCTCAGAGGAAGCCTCGAATCCTGACTATTGGTATCGCCATATGCGCCAGACTGTAAATTTTTGCGGTGGTTTGCGTACGTTGCTTGCGGATGCGCGCTCATTTTTTATTGAAGTAGGGCCGGGCTGTAGTTTAACTACTTTTCTTAAAGAAGTGGCCGAGGGGGAGGTATCGGGTATTTCTATGACGCAGGTTTTGGCCGATCAGCATGCTGCGTCACAGGATTATCAACAGCTCTTGTCTGCTTTAGGTGCCTTGTGGCAGCAAGGTATTCACATTGATTGGAATAGTCTTCATGCAAATGAAAAAAGACAACGTATTCCATTACCCACTTATGCATTTCAACGGCAGCGTTATTGGGTTGAGCCAGATAATGTATTGCATGGCGAGGTCAGTAAGGAGCAAATGTATGTTCCTGCTTGGTCGCACCAACCCGTATATTTCGACCCTTTTGCGCTCAATGCAAACGAGGTTTCGGCTCATAGTTGGATTGTTTTTCACGATCAACATGGTTTTGCCTCTCAAATCGTTGCTTTTCTTAGGGGGCATGGGGTAACGCCTATTTCGGTCGACTTTGCTAAAGAGTATGCAGCGCATTCCGCATCTCATTTTAGTATCAATGTTAGGGAGAAGGCCCATTATGAGACGCTATTTAAGGCACTAAAAAATAGACTGCATCAGCCTATTATTGTGCATTTATCTTCCTGCGATAATGATGCTGTAAGTGTGCTCAATAATACAGAAGTAGAACAGCAATTGGCGCGAAGTTTTCATAGCCTGCTTTATCTGACACAGGCTTATTTACAACAGATTGGCGAGCAAATGCCCTTGCAATGTGCGCTGCTAACGCGAGGCACACAACGGGTCGTTGGTACAGAAACCATGGTCCCGACTAATGCCAGTTTAATTGGGGCTTGCCGGGCGCTCATGCATGAACATCCCGCTCTAACGTATCGGATATTTGACTTTCACCCTGATGAGTTAGCGACGGCAAGCCCATTGTTAGTGAATGAACTTGTGCAGAGCTGCGTGCAGGGACAATGGGAGCGGCATCGCCCCATTGTTGCCTATCGTCATGGCTTGCGCTGGGAGCTGGCTTATACTGAAAGTAAGGCTCTAGGTGTAAAAAATCGTTTTAAAGATAACGGGGTTTATCTGATTACCGGCGGTGTTGGGGGAATTGCTTTAATTTTATGTGAGGCCATTGCCAGGAAGGTTGCTCAGCCTACATTTATTCTTTTATCGCGTAGTTCAGTTCTAACTCCCTCAGCCTGGACGGCTATTTTGCAAGACAGCCAACATCCGCTGTATGCCAAAGTAAGTCGTTTGCAACAATTGCAGGATTTAGGCGCAAGGCTTTTCTTCCATCAAGCCGATGTCAGTCAGGAGGCGTCGCTCTGTGATGCCGTTACCTATTACCAACAGCAGTTAGGCCGTATTGATGGAGTGATTCATGCGGCAGGAATTGCTGGAAGTGGGCTGGCGCAACTAAAAACTAAAGCTAAGGCTGATGCCGTATTCGTACCTAAGCTCCAAGGTACCTACAATTTAGCGCGCGCATTGCGAGGAAACGTGTTGGATTTTGTGGTTTTAACTTCTTCCCTTGCGGCAATTACCGGAGAAAGAGGGCAAATTGATTATTGTGCAGCTAATGCAAGCTTGGATGCATTTGCCCATGCTGGACTGTTTTCTACGCGGTTTATGCTGAGTTTGAATTGGAATAGCTGGCGGGAGCTAGGCATGACGGTTGAAACCCCGCGCCCGCAGGAGGTTCGTTATTTGGGGCGTGGCAATGATATTTCCCCTCAAGAAGGACAGCAATTATTTTTACAGGCAATGGAGCGCAATCATGCTCAAGTCATAATTTCCAATTATGAGCCAGAGCGTTATAGTGTGATGTTATTGCACCCGCCCTTGCAAACGTCATCTGTACAACCGAAAATAACACGCCATGATTTAAATGTGGTCAGTAATTATGCAGTGCCTACCAATGAGGTGGAAACGCAATTGGCACAATTATGGCAAGATAACTTGGGTATTGAGGATGTAGGTATCCATGATGATTTTTTTGCCTTAGGAGGGTATTCCTTAAAGGCCTTGAGCTTAATTGAAAAAATAAATAAAACCTTTGTGGTTTCTGTATCGATCCACCATCTGTACACAGCACCTACGATTAGGCAGCTCGCTCAACTCATCCAGACGAATCAAGATTGCAGATAAGAAAAGTATTGGGAATAAATAGATGAATATAACTCGACAAGAAATACCAAATTTTGGTAAAGCCTATGATTTACTCAATGTATCTTTTATTATCCTCAACCCACAACTGCATATTGATTATATAAATGATGCGGCACGTAACATTTTACACTTAACGTCAAAACCAAAGCATGCTGCCCAGTCTTTCTTTGAGTTATGGTCTGCTTTAGAGCTTCCGGCACTCTTAGATGAACATGGCAAAATAATTAATCCAAATCCGACTGAAATTAATGGGATTTTTCTTAGTTGGAAGTGCATTGCGGTGCAGGTTGATAATGAGGAAAAACTCTTCTTGCTGGGAAAAGATGTTACTGAGAAGGAACGCATGTTCCAATCGATGGAACGTGCTTGTGAGCAGATTTTAGGTTTTAAATTCAAGCAACGCTACGCGCTGCCTTATTATATTAATGAAGTGTATAATTATTTAAACGGAATTATTAATAAGATTCCTTGTTATGTTTATTGGAAGAACCGAGATTTGCAGTATATTGGTTGCAATCAGATGGCTGCTGATTTCATTAATTTACAATCGACCGATGACATCATTGGCAAGACTGATTTTGATGTGTTTAATGATTGGGAGCTAGCCAAAGAGTATCGCGCAACGGATGAACAGATTTTTGCGACCGGAAAAGCGGTAATTAATGAGCCTGGGCAATTGGTTAATGATGCAGGGGATTTGATTCATACTTTGGTTAGTAAAGTCCCTATTTTTAATCAGGCTGGCGAGGTTATGGGGCTTGCAGGGATTTCAGTCGATGTCACTGACTTAACCAAGGCGCAAGTATCTTCAGAGTTAGCCAACAAGGTCAAAACGGAATTTATCGCCAATATGAGCCATGATATCCGTACTCCCTTAACTGGAGTAGTGGGTATGGCCAAGTTATTAGAAGATAACCTAAGTGATGCTTCGCAAAAGCAATATGCTCACTGGCTTGGTGAAAGTGGTACGCAATTACTCTCCATGCTAAATGGAATTCTAGATGTAGTGTCTGCGGATAATGTGAATGAAGCGGATGTGCATGAAGAACCCTTTGATTTGCGTCAACTGGTGCACAATATCGAGCAGTTAGAGCGGCCCTCGACCTTGATTAAAGGCTTGGATTTTGTGGCTAGTATTGATGAGCGGGTTCCTTCATGTTTAATCAGTGATGCGACTAAAATCCACCGTATCTTACTTAATTTATTGGGTAATGCGATTAAATTCACCCAAGCAGGTCGGGTTGAAATCACACTAGACCTTTTAGCACAAAATGAAACGCATTCACTGATTCGCTTTCATATTACCGATACCGGCATTGGTATACCTGAAGAGTTGCAAGATAAAATATTTGATCGTTTTTACCGGGGAACTCCATCAAATAAAGGAACTTACACTGGGCATGGTGTCGGTTTGCATATTGCGCAGTCTTATGTGGCGTTGTTGGGAGGTGAAATTCAGGTAAGCAGTGAGCTTGGCAAAGGAACAAGCTTTCATTTTGATCTGTCATTGAAAACGGGTGAATCTAGGCTTAATATAATGCCCTCGCGCGTATCTGATGGCATGAACAATAACATGGCGACCGCCTCAGGAATAAGTCCAACGCCCAAACCTTATAAATTATTGTTAGTTGAAGACAATAAGATTGCTTTATTTACCTTGGAAAATCTAATTAAGCTCGCAGGCTATCAATTCACTAGTGTGATGGATGGCGAAAGTGCGCTGCATCTGGCAAAAAACCAAAGCTTTGATTTAATTATTACGGATCTCGGCTTACCTGGTCTTTCAGGTATTGATTTGACACGAAAAATTCGTGAATTTGAACGAGAGTTACACAAAGAACCGATGCCTATCATTGGCTTAACAGCGCATTCAGAAGAGAAAATAAAAAGAAGTTGTTTAGAGTCTGGTATGAATGAAGTGTTTACTAAACCGATGACTACTGAAATGTTAGCGGGGATTAAAACCACGTATTTTTCCGAAACAGCTCCCCCCCCCGTTTCTACTAAACCTTGGGTAAAAACGGAAGTACGAGACTCCAAGTTGCTCGATAGCGAAGAGTATTTATTTCAATTGGATGGTTATAAACTCTTTAATGTGAATCGAGCTTTAGAAGATATGGGTGGTGATATTAATCTACTTAGGAGTATTTTAACGTCTATTATTGACAAAGAAACTCCAGCGGATTTATTTGAGCTTGAGCAGGCTCATCGCCAAAACGATTGGCACTCGGTACAAAAATTAGTGCATCGTATCAAGAGTGGTTTTGTGTATTGTGGGGCCGAAAAATTGGTACAAGCCTGCCAATATTTAGAACGGTATTATAAAACAGGCCATAGTTTCTTGTTGGAAGCTTTATATAAGCAATTGCTTACGGTGGTTGAGGAAACAAGGAGGGCAGTGAGGTCTTGGTTATTAAGTAATTGATTTGAAATTTATGCACTAATTACCACGGTTTGACCGTGGTAATTAGTGCATAAATTTCAATGTTGTTTTTATGTATTCACTCAAAACATCGATAAAAAGCATGATCGGCATAATTGAGTAAAGCCATATCATGAACACTATCTCCATAAGCATAAAGCTCATAGTTCTCTCGAACAGCATACTGTTTTATAAATTCATCAACCTTTTGTTGTCCGGTACAGTAATTATTGCGCATACGGCCAGTGCTTTTATTACTCTGTGTATCAAATTCTAGTTCGGTACAAATTAGGTGTTGAAACTGATATTTTTTGGCTAAGGGTTCCAGGTAAATATCCCAACCGCCACTAATTAAAATACAGCGGTGGCCTTGTTGCTGATGAAACTCGAGACGGTCCATCGCTTCTTTACGTAATTTTTTGATAAGTACTTGTTCGATAAACTGCAAGGCCTGCTTATCGAGCTCCTGCTTGTCTCGACCTTTTAAAATAAGGCTATCAAGATAATTATGCCAACTTAAGTGTTCCTGGCCTTTTGTTGAGTAAGCAAAACTCGACACTACACTACTCAGCATTTTCGGTAAACCGGCCAAGTAGTTTAAAAAAAGTAGCCGACTTGGCAGGCCCGTAGTTAATGTCCCATCAAAATCAAAGAGTGCAAGTACTTCTTTATCCATAATGTCTCATTAAAAAGGTAAGACCAATGAAGGATTAATGGTCGTAATTAATTTGCCAAACAAATCTTTAATGTTTTGCAGGGCACTATAAGTCGTTGCTTCAAAGCGCAGAGTTAAATAAGGTCCTGTATTGGATGGGCGAACCAGTCCCCAGGCATCAGCATGTTTTACTCTCAGTCCATCGATCTGCACCAGTTCTCCTCCTATGTACATCGGAGCATGGGTAATCAGCTGTTTCATGAACTCGTCTTTGTGCTGCTCTTCAATGTCAATTTTTAATTCACTAGTACTTAAGGATTTAGGAAATTTTTCAAAAAAATTATGACTATCTTCCTGCTGTTCACTTAACATCTCTAGTGCTCGGGCGGCAGCATAAATACCATCATCATATTCCAGCCAGCGATCATGGAAGTAGAAATGTCCACAATATTCACCACCGATTGCGGCTGTATGTTCTGACATACTTGACATGATATGGGCCATACCAGTTCGCGTCATGATCGGACGTCCTTGGTTGGCGAGGAGGTGTTCAGTTAAATGTTGGGTACATTTAATATCAAATACCACGCCTGTATTCGGTTCTTTTTTCAGTAAGGCATCCGCAAAAGCTAGCAGCAAATAATCGGAAGGAATGATGCAGCCTTGGTTATCCACAATACCTAAACGATCACCATCGCCATCAAAAGCCACACCTAAGTCTGCATGTTGTTCCACCACCATTCGGCATAGGCTAGTTAAATTTTCTTCTACGGACGGGTCGGGATGATGATTGGGAAAGCTGGATTGTACGTCACAATATAAGGGAATAACCTCACAACCTAAGGCGCTTAATAATTGAGGGGCCACATGTCCAGCTACAGCATTGCCACAATCGACCACAATGCGAAGTTTTTTAATGTTTCCCGTGCGCTCTTTAACGAGGCGAATATATTTATTAATGATTTGTTCCGAGGGATATTGAATCAGCTTTCCCCGTCCCTCTCGGTCAATTAAAAATTTTTCATCCATAATACGTTGGTATAAAGCATAGAGCCTATCCCCATAGTAGTTCTGGTCTCCTAAGGTCATTTTTAAGCCATTATAATCTGCTGGATTATGGCTCGCAGTCACCATCAATCCAGAGTGGCATTGCAAATCATACATCGCGAAATGCATTATTGGCGTTGGTAAACAGCCAATATCGATGACTTGAGTACCACTTTCTAATAAACCTTTAATCAAGGACTCTGCAAGTGCATCGCTACTTGCACGGCTGTCGCGAGACAGTAAGAGGGTGTGTAATCCGTGAACCTCTTGTAGTTCACTTCCAATCGCTACCCCTAAGGTATAGTAAGTGTTTTCATTTAAGTCTTCGCCAACTTTACTGCGAATATCATACTCCTTGAATATTGATAAAGGGGGTTTTATTAGGTATGACTTGCTCATAATTAGCTCCACAAATTAGCTAAATTGTCACATGTACTTTCAGGTTTCTCGACAACCTCCTCAATTATCTTCAGAAACTGCGTAGCCAGATGATAAATAGTTTCACGATCATATAGGTCGACTCGATACTTAAGATATCCAGTCAGTAAGCTTCTATCATAATTAAATTTTAATGATAGTTTGCGCGGGCTAGAGCCCCAAAGAGGTATCCTGGTATCTTTCTGAGTTAATGGCTTCAGTTTAAAGCCAGGATCAATTGGTTTGATAGTCAAGTGCTGGAAGTCAAAAGACACGTCAGGTACTGGTAAATCAAGTGCTGCAATTTGTTCTGGTTGCATGTACTGATATTCAAAAAACTGAACTAAGTCATTTTGTAATTGTTTGGCCATATCAATGAAGCTCATTGTAGGAGCTGAATGGATAATCAGCGGCAGTTCATTTGCCACATTACCCATCGTTGTTTGGTATTTTTCAGTTTCTCGTCCAGCACAAAGCATAGTAACAAAGGCTTGCTCTGTTTTACTAAATTGCGCCAACACTAATGCATAGGTTGCAAGCAGTAAATTAGGCAGCGTTACTTGGCTTTGTTTCGCTAAATTTTGCAGTTTGCTAAGTAATTCCGTAGAAATAGTAATTGCTTCTTTTGCTCCAAACGTGGATGCTTGCTGCGGTAAAGGTCTATCCGTAGGCAATAGCGGGGGATTATAGTTCTGTAGGGTATCACGCCAAAAAGCAACGTATTTTTCATAAGTACCATCAACTACGTTGGTTAATTGCCAATCCACGAAATCTTCATACGGTGTAGCCACAGGCAAGGTTTGCGTAGTGCGATTTTGATTTTGTGCATAAAAATGCAGAATATCTTCAAACAGAATCAAACTGCTGCCACCATCGGTTAATAAATGACTCACACTGACGGCCCAAACATAACGTTCGTCAGTTTGTTGAATCAAATAGCTTTCCAATAAGGGGGCTTTACTCAAGTCAAAGGTATGAGTGCTTATTTTTCGCAGCAATTGGTTTATTTTTTGGGTTTGTTCTCCTTCTTCTAAGGTACGAAGATCAACGTAGTGTAATTTAAAATCAACCTCATCATGGCAAAATTGAAATGGTGCTCCCATTGAAATATGAAAACTGTAACGCAGCATCGGATGTCGTTCGATAACCTGCTGAATGCTTTTTTCCAAAATAGCGACGTCCACAGGACCCTCAAGTTGGAACTGATTGGTCACTACATAAATAGGATTTGTGGGTTGATCTTGAATATGCTTCCAAATACGGGTTTGTTGCACCGATAGTTGCAATAAGTGGTGCGGCGCTACTGCTGTTGATGGTGTTGCAAGCACTTGCACTGCGGCATCACCTATTTTTTCATTCAAAAAGTGAACTACATTTTCCAGTGAGCGGTCCTCAAACAGCAAGGCTTGGATGCTTAAATTTTCCAGCGACAATTTGGATTGCAGCTGACGTACTAATTCCATGCCCAGAATTGAATCCATACCCAGTGATAATAAGTTGGTGTTCATTGGCAAGGGGTCACTTTCTTTTAATCGAAGAATGCTACGAACCTCTTTCATGAAAAATTCTGTTAACTCAGTGACCCGTTGCTCCGGTTGTTGACTCTTTAATCGCACTATCAGGTCTTGACTCTGTTGCTTCGTTGATGCGTGTTGAGCTTCTTCAGTTGCAGGAATAATCTCGGCCAATAATTTTTTATAGGAACGAGGTAAATGCGCTCGCTGTGACGCCATATTATTAGGCATTAAACACAACTGGGTGAAAGACCCTGACATGGCTTGTTTTAATGCGGCTAAGCCTAAAGCTTCACTAATATTGTGAATACCATAAGCCGACCAAGATTGTGCTAAATCTCGAGTCATGCCTACTTGCTGCCAAGGACCAAAATTAATACTAAGTGCGGGCAAGCCTGCTTGCACGCGGTAGTGGGCTAAATTATCGAGAAAAGTATTCGCTGCGGCATAATTTGCTTGTCCTGGGGTACCCAATAAAGAACTGAGTGATGAAAACATCACAAACTGTTCTAGCTCAGGGAGAAGCTCCACACTTAAGTGGTGCAAATTACAAGCCCCTTGTACTTTTGCGGCGAACACTTGGTCGAAATTCTGCCAGGTTAACTGTGACCATAAGCCATCACTTAAAGTGCCGGCGGCATGAAAAATTCCTTTAATTGCAGGCAGCGTATTTTGGATTTCCATTAACGTTTGACGCAGTTGTTGGCAATCGCTTACATCGGTTTGCATGTAGTTTATGCTTATACCCTCAACACGCAAGGGATTAAGCATTGCGGTTATTTCATCGTTTAATGGACGTCTTCCCAGTAAAATAATCGAATTTACTTCTTGCTGAATCAGCCATTTACATAAAACGGAGCCTATGCCGCCAAGTCCACCAGTAATGAGATAAGAGGCATTTTTTATTAATGCTTTTTTGTTGGTGATCGGAGGCAATAATGCAGGAGTGACTCGTGGTACGTATAATGAATCGTTGTGATAGGCAAGGATGGCTTCATCTTGCTGTTGGGCAAGCAATTGTTGCAGTTGTAAGGCTGCGTTTTGTGTCGTGGTTTCCAGCTCAACATCAAAATGATGATAATCCAGTTCAGGGTATTCAAGCACCAATGTTTTTCCCATACCGACTAATGGTGAAAAGAGCGGTAAGGAGCGAGGGGCTACGGTGGTTGTTCCTCTGGTTACGGTCCATAGCTTGGCTTGTTGTTTGTGCAGCATGAGTGTTTGCACTAAATGTAGCAAGCCGACACAGGAGTTTTTAATTAATTGATTAATATCATCACAAGTTAGCGATTGTATTTGCTGTTCCTGGAAAAACTCAGTACCAACTAAGCCCCATAAATAGACGATACCTTGAATTTCTGCGTGTCTACTTAACAGGCTTGCAAACTGTTCTGGCTCAGCAGGATTGATCACGGCTACGTCTTGAGACAACTCAAATTTTCTTCCTGGGTGTACCTGCACAATCTCTGGTAAATAGGTGGATAAGAGCTCTATCATATTCTGGCTTTCTGCATCTTGATTTGCAAAAACCAACCATTTTCCAGTCTGTGTTTGCGGTCTACTTAATGGCTGCAGTGCTCCTAATGGCTTCCATTCCAGCTGATAAAGTGCCTGACTTAAACCTCGATTTATGGCGCTACTTTCTGGAGTCTTCTGTCCCCCTGCCAGCCAATAGGATTGATGTTGAAACGCATAAGTAGGTAACTGTTTTGCATCGCCTGAGAATCCATACGGAGCATCATAAGCCTGCCAATTAATGTTATGTCCGTTTTCATAGAGTTGAGCGACCGCATCAGATAAGATTTGCCAATCAGGGTGATTTCTTCTAAGCGAAGCAAGCCATAAAACCTGTTGTGAGCGATTTGTCTGTTGTCTGGCAAAGGCTAATAAAACAGGTTGAGGTCCCACCTCAATAAAGGTTTGATAGTTTTCTGAAATTAATTCTTTGATTCCTGTACTAAATTGTACTGTAGCAAGGACATGCTCGGCCCAATACTCTGCGTTGATGGCGGAAACTTCTTTACCACTAACATTAGAGATAAGCACACGCTTCGGTGTATGGTACTCAATGGTTGTGGCAATTTGCTTAAATTCAGCAATCATTGGGCGCAAAAGCTCGGAATGAAAAGCATGAGACACTTGCAACTCAATGGTGCGGATTCCCTGTTGTTGACATTGCTGGTTTAATTGGCAAATGGCTTCATCTTCGCCAGCAAATACCACTTGGCTGATGCTGTTTACTGCAGCAATATTTAAGATTGCCTCCGGAGACTGTGTTTTAAACTCTTGCAGTAACGCTTGAGCTTGAGTTTCATCCACATTCACGCTAAGCATACTGCCCTTTTGTTGAGCTTGCATGAGTCGTGCGCGGGCGGCGATAAGTTTTAACCCATCGGCTAAACTCATAACCCCAGCTACAGTTGCCGCGACATATTCACCTACGCTGTGACCAATAACCGCTGTTGGCAAAATTCCCCAGCTCATCCATAATTGCGCTAAAGCATATTGCAGAACAAACAACGCGGGTTGCGTATACTGAGTTTGATTTAATAAAGATGCCTTCTCTGGATCAAACATTATTTTAGTCAGAGGTTCAGGCAAATAATCCACCAATATTTGGCTGCATTGATCGATCTCTTGCCTAAACAAAGGATGAGTATTATAAAGTTCCCAGCCCATTCCTGAATATTGAGAACCTTGCCCTGTAAATAAAAAGGCGGTTTTCGCTGTATTTATTTCTGCAGCTTTATTGGTTGGCATTGTTGTGCGTAATTTCTCAATTAATTCCTCATGAGTTTGTACTGGAAAAGCCAAGCGATAATCTAAAGTGCTGCGGCCAAGAGCAAGTTTATGACATACATTGGCTAACTCAAGGCTCGTTTCGCCTTGAACGAATTCTGCTAAGCGTGCTTGTTGTGCTGCTAAAGCCTCTGGAGTATGCCCTGATAAAGTGAGGACATGCATTGGTCTTTCTGGTGTATCCGCAGAGCCAGTCACTATCTCGGCAGTTGGGGCCTCAGTAAGGATAAGGTGCGCATTGGTTCCCGTAAAACCAAAAGAACTCACCCCTGCATAACGTATTTGTTTTTGCATGCCAGGTTCCCAGGCTTGTAAGCTTGTAGGTACTTGTGCAGGAATAGCGGCTAAGTTAATTAACGGATTGACGGTTTCAAAATGCAAATTGGCTGGAATTTGTTTATGCTGTAACATCAAAATCGTTTTGATAAGACCGGCCATACCAGCAGCCGCTTCCAAATGACCAATGTTGCTTTTCACCGAACCTATATATAGATCCTTTTGGCGTGTTCCAGTGGCAAAAACCTCTTTCAGCGCATTAAACTCAATGGGATCACCTAAGCGTGTACCGGTACCATGAGTTTCAATATAATCAATTGCATCAGGAGAAATTCCTGCGGCCTGGATGGCTTTACTAATTAAATCGTGTTGGGCTTTAGGACTTGGCGCAGTAATACCATTACTGTGGCCATCACTATTAACTACTGCACTTTGAATCACCGCCAAAATAGGATCTTTATCTCGTTGCGCATCGGCTAATCGTTTTAAGATGAGCACACCGCATCCTTCACTACGGACATAACCATCCGCCTTGGCATCAAAGACTTGGCATTTGCCATTAGGTGATAACATGCCTGCTTGAGAAAAACTTACACTTAAAGACGGATCGAGAATGATGTTCACTCCACCCACAATCGCTAAGCTATAGCCTTTTTCATGTAAATCCTGACATGCATTGAATACAGCGACTAATGAAGAGGAGCATGCAGTATCCACGGCGATCGATTCACCATGAGTTCCTAAAAAATAGGCAATACGTCCAGCTGCTGCACTATGGGCGTTACCTATACCATAATAAGCATCCGTATTATGGTGTGCCGTATCATGTGCTAATTGGCTGTAGTCATTTGAAGCAATCCCAATAAAAATAGCTGCATCAGTATTATCTAAAGATAAGGGAGCAATACCTGCACGCTCAAGTGCTTCCCAGGTTAACTCCAGCAACAGACGATGTTGCGGATCCATCGCTTCTGCCTCACGGCGACTGATATTAAATAAAGCGGCATCAAATTGATCAATATTATCAATAAAACCGCCTTTAGATGTGGCTATTGTTCCCGCAACACCTGGTTGTGCCGTATAAAGTTCAGAATCCCAACGACTCAAAGGAACGTTGCTGATTCCATCTTTAGCACTTTGTAATAGCTCCCAAAATTTTTGTGGGCTGTTACTACCTCCAGGAAAGCGGCAGCTCATACCGATGATTGCTACCGGCTCAAAGCGTTTTTGGTGGTGTTGCTGCCCATTGTGTGGCGTAGGCGAATGAGCCTCAGGGAGCAAATGGCTTGCTAAAGCGTCAATAGTGGTAAAGGACCATAATAAACTAGGGTTGATTTCTTGGTTTATCAATTGACTCAGAGCTGCGGTAAACTGCACTGCGCTTACGGAATCCATGCCGTAGTAAGAAAAATTCTTGTGAACATCAATTTGTTCCAGTGGCAGCGATAAATTACTGGCTAGCCATTGTTTCATCCATGAGGTTAGACTGTTTTTTTCATGCGCATTAGCTAAGCTAGGCACTTGCTGTTCTGGTTGGAGCGCTTTTCGCTGCCATTGGGCATATACGTGCAATTGCTTCGCTAGAAAAGCTTGTTTGCATCCGCTACGTTGCACTTTGCCACTAGAGGTTCGGGGTAATGATGATTGTTTGATTAATACAATCTCACTAGGCAATACAGGTAACTCTTGGGAACAACAATCTAAGATTGCTGAAAAAATTTCATCGAATTGTTTCGCACTACGATGCACTTCCTGAACCAGGATTAATTCGGGTTCATTATTTTCCTTTTCAATAACAAAGGCAGCACCACCATGTTTTATTAACAAGGAATGGCTCTTTTCAACACAATGCTCAATATCTTGAGGATAAAGATTTTGCCCACGAATGATAATTAAATCTTTAAGACGTCCAGTTATAAACAGTTCACCATTGGGGTTTAAAAAACCTAAGTCCCCGGTTCGTAAAAAGGATTTGTCTTCAGTGCTTAATCTTAGGTTAAAAATTTCTTGATTCAGTTGGGGTTTGTTCCAATATCCCTTCGTAACCGAGTCACCATGAACAACAATTTCCCCAATTTTATTCGTAGGCAAAATGTCCAAACTGGAAGGGTCAATGATTTTTAAGTCGTAGTTACTATAGGGCGTACCGCAGCCAACCAAAAGAACATGCTCTTCATCTTCTTGAGCTTCTCTAATGATGTTATTTTGAAATGCTTGCTTATTCGCTCGCATGAGCACTGTTTTAGTACCCACTTCTTTGGTTGATATCAACAAGGTGGTTTCGGCCATACCATAGGAGGGATGACACGCATTCGCGCTAAACCCACATTCTGCGAATGCCTCACTAAATTGTTTTAAATGCTCAGCATTCACTGGCTCAGAACCATTAACTGCAAAAAGCCATGAGCTTAAATCTAAGTCCTTTTTCTCTTCTGCGGTAATAACTCTGGAGCATAAATCGTAAGCAAAGTCAGGTGCTGCTGTACATTCAGCGCGATAATCACTGATAGCTTTTAACCATTTTAATGGGTTTTTCAAAAAATCAGTGGGCGACATGCTGACCACATGGCCATTGTAGGCCAAAGGAAAAAGTGTACAGCCAATCATCCCCATATCATGAAATGGAGGCAGCCAAGAACAGAGCGTGGTCACTCGTCTATCTAATTTTTCATTGATGCACTGTGCATTAGCAATGATGTTCCCATGGGTTACCATCACCCCTTTGGGGTTTCCAGTAGAGCCAGAGGTATATTGTAGAAAGGCTACGTCTTTATCTGAAATCGCAGGAAATTGGGTTAAGGAGGGCGTGGTATCTTCTTTTTCCTCCACAATGAGGACTTGTGTTTTATTATCTTCATTAAAATCTAGGCGATGAATTACCGCAGCAGAAGTAATAATCACTTGCACAGAAGCATCTTCGATAATCGATAATAATCTAATGTTATGGCGACTGTTGGTGGGAGGATATGCAGGAACTGCAATAACTCCGGCGAGTAAACACCCTAAAAAGGATACCAGATAATCTATTCCCGGATTTAATAAAATAATTGCCCGTGAGCCAGGCTCAGCAAGCCTTAGAATTCGCGTTGCAAAATGCTCGATTTGTTCTAGTAATGCTTTATTGGATAAAGAAATGTTCTCTTTCTGAGTAAGGAATGTTAAAGCAGCTTTATCAGGAGTGTTTTGAGCATTTCTTCTTAGTCGGTCGATGATGGTTTCTGTACTGATTACATCTGGGCTCATTTTTCATCTCTGTTAACAGCGGTATTGCTTTTTAAAGGTAGCACAAAATTTATACAAATCCAGGTTGTTTTTTAACCTTATTGTGCAATGCGGCATTAAAAATGAATATTTGTTTTTAAATTCAATATTTAGGGGAAATCAAAAAAAACCACGCAAATTGATCTATAATTACTCAAACCTCATTTTATTGGTTTTTAAACTTATGAGTAGCTGAATTTAGGCTTTAGAGAGGGGGAGGCTTAGGAACCGAATGAGTGGTTTTTAATAAGGTTTTAACTTTGTAATAAAAGGAAACAACTATGCATCAACCTATTGAATCCAGTCTAGGGGCTTTTTTACGAGAACGCCATTTTTCAAATCCCGTTCTAATAAAAGAATCAGAAAATATGTCAGGGGCGCTGTATTTTGCTCGAGAAGAGAGTGGCGAAATAACAGCCACCATAAAAATGATAAATCGAGATAAATTAGAAGAGTTATATCAGTTAAATCATGCAGAACTGATTAATTTCTTTATGTTACATACGGCTTATATCGATGACATTACTAAGAAGATAGCATCCCCCAGGTTGATTTCAATAAATAATTCATTTGTGCAGGAATATGATGATCTTGTATTTTACATGATGCATTTCGTTCCCGGCGAAAATAAAGAACCATCTCATCTTAATCTCGCTCAAAAAAGGGAAATTGCGCAAGTGCTCGCTACCTTACATCGAAGCGAACTGTCTCATTATAATAGGGATTTTTTTAATCTTAAATCGTATTTCTTTGCTAGTTGCTGGAAAAATCTGGTCGCTAGTCATGGCTTGGCTTTAGTGGAAAAACTAGCGATACAATATTTGAATAACCCTTTAAAAAATTTGTTAAGTGGAGTGTATGCAAGGGTAACCCCTGAGGAAATTTTGCGCCTGGGACAAGATAAATCATCAGTTATTTGTCATTCCGATATAAAACCTAAAAATGTTATTTGGAATAATGCGGGTGAATATTTTCTAATTGATTGGGAAAATTTTTGCTTGATGCGTGCAGAAATCGATTTTATCGATACGGTTACCAGCTGGGTTCTGCAAAAAAATGGTGATGAACCGTATTTAGATATGACTGCGGCAAAATGCTTTAGAGATGCTTATGCACGGCCTTTAGCGATTAATGACATTGATGTTTATATTTCTGCGGCTAAATGGATTTTTTGGGTTTTGACTTGTTATTCCTTGGCAAATGAAGCAATGCTTCGGGATGGCTTATCCATGCTTGCACTTTTGGAAAATAACCATCAAGCATTACTTGCGTTATCCTAGGGATGTTGAAGCATGAATAAAAAGCAATTCTTACAAATTTGGGCAAACCATGGATTATTGACGGTTTTATTTAAGGTATTCAACTTTTTTATCTTGAATACCTTATTACAGAAGTACATTACGCTGGAGGAATTTCCGCTTTATGGAGCATTAATTTATCTGCCTACAGTGGTTTTGCTTTTTATTGTTCCTAAGCTGCTGGAAAATACGAATGTATTTACCGCATTAAAGCACTGTCTTGATTTTATTTTAATTTTATTTCTGGGGTTTTGGTTTATTATTTTAACGGACAAACTGCCTCTGGATACTTTGCTCATTGTTCTAGCTTGTGTTGCTTTTTTAGCCTCAATGGAGTCTATTTTTTTTGATAAAGTAACGGCAACTTATTGTGATTACACAGATTTACCTTTTGTCATTACTACCACGCGACTTGCAAATACGTTGGGATATATTATTGGCCCACTTATCGGTAGCTTCTTTTTCCATCAATTATCGTTTGCTAGTTTATTAATTACCTCTATTGCAGTTATTTTGATTTATCGCATTTTCTTATTATTAGTGCATTGGAATTTACAGAAGAATGTTTCATTGCAGTCGCAATTTCAATCACAAGGAGTTGAGCTCAATGTAAGCAGACAATCGATATTGTATTTATATAGCCTAAATTTTATGTGGCTTAATTTAGTGGCCATTATGATCATTCCTTTTTACTCTTTGTATTTTTCAGTCTCGCAAATAGGGGTAATTCTTTCTTTTGCCGGTGTGGGTATGCTTGTGGGTAATTTATTTTCAATTTCACTATTCAGGCGTTTTAATTATCGTATTCTTTTTCACCTGGCTGCATTGGGTTTGTTATTTAACTTGTGTATGGTTGCTTTTTTTGGAGAGCATTATTTTTTAAGCTGTTTTTTCATTGGGTTGGGTAGCTTTTTTAGTTCTGTTTGTTACGCGTTGGCTCAATATTTTTCTTTAAGCATTGTTGATTCTGGGGCCTTATCACATTTTTATGGCATTAGAAATTTTATTAATACACTCATTTCATTAGTATTATTTATTCTTTTATGGTGTTTGGTCAGTAGCTCGTTAAGTCACTTTCTGCGGGATTTTTTCCATATCCAACAAACCAGTTTAATGTCTTTGTTTTTCTTATCGTTGGCATTTATCTGGATGGTGTTTTACGTTTTTAACTTTATTTACAGCCGTCAATTTAAAGAAGGTACGTCATCCTGAACTAAGATTCATCCAGGCCAAACCAAACTTAAGGTTGCCTGGATGTAACGCCGTGAAATTAGGGGGCGTATACGGCAAAGTTAGAATGCGCCGGGAATCAGTGAGGCAACCACTCCCTTGGGGGTTTTGGGGGTGCTAAATGGATTATTTATTTCGATGGAGGCTATATTGCCTTCGACTACTCCTAAAAGTAACAGGGGGGCTGTATAAGTGCGAGGGCGCATAATTTTTTCAAATTTATCTTGTAATTTAGTATCTTGGGGATCAAGTAACTCTATATCTAAGAGCAAACTCGCAGGTTTTGTATGCTTAATCACTTTTTTAAAATTATTTTCTGCATGCTCGCCTGATAATAAACCTAACGGAGCGATGAGGGTTAAGATTTTAGCTACTGCAGCAGGATTAATTGGATGAGTGGTTACGGCTATATTTTTTGCATTTAATAAATCGGCTTTATGTAAGATGGCCAAGGCCTCCGCAACTTGCCGGGGGGATTTTTCGTGCTGCATTACAACGGCCAAATACACTTGTTTTTCAGCATCCACGAGTAGGCCGTGATCTTGTAATGTGCAAATGGCAGAAAAAAGATGCTTCAGTTTTGGCAATTTTAATTTGGGGAGCTCCTGAGAAGGTTGCTGAGATTTTGGATAATTTAAAACGGCCATAGCATTTTCATCAGAGAAAAGCTGGTTTGCTTTTAATAACCTGCAACATTGGAACAGAGCGCTTTCGATAAAGTTACTAATGCATGAGAATTTTAGTAGTTGTGGGGTATCACATAGATTAATAATATCTAATGCTGTTTTAAAATCTAATTCTGTCTCAAGGTTGGCTTCAAGCACTTTTTTAATTTCTTTGGGAAAAAGGGCTTTCTCTCTTGAGCTTAGGTTTTTATAGCTATTGATTAATGTGTTTATTGTTAAGGTGGTTTGAGGCGATAGGGTGGTCATAATGCCATTCCTTTGTTCTAAATGATTATGTGTTGAGCATATTTTATTGCAAATAGACCTAAAAAAGCAATATATTATTAATTTTGCTTCATAGAAGAGGTGTTTTGAGGCTGTTATGAATAGGGTTTTGCTGGGCCTTGGGGAAGCCCAGCCTACATCTTAGATACCGCTTATTGCGTAAATTGATTAATAGTGTGTGTTAAACGTTTCACTAATTCATCAATTTCTTCTTCAGTAATGGTGAGCGGAGGTAATAAGCGTACAACGGTATCTGCAGTGACATTAAAGATGATGCCATTGGCTAAACCTATATTACGCATGTCCATAGCTGGTCTATCCAATTCTACGCCAATCATATAACCTTTTCCACGAATTGCCTTAACATGTGGATGTTCACCTAAGTTTTGAATGAGCTTATCCATTAATAGGGCACTATTACGGGTAACCAGATCGCAAATTTTATCCCGCTCAATGATTTCTAATACAGTTAAGGCGGTGGCACAGGCTAGTGGGTTACCTCCAAAGGTAGAGCCATGATTTCCTGGTTTGAATAAATCCGTAGCTTTTTTACTCATCAGGCAAGCACCGATGGGTATGCCATTACCTAGACCTTTCGCCGTAGTAAGAATATCGGGTTGAATATTATGGTGCATGCATGCATACAGTTTACCAGTACGCCCATTTCCAGTTTGGATTTCATCCAAAATAAGCATCCAATCATGTTGTTCACATAATTTGGCCACTGCGCGCAAATAGCCTTCTTCGGCGGCGTAAATCCCACCTTCACCTTGAATCGGTTCTAGCATCACCGCGACCACATCTTCCCGATTAGCCGCAATCGTATGGATGGCTTCAATGTCATTAAAAGGGGCGCGAATAAATCCGGGGACCAAGGGTTCAAAACCTGCTTGTACTTTGCGACTTCCTGAGGCGGTTAAGGTTGCCATCGTGCGTCCATGAAAGGCTCGTTCCATCACAATAATAGATGGGGTTTCAATGCCTTTTTTATGACCGTAAAGTCGTGTTAATTTAATAGCTGCTTCATTGGCCTCAGCACCTGAGTTGGCAAAAAATACTTGTTCCATTCCAGCCATGGAGGTAAGTTTTTCCGCAAGTAATTCTTGTTGTTTAATGTGAAAAGTATTTGAGGTATGTAAGAGTTTTGCTGCTTGCTCTTGTATGGTTTTGGTCACATCTGGATGCGCATGCCCTAGCCCACAAACGGCTATCCCACTTAAGCCATCAAGATATGCTTTTCCCTGATCGTCATAAAGCCAAACGCCTTCACCATGAGTAAAGGTTATGGGCATGGGATTGTAACTAGTAATTAAAGCCATTATCTATCTTCCTTTTTATAATCTTTTTGCCGTCCATATAAAATCGTAGGCTGGGCTGTCAGCCCAGCAAACACCGCCAGCAACGCATCCGATGCTGGACTTGGTAGCCCAGCCTATAATGGCCGAGCGCTTAATTTAATGGTAGTGATTCGGCAATTATCCCATCACTTACTTCATATTATCAGAGACGAACTCCCAATTCACCAATGACCAAAATGCACTGATGTAATCAGGACGCGCATTACGGTAATCAATATAATAAGCGTGTTCCCATACATCACAGGTTAATAGAGCTGTTAAGCCTTCAGTCATGGGGGTGCCTGCATTACTGGTACTCATAATCTTTAAATCACCAGCCTTATCTTGAGCTAGCCATGCCCAGCCTGAACCAAAAGTAGTAGCGGCTGCTTGGGTAAATTGTTCTTTAAAGGTACTAAACGAACCGAAATGCTTGTTGATGGCATCAGCAAGTTTGCCTGTTGGCTCACCACCACCGTTTGGGCTCAAACAATGCCAGTAGAAGGTATGGTTCCAAATTTGAGCAGCATTATTGAATACCCCACCTTTTGATTTCATAATAATATCTTCAAGAGACATTGATTCAAATTCAGTTCCAGGAATTAACTTATTTAAGTTATTCACATAAGCTTGATGGTGTTTTCCATAATGATATTCAAGAGTTTCTTTAGAAATATGTGGTGCTAAAGCATCCATTTCATAGGGCAATTTGGGTAATGTAAAAGTCATGAAATTCTCCTTATTGTGAGTTGCCCTAAGTGTAGCAGGACAAATATGATATTCAATTAATATTTCCTTAAGATTCCATGCCTATTATTAAAACAATTACTCATTCGCTTGGTGTGTGCGGTACCTGCTTTTACCTTGATGCGTCGGGGTAGGGAGAGTGAAATAAGTTGCGGCCGCGCTAGCTTTTCGCCATAATGAGCGTTTTTATTATTTTAAAGGTACACAAGCGTGGATACAATCGAAAAAATTAAAAAACAAATCGCAGAAAATACGATTCTGCTATACATGAAAGGATCCCCAAAGATGCCTCAATGTGGTTTTTCTGCGCGTGCAGTTCAATGCATCGAGGCTTGTGGTGTTGATTTTGCTTACGTAGATGTTCTTGCTAATCCCGACATTCGTCAAATGTTACCTCAAGTTTCTGATTGGCCAACTTTCCCTCAATTATATGTTAAGGGTGAATTGATTGGTGGCTCAGATATTATTGCTGAATTATTCCAGCAAGGTGAGTTAGAAATCATGTTACGTGATGCAATTGCCGTATAAGGCTATTATATTTCGATTGTCTTAGCCAAAGTTGGCTCATTTTTCACTTTTGGTTACGGCTAGCGAAATATAAACAAGCTCTCGATAATAATAATCTGCGCAAGGATTCCTCTTGCGCGCAAATGGAGATCATAGAATGAGTGTACTAGTCGGACGTAAAGCTCCTGATTTTACCGTAGCTGCGGTGATGGGCAATGGTGAGATTGTCGATAAATTTAATTTACATGAGCACATCAAAGGGAAATATGGATTAGTGTTTTTCTATCCTTTAGATTTCACTTTTGTATGTCCTTCTGAACTGATTGCTTTAGATC
Source organism: Legionella lytica (assembly GCF_023921225.1). Lineage (NCBI taxonomy): Bacteria > Pseudomonadati > Pseudomonadota > Gammaproteobacteria > Legionellales > Legionellaceae > Legionella > Legionella lytica. Next base: position 99,148 of record NZ_CP071527.1, read on the forward strand.
ACCGCATGGATGAATTCAAAAGCCGTAATGTTGAAGTGGTTACCGTGTCTATTGATTCTCATTTCACTCATAATGCATACAGAAATACTCCTGTAGAAAAAGGTGGAATTGGTTCCGTGCGTTACACTATGGCTGCTGATATGACCCATAGCATTTGCCAGGCTTATGGTGTAGAGCATCCAGCTGCTGGCGTAGCATTCCGTGGTGCGTTTGTTATCGATACTAAGGGTGTTGTTCGTGCACAAATCGTGAATGATTTACCAATTGGTCGTAATGTTGATGAGCTCTTAAGAACTATTGATGCAGTACAATTCTTCGAAGAAAAAGGTGAAGTTTGTCCTGCTGGTTGGAGAAAAGGCCAGGCAGGTATGACTGCCTCTCCACAAGGTGTTGCAGAATATCTTGCAGAGCATTCTGGTTCATTATAATAGACATAGCCTAATTGTAGCCCGTATTACATTGTGTTAATACGGGCTCCTTCTTCCCGACTATCCATGATTATCTTTATTTAAGCTGTGACTTTCGCCAGGTATTTGTCATTTCACAAAACAAATCTGCGGTTTTTTCTGCATCATAAATTGCAGAATGTGCTTCATGAGGATTAAATGGAACGCCTGCCGCCTGGGCCGCTTTTGCTAATACGGTTTGTCCATAAATTAATCCACCTAAGGTGGCGGTATCGAAGCAAGTAAACGCATGAAAGGGAGATTGTAGCCCCGTTCTTTTGACTGCCTCTTTAACAAACAATAAATCGAACCACGCGTTATGGCCAACCAAAACTGCCCGTTGACAGTTCTGTTGTTTAATCGCACTAAAAATGGGTTTAAATAGCTGTTCCAGAGCGATTTTTTCTTCTACCGCAAAACGCAGAGGTTGGAAGGGATCAATTTGGTTGAATTCTAGCGATTTTTGGTCCAGCTCAGCTCCAGAAAAAGGTAAGATGTGTTCAAAGTGGCTGGTGCTGCGTTGTAAATTGCCTTGTTTATCCATGGTGAGCAAGACAACACACATTTCCAGCAAGGCATTTTTCTGCGGATTTATCCCTGCCGTTTCCACATCGACAACTACGGGCAAGAAGCCACGAAAGCGGCCTTTCATTGTACTACTTAATACATTATCAAGAGGGGACATGAATACTCCATTGGATTGTTTCACCCGCCGCAATCGGTACAACCAGTTCTGTACCCAATGGCATTGTTGTTGGTAAGGTTTGCGGAGACTTAATCAATTCAACCTGTTTTGGGTTAATGGATAATTGATAAAATTCAGCACCATAATGGCTCATAAAATGATTAAGCTTGGTTAGTTGGTTTAATTCATCAAATACTTGGGCATAAAGTGCAAGGGCGAAGGGAGCTGAATAAATCCCCGCACAGCCACAAGCATTTTCTTTGTTGTGAATGCTGTGCGGGGCACTGTCTGTGCCGGCAAAAAACTTGGGATTACCACTGCAAGCTGCTTGTTGCAGTGCCTTTTGGTCACGCTCATGCTTTAAAATAGGAAGGCAATAATAATGAGGCCTAATACCTCCTGCAAGCAACTGATTACGGTTGTACAGTAAATGATGAGGGGTAATGGTGGCGGCAACAGTTTCTGGTGCTTCGCTGACAAAGTTTACCGCAGCTTGAGTGGAAATATGCTCCAGAATGATGCGTAATCTTGGGAAATTAAGGACTAAGGGTTTTAGATATTCATCAATGAATAAGGTTTCACGCTCAAAAATATCACTATGTGTTACTTCACCATGAATTTGTAATACTAAATTCTGTTCTTGCATGACTTCAAGTAAAGGATATAGCGCGCTCAGGGACTTGGCTCCGGCTTCGGAATTAGTTGTTGCCCCGGCTGGATAAAGTTTGGCGCCTAATATATAGGGAGTAGCCGCGGCGTGTTCCAATTCTGTAGCAGTGACCGACTCGTTTAAATAGAAGGTCATGTAGGGAGTGAAGTTATGGTCATTAGGCAAAACTGCAAGAATTCTCTCCCTATAAGCACTAATCGCAGGCAAATTGGTCAACGCAGGCTTGAGATTAGGCATTACTAAGACACGGGCAAAGTGTGCGGCACTGGCTGACACGGTATGCTCTAATACCTCATTATCCCTAAAATGAACATGCCAGTCATCCGGTTGGCTGATAATTAGTGATTTCATAATTAAAGATTCTTAAAACAGTGTCGATATCTAAGGATAACATGAATTCAATCATGGGGATTATTAATAATGGAATTCAGTAATAAGAGATACGCGTTTGTAAAACGCGTTGCAGTCAGCTACGTACTAGCTGTAAGTACAACGTTCGCAATGGCACCAATCAATTATGCCTTTCCAATGGGAGGGGAAAAAAGTTGGAAGGTAACTGGAAATCCAATCCGTTGTGGTTTATCACTAACAATACCTAATTATGGTATCGGGTATTTCGAACAATTTGCTGCCCAGTCACCGCATTTTGTGTTACGCAAATGGGATGCCGTGACTCGCCCATTGCCAGCGCGGATTATCGCTAGAGCACCCATGTGGAAACCGGAAGGTGCTACCTATATGGTCGGCTCATTAATGATAAATCCAGGCGCTTATGGAATTTTTTTAAAGCGAGATTCCACATTAAAATTATTGACTTATTTATCTCAAGGCTATGAACCTACATTTAAATATCGCTCGGATATAGGATTTGATGTGTCTGTTGCATTGACACCTCGTGGCTTTCAAACACCTTATTCTCACTATCAGCGATGTATCAGTAATTTATTACCCTTTGGTTTTGATCGGGTGAAAGAAAGTGTTTTTCATTTTGCTCCTGATAGCCGTGAATTATCGGATCAAGATAAGGACCAATTACGACGAATTGCACGTTATACCGCAGCAGATCATCAGATTAAAGTGATTCGGATTATTGGTTATGCCGATGAAAGTGGTCGCAAGGGTTATAATAATGCAATCTCGCAATATCGTGCGCAGGCTGTGCAAAATTACCTAATAACTTTAGGGGTTCCAGAAGAGCAATTATCGGTCACTTGGCTGGGGGCGCTAAAACCCGTGGCTAGAAATGATACAGATGCTGGCCGTGCGGAAAATAGAAGAGTTGTTGTCAGCCTGATTAAAAAATAGCGACGGTGCCCAAAAAAAGTATCTTTATGAAAAATATTATTTTTTTTTTTGTAAATTTACTTGCTTTATTAATTTTCGGAGCCATACTCATGGTGTTGCATGCTTCGAACCAAAGCGACGAAAGCATGCTGCTGGTAACTTTTAAATTGTAAGTTATCAAGTAAACATTCAGAATTAATAAAAATAAAAATAATACGGAGACTTAGCATGTTAAGTTTGAAAAAGACAACAGCAGCAGTACTCGCTTTAGGTAGCAGTGCAGTATTCGCAGGAACAATGGGACCTGTCTGCACTCCAGGAAATGTGACTGTACCATGTGAGCGCACTGCATGGGATATCGGTGGTCAAGCCATTGATTTACAAGTCGTTAATAACAATGATTACTTCATTGCTGATACTACTGGCCAATACCGCGATCACAGTCGCTGGAATTGGGGCTTCCAATTAGAAGGTTCTTACCACTTCAACACTGGTAACGACATTACTTTAACTTGGTACCATTTAGATGGCAGCAGAAACCGTTACGGTTTCGTGACTGATTTTGACGGTGTAGCTGATGTAGTTGGTTTCGCCAACGTTGGTCGTAAGTGGGATGCTGTTAATGGTGAATTAGGTCAATTCGTTGATTTCAGCGCGAACAAAAAAATGCGTTTCCATGGCGGTTTCCAATGGGCTCGTGTTAAGACTGATCACGCTGTAGGCCTTGGTTCTGCAGGTACTCTAGTTGACTTCGCTTCTTCTGGTGAAACTCAATACAATGGTTTTGGTCCACGTACTGGCCTTGACATGAACTATGTGTTCACAGGTTATGGTTTCGGTGTTTATGCTAAAGCAGCAGCAGCAATTTTAGTAGGTAGCTCTAAGTTTAACTCAGCTGCTGCTGAGTTTGGCGCACTTACAAATAGCCTCCATGGTTCTAAAACTTCTATCGTTCCTGAGTTAGAAGCTAAATTAGGTGCTAACTACACTTACTCAATGGCTCAAGGGGATATTACTCTGGATGCTGGTTACATGTGGTTTAACTACTTCAATGCATTAAGCAACGTTAGTGCTGCTACTGGCACTGCAAGAACTATGGACTTCGGAGCTTCTGGTCCTTATGTTGGCTTAAAGTACGTAGGTAATGTTTAATTTGTACATGTTACATTTTGCTTAATCTCCCACTTTATCACCCCATTTTTTATTAAAAAAATGGGGTGATTTTTTATAAAAGCACAAACGTATTATCCGCGCAAAATGGATTATTAATCCGCATGTTGGGTCGAATAAATACAGTGACTCAAAAAAAAAACCTATAAATTTTAGTTTTTTTAACTAATTGTCTTGACTTATTTTCTCTCGGTATAGATACTGCTCACCTTTTCATGCTTGCGTCAAAAAAACGACGTGCATGTTTTGTTAATAGCTTCTTTGTGTAAGTTAATAACAAAATTGGAACTTAATAATAACTTATATGGAGACTACGCATGTTTAGTTTGAAAAAAACAGCATTAGCGGTACTCGCTTTAGGTAGCAGTGCAGCAGCATTTGCAGGTACTATGGGCCCAGTTTGCACACCAGGAAACGTAACTGTTCCTTGTGAGCGTACTGCATGGGACATCAGTGGCCAAGCTATTGATTTGCAAATCGCTAACAACAACCAATTCGTTGGCCTTCCTGATGTAAACGGTAACTTCCGTGACCACAGTCGTTGGAACTGGGGTTTCCAATTAGAAGGTTCTTACCACTTCAATACTGGTAACGATGTAACTTTAACTTGGTATCATTTAGATACTGGAACTCATCGCTTTGCTTACAACGGTGCTGTTGATGGTGAGAACTTCACTGTCGCTGCTGAATCTAAGCACAAGTGGGATGCTGTTAACGGTGAATTAGGTCAATTCGTTGATTTCAGCGCTAACAAAAAAATGCGTTTCCATGGTGGTTTCCAGTGGGCTCGTGCTAAGCACAACGCAGGTTATGCTTCACTTGTAGCTCCATTAACTGTTGACGCTGCAGAAGGTTTCAGCACTCAATTCAACGGTTTCGGTCCACGTACTGGTTTAGACATGAACTATGTATTCGGTAACGGATTTGGTATTTACGCTAAAGCAGCAGCTGCTGTATTAGTTGGTAATACTAAGTTCACTTCTGGTTTCCGTGATTTTTCTGAGCCTGCTGCAGTTGTATACCATGGCTCAAAAACTGCAATCATTCCAGAACTAGAAGCTAAATTAGGTGCTAACTACACTTACTCAATGGCTCAAGGTGATGTTACTTTAGACGCTGGTTACATGTGGTTCAACTACTTCAATGCGTTCAACCGTGTTTCAGCTGTTGACCTGACAAGCCATGTTTCTGACTTTGGTGCTTCTGGCCCATACGTTGGTTTGAAATATGTTGGTAATGTTTAATTACTAGCTTTTTCATTACCCACCCTAGTGTAAATAGGGTGGGTTCTCCTAATTTTATTTTCATATTACCTCCTTCGTATTCTCTTTCCTGATTTATTGTTTCTAACAAACTACCCGCTTTGTTATCGTGTTTAGTGCTTATCACTATTAGTCTAATTGTGCCAAACCGCGTAAAGATTTGCTTTAATCAATTTCTTCAAGAAGACCTTTTGAGATCTTTGTAAAAGGTGACTATCAGGTTGATTTTCTTGACTTATTTCTGTGTCATGATGGATACTGTGTGCCCTCAAAGGATAAGTGCTGCTATCCGTTTATTGTTTGTACAATAAGCAATAAAGAGAATACTCATAAATATTTATAAACGTGGAGACCAGGGATGTTTGTTTTAAAAAGACTAATCCTTATTGTACTCATTTTTAGTAGTGAAATACTTTTTGCAGGTACCATGGGGCCTGCGGGCACGCCAGGAGCGGTGACATTGCCATGCACACAAACTGCATGGAGTGTGGCGGCCAAAACGCTGTATTTGCAGACTAATTTTAATCAAAATTTTTCCTATTATCCTCGAGGCGACAATGACATTTATAATGGCCTTGGTGGGCAATGGGGCTGGGGTTTCCATTTAGAGGCATCCTACCTATTGAATTCCGGTAATGATGTGACGCTCAATTGGTATCACTTAGATGGGACGAGCGGAAATTTAAAATTTAATCCATTCGGTGAATTTGATCCACTTAATGTACGTTTAGCATTGAAAACCCAATGGGATGCTGTAAATGGTGAATTGGGCCAATTCGCCAAGTTTACGCGAGATGTTAACTATCGCTTTCATGGTGGCTTTCAATTTGCCCGACTAAAAAATACGATGAATGCGCGACTTGCCTTTATTATCCCTGCAGACCTTTTAGGCTTGGTTGATGCAGACAGTATACCAGCACCACGAAATCTTGCTTACAATACCTCCTTTAGTGGTTTTGGTCCACGTACAGGTATTGATATGCATTACATTCTTGGTAACGGATTTACTATGTATGCTAAAGCTGCTACGGCACTACTCGTTGGCACCATTAAGTCTGGTGTTACGGGTTTGGCTGAGCCATTAACCTCAGTGCATGGCTCTTACGCTGCGATGGTTCCAGAGCTTGAGGCCAGTGTGGGGCTTAACTACAGTTACCCAACAAAAAGAGGGGACTTTCTTTTTGATTTAGGCTATTTGTGGGTGAATTATTTTAATCCATTAAGAAATCAAAATATTATTGAAAATATAGCAAATAATCAAACAGCTACTTCAGAAAATAGATCAACTGATTTAAGTATTTCAGGTCTTTATTTTGGCTTAAAGTATGTTGCAAATATTTAAAGATTATCCTTCAAGATATTTCGGTGATTGTGTTGACTTTGCTAAAGTTGATCGGGGATAATTTGGCGAGGTGCAGTGCTTTATAGAGCGAGAACGTACCCTTGCTAAAGAATTTAGTTTCTAGTTAGAATGAGCTATAAACGGAAATTAATAGGCCGTGTAAACAGGCCCTAATAAGAAAGTGGAGATACGCATGTTAAACTTGAAACAAACAGCGATGGCTGTCTTTGCCTTTGGCAGCAGCGCCGTATTCGCTGGGACCATGGGACCTGTTTGTACCCCTGGTAATGTTACAGTTCCTTGCGCCAAAACTGCATGGGATGTTGGCGGACAAGCTCTCTATTTGCAAACCACTGTAAACCACGATTTTGCTTATTATCCAACTGCGGCTGATCCGAGTGAATACAATGATCAAGGCGGGCAATGGAGCTGGGGTTTTCAGCTCGAAGGTTCATACCACTTTAACACGGGTAACGATTTTACATTAACCTGGTACCACTTAGATTCAGGCAATCACGACATCCTGATTAATCCACTTATTTTTTCTGCCCTTGACGCTTTTTCAAAAGAAAAGGTGAGATGGGATGCTGTTAACGGTGAGTTAGGGCAATTTGTTGATTTTAGTGTAAACAAAAAAATGCGTTTCCATGGCGGCTTCCAATTTGCACGAATCAAGTCCACGTCCGATGTGGATATTACAAGAGTAGCTGTTTTGGATACGCCGGCTAGCGAAAATTTCCAAGTTATGTCTGTATATAATGGTTTTGGTCCACGCACAGGTCTTGATATGGCCTATGAGTTTGGCAATGGCTTTGGTGTTTATGCCAAGGGGGCAGCTGCTGTTTTAGTTGGTACTGCTAAGTTTAATGATGATGGTTTCCATTCTGTATCTGGAGCCATTGTTCCCGGAGTTACGGTTACCCCATTTCGTTTTTCTACAACGGCGATTGTTCCTGAGTTAGAAGCTAAATTGGGAGCTAACTATACATACGCAATGGCGCAAGGTGATATTACCCTGGATGCTGGTTATATGTGGTTTAATTATTTTAGCCCAAACAGACAGGTTAGCCCCGCATTGATTGCTGAAAGGTCAGATTTTGGTGCTTCAGGTCCGTATTTTGGCTTGAAGTATGTTGGTAATGTTTAATTTCTTAATTGATTAAGATCTTAGGGTTTGTTTGCATGATTATTTTCTTGGCCGTAATGACAAGCAAGTGATGTGTAAATAGGCCTAGTGAAGCCCGTCGTCAGTTGATGGGCTTTTTTTCAAACGGAGTTTTTATGCTAAAAAAGACAACTATTGCTGTATTGGGATTGGTTGCTAGTGGCTATGCAGCTGCTGGCGCTATGGGGCCTGTATGTACACCTGGAAATGTTACTGTTCCTTGTGAGGCAAGAAAATGGGAATTAGGGGCTGATGCACTGTACATGCGTCCTATCTACAGCGCTCACAAAAGCCTGCAGTTCGTTCCAAATGTGGCTACAGGTGCAGCTAGCTCAGAAGTTGCTGACGTACGTGATGATTGGAGTTGGGGGTTCCGTGTAATGGGCTCTTTTTACTTCAACACGGGTAATGACATCACGGTAAACTGGACGCACTTAAACTCTAAAGGGGATTTCAATAACCTTTTAGCTCCTTTGGCAGTTCCACCTGCAACTGTTCTGCAAGTTCCCGCTAATTACGAAAGCCGTGATCAATTTGATCAGGCAAATATCGTGTTGGGCCAGCATGTTGATGTAAGTGCTAGAAAGAAAATGCGTTTCTTTGGCGGTATGCAATATGCAAATATTCAGTCTAATGCGACTAGCTATCTAAATTATCCATTGATTCCATTACAGTTTGGTTCTACCGTTTCTGTATTTGATAATACCGACTTTAAAGGTATTGGTCCTGTTGCAGGAATCGATTACTCTTATGCTTTGTTTAATGGTTTAAGTGTAACTGCTAATGGTACTGGTTCAATCCTGGTCGGAACCTCACGATATCATGAAGGCTTTGTGGTTGATAATCTTCATGCTATTTATGCGCAAGTGTCTGCTCGTAAGAAATCAATTGTTCCAAGCTTAGAAGCAAAACTTGGCTTGAATTATGCACATGATTTCTGGGAAGGTACTATAAACATTGATGCAGGTTATCAAGCGATTAACTACTTCAATCCATTGTTTAGCCAAAACTTCCAGTTACCCAATGCTCAAGTTCAAGCAGTTAACTACGGACTCTTCGGCCCTTACTTTGGTCTGAAGTATGTAGGTAACGCGTAAATTATCAACAGTGAAACCCATATTAGCGTCGCGTAATATGGGTTTCTATGTCAGACATATTTCCATATTACGACCTCCTCTAATACTGACACAACTACAAATCCTCGCTTTTTTAAAAATTCCCCTGTCTATTATTTTTTCAATTAAGTTTTAATTTAGCTCTAGTCATCATTAAATTCACAAGATATACTTTCTGCCCACACCCTGTGTGGAAGTAAAAAATAATAAACAGGAGTAGCCGCATGAAGATTAAAAAACTTGTATTGGCTTTAGTCTGTTTTTCATCGCCACTCTATGCGGAAAATGATCAACAGTTGCAACGTGAAATAGAACGTTTACAAAAGCAAACACAACAACTGCAATCACAATTAATTGCTTTACAAAAAAAACTAGTAACCCATAAAACAAAACATTCTGCCGCACCCGCTCGTCTGCAACGAGCTACTACGACTTCGCGCCCAACAACGGCTGTAGCGCAGCAAGGTGAAAAAAAACAGCAAGGCAGGCATAAAAACAGTAGGTTAATTAAATATCATTCCTCACCCATTACTGTTCATGCGCCGGAAGCGAAACCAGCATCAATAGGTTTTTACCCTACTGCTTTAGTCGCTGATAATCGAGTTGTTACCTACATTGCCGGAACCCCAGTTGTCACCTCCCCATATTTGGGGTCACGACCCGCATTTGATGGTTCGGATTATATTGTAAACATTTCCAGTATTAATCGTGATATTCGCTTAATGCAGCAACGACGTCGTTTATATGATGCGTATAAAAAGATTGGTTATCCCATTCCGGAGCGCCCTATTATTGCAATTAGTGGTAAGGCCGAACCTATAGGGATGGTTAACTCTTCCTACATGGGGGAAACGAATACAGATTTAACCTTAGGTTCCAGTGAATTAGCAGTGGCCGCGGCACTGAACCAGAATGTTGAAGCCTATATGTCGATTGCTTATGATGAGAGCCCTCCGGAAATTGGGCCTCGTATCAATAACTCGGCATTCAGTTTGAACTTGGGATTTGTGAATATTGGTAACTTGGATAAAACGCCATTTTATTTTACTGCCGGACAATTATATGCTCCATTTGGACGCTACTCGAGTGCGATGGTTAGTGCTCCACTCACGATGAATTTAGCGCGAACAAAGACGCGTCCTTTTATTTTAGGATATAAATCGCAAACGGATCGTGGATCTTTTGCGTCAATGTATATTTATCGTAGTGACACTCAATCAGGGAAATCCGGTGTTGGTGGTGCTAACTTAGGTTATAGTTTTGCTGTAAATGATATTACCGGAGAAGTTGGCGCAAGCTATATTAGTTCAATCGCTGATTCATCGGGTATGCAAAATACTGCCGCAAATCCTGGAACCTTTGGCGGGTTTGGTTCCTTGTTGCATGGAAGTGAAATTGTCCGCAAAACCCAAGCGGTGGATGTTTATGGTAGCGTAGGTTTTGATCGCTATAACTTAACAGCAGAGTGGGTAGGGGTAACTCAACCATTTAGAACGGAAGATTTAAGCTTCAATGCACGTGGAGCCAGACCGCAAGCTTTGCAAACCGAATTTGGTGTGACCTTTAAGAGCTTTAATCGACCCTCATCGATTGGCCTTGGTTATCAATGGACTAAGGATGCTTTAGCATTGAACTTACCCCAGCAACGTCTTATCGGGGTGTACAACATTTCTATTTGGAAAGACACGGTTGAAAGTCTTGAGTACCGACATGATATGGATTACGGAAAAAACAACTTTGCCAATGGTAATGCTCCAACAGGTGTTACTAATGCCCCGACACTAGGAACAGGGCGTTCTGCAGATACTGTTTCAGCACAAATAGGCGTTTACTTCTAAATAGCCGTAGCCTGGTTGCTTGCAACCAGGCCTTCTTTCATGGCATCTTTCATTTGCCGAGAACCCCGAAACTTGGTTGCAAGTAACTACGCCACACTCTTTGTGCTATCTTTAAACATATAATGCTTCGCATAAAGGATGGCTATGCGTTATTTGAGTTTAGCTAAAAAAATAATTACTCTATCCCTTGTGGTTTTCATTTACTCTTCGTCACTCTATGCTGCAAGAATAGTAGAACTAAGTATTAAAGGTCCTATTGGTCCTGCCACTGCCGATTACATTGTACGTGATGTAAATCAAGCCCAACATGCAGATTTAATCCTGGTACTGCTTGATACTCCAGGAGGACTTAATGAGTCGATGCGAAGCATCGTGCAAACCTTTTTGGCCTCTAATGTACCCATCGTCGTTTATGTTAGTCCTACTGGGGCTCGTGCTGCCAGTGCCGGAACTTATATCTTATATGCGGCAACCTTAGCGGCGATGGCACCTGGAACTCAATTAGGTGCTGCCAGTCCCGTTAATATTAGTACCGAATTTTCAGGTGCCCCGCAATTGGGTCAGCATGCAGATACCATAGATAAGAAAGTCACGAATGATGCAGTGGCCACCATTCGTTCTTTGGCACAATTACGCGGGCGTGATCCCGTATTTGCACAAAAAGCGGTATTAAACGCAGAAACACTTACGGCAACAGAAGCATTAAAACAAAAGGTAATTAATTTTATTGCTAATGATGAACAGGATTTATTAGCGCAACTCAATGGGACAGTCGTCACGCAAAATAATCAAAAAATAACCCTAAATACGAGTAATCCACAAATCCACCGAGTCAATCCGGATTGGCGTACCTATGTCTTATCCTTAATCACCGATCCCACTATTGCCTACTTGTTACTGCTTTTGGGTATCTACGGTATTTTCTTCGAGTTAGTTAATCCTGGTTTTGTTCTGCCAGGAGTAATCGGGGCTATTTCTTTGCTTATCGCTTTTTACGCATTACAGTTATTACCGGTGAATTATGCCGGTTTTTTACTCATTATTGTGGGAATTGGATTCATAATTGCAGAGGCTTTTTTGCCTACTTTTGGCTCCTTGGGTGTTGGCGGCACCATCGCTTTTCTTATTGGTTCAGTCATGCTCATTGATACCCCTGGATATACTCTCCATGTTGCGTGGTCTGTAATTGGGGGCATGGCCGTGGTTAATATTGTTATTTTCATCATTCTTTTAGGCAGTGTAGTTAGGGCCCGTAATCAAAAGCTGCAACATGGAGTAGAGATTTTAATTGGTGGCCAGGGGCAAGCGTTTGAAGATATTAATCTGAAAGGGCAGGTGCTGATCCGCGGTGAAATTTGGAGTGCTGCATCACGCCATTTTATTGCTGCAGGTAAGCCAGTTATTGTGGTGGGCTCTTCAGGATTAGTGTTACATGTTGAGGAAGATACTGGAACACAAGGAGAATGAGATGACGCCTTTTTTAGGGGTAATATTTGCAGCCATTATACTGCTATTAATATCCGCAGTTAAGGTTTTTCGGGAGTATGAACGTGGTGTGGTGTTTATGCTTGGGCGCTTTTGGCGGGTTAAAGGTCCTGGATTAGTGCTAATTATTCCGGTAATTCAGCAAGTAGTGCGCGTGGATTTACGTACTATTGTTATGGATGTTCCGAGCCAGGATGTGATTTCAAAGGATAACGTGTCCGTCCGTGTCAATGCGGTACTATATTTCCGGGTTGTTGCACCAGAGCATGCGATTATTCAAGTGGAAAATTATTATGAAGCCACCAGTCAGCTAGCGCAAACTACCTTGCGTTCGGTTTTGGGACAACATGAGCTTGATGAAATGCTTTCCGAACGCGAGCGTTTGAATAGTGACGTGCAAAAAATACTCGATGCACAAACGGATAATTGGGGCATCAAAGTCTCTAATGTCGAAATCAAACACGCCGATTTGGATGAAAGTATGATTCGTGCAATTGCTAAACAAGCTGAAGCGGAACGGGAACGTCGTGCGAAAGTTATTCATGCCGAAGGGGAATTACAAGCTTCAGCAAAACTACTGCAAGCATCTCAAGTATTAGCACAACAACCAGAGGCAATGCAGCTACGTTATTTACAGACTTTAGCAGCGATTGCCGGAACAAATAATTCCACGATTGTATTTCCCATGCCCATGGAGCTGGGGGATATTTTAGCGAAGATGGCGAAAAAATAATGGGCAAACTGCAAAAGTATTGCTTTTGCAGTTTTTTGATGTTTCATTGTTTTTTATAATATTTATCTACACTGGCAGTGTCCTCGGTGTGTGGCTCCCTCTTTCGTTTCTTTGTTTTTTATGATAGAACTCCTTTTTTGAAAAAATTATGAGGTTTCATCGTGTCGATTAAATCAGATAGATGGATTGAAAAAATGGCGCTTGAACATGGAATGATTTCTCCATTCGAGTCGAACCAAGTACGTGAAAAGGAGAGTGGACGGATTATTTCTTATGGAGTATCTAGTTATGGGTACGACGTGCGCTGTTCAAGAGAGTTTAAGATTTTTACTAACATCAACTCATCTATAGTCGATCCGAAGGCATTTGATGAAAATAGTTTTGTGGATGTGGAGTCTGACGTATGTATCATTCCTCCAAACTCGTTTGCTTTGGCGCGCACAGTCGAGTATTTCCGTATTCCACGTAATGTACTGACTATTTGCTTAGGTAAATCCACTTATGCGCGTTGCGGTATTATTGTTAACGTTACTCCCCTAGAGCCTGAGTGGGAAGGACATGTTACCTTGGAATTTTCGAATACTACGCCCTTGCCTGCAAAAATTTATGCTCATGAAGGCGTTGCACAAATGCTCTTCTTGGAAGCAAGCGAAGTTTGCGCTGTTTCCTACCGCGATCGTGGTGGCAAATACCAAGGACAAACTGGTGTAACCTTGCCACGTACTTAAGTAAAGGCATCATTATTCTTAGGATATGTGATTTAAACTGCCGTCATTGCTTTGCCAAGGCTCGCAATGACGAAAAGTTCATATCCAGATACTCTATTCTTCCTCAGCTGGCAATTCGTATTGTGACCGAGACATATCAACACGCTCACGTAATTCTTTACCAGGTTTAAAGTGGGGGCTGTACTTAGCCTTCGTGACTACTTTTTCCCCTGTTTTCGGATTATGGGCATTACGTGGCGGACGGTAATGTAGCGAAAAGCTACCAAAGCCACGAATTTCAATCCGTTGATTTTTAACTAGTGCATCACTCATTAGTTCTAATATCTTATTAATCCCATCAGCTACTTGTTTTTCAGTAAGATGCGTCATTCGAGCAGCAATGTGTTCTATGAGCTCCGATTTAATCATACCCACCTCGTGATTGTCGCTTGTTCCAAAGTCTGTCACCATTACAGATTTAGGTGCGGACAATGCCCTTGTTCTATAAGTATAGATCGGGTAAAAAATTATTCAATGTTTTCAAGACAGTTAGTATTTACTCTTTTTTCGCGCATGTATATAGGCAAAAACCACCCCCCAGCTCATTTCAATTTGTGTTTGCAGAATTACCTTAAAGTGCTTGCCTGGTAAGGTTTTGCTGGTAGTGATGACGATTTTTAGTTGGGGTAATTGCTCAATGCGAGCGCAAATTTTCTCCCAGGTTGGACCAAAAAATGAAGTTGAATTAATAAAAATAATGGTTGCTTCATCCAAATTTACTTCAAGAAAATCTCCTAAAATAAATTCAATTTTTTTTGCTTGCTCCGCATAATTGGGTAGTTGGGCTAAGTAATCTACTTGTCTGCAGGCATTAAAATAAAGTTGGGGCAGAATTTCTATCCCAACACTTTTATTTATAGGATAAACCATCGCGCAAGCGAGCACTGCTTTTCCTACCCCACAACCAAGATCATAAAATACGGTTTGTTTGTCAGGCTGGGCTAGTGAAAATAAAGCGAGGAAAGGTAAAAGTTTAATTTCACCATAAACATAATCGAGTGAATCACTTTTTTGACGCGCTTGCTGGGATAATAGGAACCCATTTGCATGATGATATAACTGTTGAAAAACTCGTTCATGTTCATCGATATGCAGGGATTTTTTCCATTGCTCGATGCGCCCTTGTTTGATACGGCGGCATAGATAGCGGCCGCTCAAGCTAAGGAGCAGGATTAAATAAATAGTAATCGTAATGGAGAAGATCAACGCGAGGTCCTTAGAATAGGTTGCGACAATTTAGGAGTGATTAATATAGGTTAGTATCTTTGTTTTTTCTTCTTGGCTTAATTTAGGCCATACCTGTAATAACATTCGCCCAGCTTGACGCTCATTTTTGGCGACATGATGCATTTCCCAAGGGAGTTCCCCATTAAGATAAAGTACGACAATAAACGCGGTTAAAATAGTGATAAGTACGGCAAAAAAATTAAAACGTAATTGAAAGCTATGCAATAGTTTATTGCTTTTATTTACTGCATCATTAGCGCTCTGTTTTACGAGTTCACAGCTTTCGTGGGCAATGCGTTGAAATTGATCTGGAGCATAGGGGCTTAATTGCTTGTGAAGATGCTGTATCAGTTGATCTCGATGCTGGTTAATTTGCGCTAAGGATTTGTCAGTTAATAGGCTGATGGATTCTTGTTGTTGCTGTAGGCGCAGCGCATGGCGTTCAATTTCTTGGCGCCATTCATCCATTTTCGCCTCTGCCAATTCAAAATAGGCCATAAATTCACGTGAGTGCTGTAACAGTTCTTGGGTGCGAATCCAATTATCATCCTGATATTGTTCCATATGTTCCTCTTTAGATCCGTTAAACGTTATTAAATTTGGCCGAACTGGGTAAAGCTCTGGCAAATGGTCTAGAATTATGGTGCTGACGTTTATTTTATAGTGAATAGTTTATTTTGAAAATAATGGCTAATATATATACAAGGAAACCATTAGTTAATATTTCCTTAATTTAGATTCATTAAAATGGACTTAAATTGATAATTAAGGGGCGCGTTATGGTGGCACGCAGTAACAGTGGATTCTTTAGAGCTCCTGTGGAAAATGTACCAAATCAGGGCAAAGAATACGAATATATTAATGTCGGAGGCGAGCAATTTCATGCAGTGGCCGTGGCATTAATTGATTATTTACAAAATAACTCCCCTATTAATGATGCTGCTTTGAAAAAAGTGTTAGGTCGTTTTTATCAGTATTTTCCACAACATGCGGCGGCTAATGACGCCTATTTGACTACACCAAAAGAGCGTATGACGCGATTGCTTAGTAATTCACGTAAATCAGAATTAGTCGAATGTATGGCTTATGTGTTACGTCAATTAACGGTTGATAGATTATATGAAGATCATTTAAATCCGATTTATCGTGATGTCTTTGCTAATCTGCCTCCAGATGCTGCTAAAAGTTATTTACGGGATATGAAAACTGCTTTGCCTCCAGTTGCTTTAAAAGCTTTAGAGGATAGTTTAAATATTGCGATTAACCTCTCTTTTAAAGAGCCTGAACATGAACTTAGAAGACATGAAGGTGTTGCCGATAAAGATCAGCCAGCTCTTAGTTTACAAGTGCAAGGAAATAAATATTATCCTGAGGTAAAACGAAAAGCTGATTTTACCTTTGTCGGACAGTTAGCAATTAGTACGAAACCTACGATCATGGCAAATGAGCAAGAAGGGAAAATGAATGACATCATGACCGCGATTTCTGCGGAAAACCGTGAGCTTTTACATGCCTATGAGCAACAACGTAATGCCTTTTTAAGTATGGTTGCTGCAGGCGAGCTTTCTGCTACTCAGCTAAGGGATTTATATATTAGCTTTTTGCCTGAGAATGAATATAACGCAGGATTTATTACACGTTTAGAGCAAGATGCACATCCAGTTATTACTGCAGCTCCAGTAAGCTCAGAAAAACGAATGGTGCAATTGTTAACGAATGCTTTAGCAAGTTGGATGATCGCTGGTGCGGTGGATAAAGATAAGTTATTCGAGCATATAGAAAATACACCAGCCAAGGCTGCCGCTAGAGCTCATTAATCGATTGTGTGCGTAGCCCGTATTGGCATAGCCAATACGGATATATTTATGTTAAAGGAAACCCTGCGCTTTCATCCATTCATCATTTGCAAATTTAGACATGTAGTTACGAATAGAATCTGGCAAAATAACCAAGCATTTTTGCCCCTTCTTTAATGTTTTAGCGGCTTGCAATGCACCCCACATTGCCGCACCAGAAGACCCACCGACTAATAAACCTTCATCGCGCATAAGTTGTCTTGCCGCATGGAATGAGTTTTCATCATTGGTTTTAATATATTGATCAATTAACTTATTGTCTAATACCTCAGGGAAGAAATCATAACCAATCCCTTCTACGTGGTAGGATTTAATTTCAGTGCCCCCACCTAAAATAGAGCCTTCTGGATCAATACCAATAATTTTAATGGCGGGATTGTACTCTTTTAAGCGTTTGGCGATGCCTGTAATGGTACCGCCAGTACCTACGCCTGCAACAACCATATGTAAGTCCATACCGAAATCATCGATGATTTCTTGAGCGGTGCCACGATAATGAGCATTAGGGTTATTCGGGTTGGCGTACTGATCTAAAATATAGGAGTTGGGAATTTCTGCTTGTAATTTTTTAGCTAGAGAAATGTGGCTTTCCGGATCATTATAAGCCGCCTCAGTTGGTGTGCGGTAGATTTTTGCGCCCAAACGCTCTAGAACGGATTGTTTCTCTTGGCTCATTTTTTCAGGCATGGTAATAATTACTTTATATCCTAGAACAGCACCGGCCAGAGCGATACCAATACCTGTATTACCTGAAGTAGGTTCAATCAATGTGTAACCTGGTTTAATTAAGCCATCTTTTTCAGCATGAACTACCATTTCATAACCAATTCGATCTTTAATTGAGCCGCCGGGGTTAAAAAATTCACACTTAGCATAAAGCTCACAATCTAATTCGTGGCCCAGACGATTAATTTTTACAACGGGTGTTTTGCCGATGGTTTCGAGTATGTTTGGGTAAATCATGAGGGTAATCCTTTAGTAAGTGAGAAATCTGTTTCGATTATAGGGTGCTTATGTGAAAAAACAAAATCTTCTTGGTTTAGGGTGGTGCTTTTGATTTTTATCACTTATATTTAATAAGTTACTAAAAAAAGCAGGGAGCAAATAATGATAAATTATAACTTAATTAAATGTGGTTTCTTGGGGGCTGCTTTAACATTCGGTTTAACCGCGTGCAGCTGGGATATGCAACGTCATGATCACGTAGATACTCGTTATGTACCTATGGAACAAAGCAAAAAAGCAGTTCAACATCATAAAGCAAAACCAGTACAAAAATCTTATGCCTCTAAAGATCCTACTCAAAAAGCAACACCTGGACCAGTGCGTAAAGCAGCACCACAGATTCCAGTAATTCAATAAGACCTGATCGGGGGCGTACTCTTACCGCCCCCTTTTTTTCCTTAAAGACGCCGAGCCTTTAACTTAAAATTTCTTATATATCTCCTCTGTACTAAACTAATAATTAAATTGTATCAAGGAGCGTGCAATGACGAATGCAGCAGAAGTATTGGTGGATACTCTAAATAATGAAGGCGTCAAACGAATTTATGGAATTGTAGGAGATTCGTTAAACGGAATTACGAATGCTTTGCAAAAATATAAGGACATCCAATGGGTGCATGTTCGTCATGAAGAAGCTGGGGCTTTTGCTGCTGGAGCAGAGGCACAACTAACTGGTGAATTGGCTGTTTGTGCGGGTAGCTGTGGTCCTGGTAATTTGCATTTAATTAATGGGCTTTACGACTGCCACCGTAGCAAAGTACCTGTATTAGCTATTGCTGCACATATCCCCAGTGCGGAGGTCGGTGGTGATTATTTCCAGGAAACACACCCGAATATCTTATTTAAAGAATGCAGTTGCTTTTGTGAAGTAGTCAATTCTGCAGAACAAATGCCTCGCTTATTGAATATGGCCATTCAGGCTGCTAAAGCTAAATCAGATGTTGCTGTGTTGGTTATTTCTGGCGATGTGGCATTGCAGCCGGCTCGTTTTGAGGCAAGTAAAAAGCGTATCACTAATGTACACCCAAAGGTTACTCCTCCAGAGCCGATATTAAAAGATATTGCCGAACGCCTCAATGCGGCTAAAAATATTACTATTTTTTGCGGTATTGGCGCGGCAGAGGCGCATGAAGAATTAATGCTCTTGTGCCATACTCTCAAAGCCCCGGTAATTCATACCGTTCGTGGCAAACCGTTTATTGAGCCGAATAATCCATACGATGTGGGAATGACCGGATTTATCGGATTTTCTTCAGGCTACCATGCTATGGAAGCTTGCGATACCTTACTTTTGTTGGGAACTAGTTTTCCCTATCGTCAATTTTATCCAACTAAAGCTCAGATTATCCAAATTGATTTGCATGGTGAGCAATTAGGGAAGCGAGTAGATATTGCCGTAGGCGCAGTTGGTGATGTTGCGTGTACCCTAAAAGCCTTAGCTCCCTTACTGGATATCAAAAATGACAGCAGTCATTTAGATAAAGCACGGGCGCATTATCTTAAAGCGCGCCAAGGCTTAGATGCGCTAGCAACCCCTACGCCGGACAACTCTCCCTTACATCCACAATATTTAGCACATTGTGTGAGTATGATTGCTGAAGATGATACGGTTTTTACTGCGGATGTTGGAACACCAACCGTTTGGGCGGCGCGTTATTTAGCGATGAATGGACAAAGACGGCTGTTAGGCTCGTTTAACCACGGATCGATGGCGAATGCACTTTCCCAGGCTATCGGTGCTCAAGCAAGTTATCCTGACCGTCAGGTGATTGCAATGTGTGGGGATGGCGGCTTCTCCATGTTAATGGGGGATATTTTAACCTTGGTCCAACATAAACTTCCGGTTAAAGTCATCATTTTTAATAATGGTGCTTTAGGTTTTGTCGAAATGGAAATGCATGTTGGGGGCATGTTGGACTATGCTACCTCTTTAGTAAATCCTAATTTTGCCGCGATGGCTGAGGCTGTGGGAATTAAGGGGATTCGTGTGGAGAGTGCCGAAACCTTAAATAATGATTTACATACGGCATTTGCTTATGATGGCCCCGTCGTCATGGATGTGGTGGTGCATCGTAATGAATTAATCGTGCCTCCAAGTATTGAGGCCGCCCAAGTTAAAGGTTTTAGCTTGTATATGTTAAAAGCCATTATCAATGGCCAAGGGGATACTGTTTTGGATTTGATGAAAACTAATTTGTGGCGTGGTGATTAAATCACCTCAGGATTATAGCCCGTATTAGGTCATACTAATATGGGCTACGACTAAATTATGGGTTAAAGGATGAACCCTCAAGCGGTTCCCTCAATAAGGAATCTTCAATTAATTCTTTATTTGCCTTGGAGCGAGTGGTGTGCTTTCCAAAAAGAGTTACTTTTTTGCCATTGTCGCGATAGATCTCATTGTGAGATGTTTTTGCATTTTTATCGTCTTTTTTTACAGAAGCAGTAAAGCCTTTTGCCATAATAAATAAGTCCTATTAAAATTAATATTAGTATCCTTTTTCCTAGCAGCATGCTGCTAAGCCGCGCAACTATGCAATAGACAATAATCAATTTCAAGGAATTTTTATTGTAAAAAGATAGAGATAAGTTTTACCGGGGAAGATAGCCCGTATTAGACGAGTCGTAATACGGGAGGTTGTGGCACAAGTCCCCATATTACGTCGCACTAATACGGGTTACGGTATAACCACGTCAGTAATTACTCCGGAGCAATCATTTTTTCAGGCCGGACTAGCTCTGCAAAACGCTCAGCAGTTAAATAACCTAACTTCACTGCTGCTTCCTGTAACGAAGAATTATCGTGATGAGCTGTTTTCGCAATTTTAGCCGCTTTATCATAGCCAATATGCTGATTCAATGCGGTTACTAACATCAAGGAATGATGCAAGTAGTAATCAATCATCGTGCGATTAGGCTCAATACCTTCAGCACAGAATTCTTGGAAGGAATGGCAGGTATCGTTTAATAAGTTAAGCGAGTGCATGAAGTTAAAAATCATTACTGGCTTAAACACGTTCAACTCAAAGTTCCCCTGGCTATCTGCAATGCCAATGGCCGTATCATTCCCCAGCACTTGCGCACAAACCATCGTCATGGCTTCAGATTGAGTCGGATTCACTTTACCCGGCATAATCGATGAACCAGGCTCATTTTCAGGAATCGTAAGCTCGCCAATTCCGCAGCGCGGGCCAGAAGCCAACCAACGAATATCATTAGCTATTTTCATTAACGCACAAGCTAGAGTTTTCATTGCCCCATGAGCAAATACTAATGGTTCATGCGAGGCAAGCGCTGCGAACTTATTTTCAGCACTAACAAACGGCAATTGTGTGATTTGCGCAATATGCTCTGCTACTTTAGTGGCAAACTGCGGATGGGTATTTAACCCTGTGCCTACGGCCGTACCACCTGCAGCTAGTTCATATAATTCAGGGAGTACTTCTTCTAAACGTTTGATGCACGCATCAAGTTGCGCTACATAGCCAGAAAACTCTTGGCCTAAAGTAATGGGCA
This sequence comes from Legionella lytica, assembly GCF_023921225.1. Lineage (NCBI taxonomy): Bacteria > Pseudomonadati > Pseudomonadota > Gammaproteobacteria > Legionellales > Legionellaceae > Legionella > Legionella lytica. The sequence continues at coordinate 120,714 of NZ_CP071527.1, forward strand.
CTGCATCTTGTAAATGGGTGCGGCCAATTTTTACGATGTCTTTAAAGGCAACCATTTTGGCGGCAAATGCATTGCGTAGATTTTTAACGGTTGGAATTAATTTTTCGTTCAATGCGATCGCTGCGGCAATATGCATGGCTGTTGGGAACGTATCATTGGATGACTGGGACATATTCACATGATCATTAGGATGAACAGGTGCTTTGCTACCCATGACGCCCCCCGCCATTTCAATCGCACGGTTAGAAATAACTTCATTAGCATTCATATTCGATTGCGTGCCACTTCCTGTCTGCCAAACATGCAATGGAAAATGCGCATCCAATAAGCCTTTACTGACTTCATCTGCGGCTTTAACGATTAAATCCGCCTTATCTTGAGGTAGTTTGCCTAAATCTAAATTGGTAAGCGCTGCGGCTTTTTTCAAAATACCAAAAGCATGAGTCACTTCGCGAGGCATAATGTCTTTACCAATATTAAAGTGGTGTAGCGAGCGCTCAGTTTGTGCACCCCAATATTTATCCGCTGGGACTTCAATTTCACCCATACTGTCTGATTCGATACGCATTGTGCTCATAGTATTCAGATTCCTCGCATTAAAAAGGAAAAATTTTAACACAGGCTAGAATTATTCCGTATGTGACTCTTGTAAAAAATCGGAAATAAATTAACTTAGAGGGATTATCAAGCCTATAGGAAGCTAATCAGAGTGAGAACAGTTCGTATTTATCAACCTGGCGATTATCAATGTGGCCAGTTGCTAGAGTTATCGCCAGAAGCCAGTCAACACGTGGGCGTGGTTTTACGCATGCAGGCAGGGGAGTTCTTAACCCTTTTTTGCGGAGATAATCGTGAGTTTGCGGCAACCATCCATACGGTGAAAAAAAAGCAGGTTATTGTCACGATTGATAGCATGACTGAGGTGAGTAAGGAATCGCCATTGCGCATCCATTTAGCGCAAGCTATTTCTAAAGGGGAGCGGATGGAGCTTGTCATGCAAAAGGCAGTTGAGTTAGGTGTAAGCAGCATTACCCCCATTATTACTGAGCGTTGTGTGGTTAAATTAGATAAAGAACGCATGGCAAAAAAGTTACACCAGTGGCAGTCTATAGTCATCGCAGCCTGTGAGCAGTCTGGTCGTAATATGGTTCCTCAAGTACATCAACCTTTGAGCTTCGCGCAGTATCTCCAGGAAGTGCAGGCAGAATTAAAATTAATTTTGCATCCAGGCACTGATAAAACCTGGCGCGATTATTCTCTGAGCAACGTGAATATTAGCTTGTTGATTGGTCCAGAAGGTGGGTTAAGTGATGATGAAATGACCACTGCCTGCACCCAAGGATTCCAACCTTTATCCTTAGGTCCAAGGATATTGCGTACGGAAACTGCGGCGATTACTGTATTAAGTGTGTTGCAAGCTGTGGGCGGTGATCTATAATAGGTTGGATTAGGGTTTGTTTTGATCCTAAAGAATTCCAAATAACTGAGGTTTACACATGAGTGAACATATTAAAACGGTAACTGACGCAAGCTTTGATCAAGATGTGATTAATGCAAATAAGCCAGTATTAGTTGATTTTTGGGCTGAATGGTGTGGTCCTTGCCGTGCTTTAACACCTGTATTAGAAGAAGTGGCTGCAACTCATGGTGCAGATATTTCTTTTGCAAAAATTAATATTGATGAAAATCCACAAGCTCCAGCAAAATTCGGTGTAATGAGCATTCCTACACTGATTATATTTAAAAATGGCCAAGTGGAAGCAGTTAAGATGGGCTATTTGTCTAAGTCTCAATTAAGTGCTTTTGTCGAAAGTCACGTTTAAATATTCATTATTCTTTATAAATAATGTTGGATCTTAATTTAAAGCTGTGATACTGTTTGTTTATGTGACATGCTGGAATAGAGTCATGTTACATAAGCAGCAGAATCCTTAGCTGCATTCTTAAACTTATAAATTTTCTCGGATAAACCAATCTTAAACAACAAATCAAGTGAGAAGTATGAATCTTAGCGAACTTAAGCAATTGCCTATTGCCGATCTCTTTAACATCGCACAAGAGATAGGTGTCGAAAATCCTTCCCGTATGCGCAAACAAGAAATTATTTTTGCTATTCTTAAGGCTCATGCCTTAAAGGGAGCTGACATCCATGGTGATGGTGTTTTAGAAGTCCTGACTGATGGTTTTGGTTTCTTGCGTTCTGCGGATGGTTCTTATTTGGCCGGTCCAGACGACATCTATGTATCGCCCAGTCAAATCAGACGTTTCGGTCTGCGTTCTGGTGATACAATTTCAGGAAAAATTCGTCCACCTAAAGATAGCGAACGTTATTTTGCCCTATTGAAAGTTGATGAAATCAACTATGATTCACCTGACAGCGCTAAGCGAAAGATTCTTTTCGAAAACCTCACTCCGTTATTTGCTTCCGAGCGCTTGGTTATGGAGCAGGGCAATGGTAGTACTGAAGATTTGACCGCACGTGTGGTGGATTTATGTGCTCCTTTTGGTCGTGGCCAACGTGGATTAATTGTTTCTCCGCCGAAAGCGGGTAAAACGTTAATGTTACAAAACATTGCTCGTTCGATAGAAAAAAATTATCCAGAGTGCTACCTCATCGTATTACTAATTGATGAGCGTCCCGAGGAAGTTACTGAAATGCAACGCTCCGTTAAAGGTGAAGTGGTTGCCAGTACTTTTGATGAACCCGCTAATCGCCATGTTCAAGTTGCGGAAATGGTTATTGAAAAAGCCAAGCGCCTAGTTGAACATAAGCGTGACGTAGTTATTTTATTAGACTCGATTACTCGTTTAGCACGAGCTTACAACACCGTAATCCCTTCTTCAGGAAAAGTATTAACCGGTGGTGTGGATGCAAACGCATTACAAAGACCTAAGCGCCTATACGGTGCTGCACGTAACATCGAAGAAGGTGGTAGCTTGACTATTATTGCTACAGCTCTGGTTGATACTGGCTCTAAGATGGACGAAGTAATTTATGAAGAGTTCAAGGGTACCGGTAACATGGAAATCCACTTGAGCCGTAATATTGCTGAACGCCGTGTATTCCCGGCGATCAACATTAACCGTTCTGGTACACGTCGTGAAGATCTCTTGTTAAGCCCAGAAGACTTACAACGTACTTGGATTCTACGCAAGATTCTCCAGTCTATGGATGAATGTGATGCAATTGAGTTCTTGCTTGAGCGCATGAAGAATCACAAGACCAATGCTGAATTCTTTGATGCAATGAAACGTCAAGAGTAATTCATTTTATGTAGGTTGGGTTTTGCGGGTATAGCGTAGGTTGGGCCCCTGGACCAACGGTGAGTTCTCATGTGGATCTCTTGTTGGGCCATGGGCCCAACCTACAATCTATAAGTATAATCTTTAATTTAATGGTAATACCCCAAAGCCCCCCAAAGCTGTTCGAAGGGATTTTCCATGAAATACTCTGACCTAAGAGACTTTATTACCCAACTTGAATCACGTAATTTATTAAAACGTATCGATTATCCCGTTTCTCCGGATCTTGAAATGACCACGGTAAGCGACCGGGTTTTACGCGCTGGCGGTCCTGCCTTACTCTTTACTAACCCCTCAAACTATCAAATGCCAGTTTTAACCAATCTATTTGGTACTGTTGAACGCGTTGCTTTAGGCATGGGCGAAGAAAGTATCAGTGCCCTAAGAGAGGTTGGGCACTTATTAGCAGCCTTAAAAGAGCCAGAGCCGCCTAAAGGTTTTAAAGACGCATTTAATAAATTGCCCTTACTCAAGCAGGCACTTCACATGGCTCCAAAAATAGTGAGTGGCGCTGAATGTCAAACCCATGTATGGGAAAAGGATGAAGTGGACTTAACCACTTTACCTATTCAAACCTGTTGGCCTGGAGATGCGGCTCCGCTAATTACTTGGGGCTTAGTGACGACGAAAGGCCCACACCAAAGCCGTGAAAATATGGGTATTTATCGTCAGCAATTATTAAATAAAAACCAATTAATCATGCGCTGGTTATCACATCGTGGTGGTGCCTTGGATTATCAAGCATGGCAACAAGCTTATCCTGGAGAGCGTTTTCCGATTGCAGTGACACTGGGTGCGGATCCGGCAACGATTTTAGCGGCCGTGACGCCAATCCCAGATACTTTATCCGAATATGCATTTGCAGGCTTATTACGTGGTCAACGTACCCGTTTGACTCGCTGTATTGGCAATGACTTACATGTGCCTGCCAGTGCTGAGATTGTTTTGGAAGGTTATTTAGAACCTGGAGTTGAGGCTCCCGAAGGGCCTTATGGTGATCACACCGGTTATTATAATGAAGTACAATCCTTCCCTGTTTTTACGGTTGAACGCATTACCCATCGTGAACAACCGATTTATCACAGTACTTATACGGGCCGCCCACCGGATGAGCCTGCGATTTTAGGTGTTGCGCTCAATGAGGTGTTCATTCCTTTATTGCAAAAGCAATTTCCTGAAATTGTTGATTTTTATTTGCCGCCAGAAGGTTGTTCTTATCGCTTGGCGGTGGTTACCATCAAGAAACAATATCCAGGACATGCAAAACGAATTATGATGGCGGTATGGTCTTTCTTACGCCAATTTATGTATACTAAATTTGTTATTGTTTGCGATGACGATGTTGATGCACGTAACTGGCAGGATGTGATTTGGGCAATGACCACCCGTATGGATCCCTCGCGGGATACGGTAATGGTCGATAATACCCCCATAGACTATCTTGATTTTGCCTCACCTATTTCGGGTTTGGGCTCTAAAATGGGAATGGATGCTACCAATAAGTGGCCTGGAGAAACCCAACGCGAGTGGGGCGTTCCAATTGTTATGGATGAAGATATATTAGAAAAAGTTAATGGTTACTGGTCGTTACTGGGGTTGGGTGAATGAGCAAAAATAACATCAAGGCCCGGGTTGAGCAAATTACGCCACTGACGGATAGTATTATGCAGTTGGTACTGGTCCCCGAAAAATATGTGGATTATTATGCCGGGCAGTATTTACAAATTATTCTTGGAACGGAGGCATTTAGTTATTCTATTGCCAATGCACCTTTAGGCTCGCATCGTTATGAATTGCATATCCGTCACAGCCAAGACAATCCATACAATCAACGTTTATTTGCACATATAAAAGAGCAGGGCAGGGTTACCATTAATTTACCGTTCGGCGATTGTTGTATTGAGCATCTGGACGCACAGCGCCCAATATTATTTATCGCTGGTGGCACCGGGTTTGCACCGATAAAGGCGATGATTGAGCATTTATTATCTAATGGAGACAAGCGACCTTTTGAGTTTTATTGGGGGGCGCGCATGCAAAATGATTTGTACATGGATGAAAAAATTAATAGCTGGCAGGCCCATGTGGCACGGTTTAGCTATTTTTCGGCGCTTTCAGAAGAGAATTCTGATCCACTGGTTTCTTTGCTTCTGTCGCGACATGCGCACGATTTAGCAGATTGGCAAATTGTTATCAGTGGGCCTTTTGATATGGTTTATAGTATTCGAGATACTTTAGTCGAACGTGGGGCATCCCCAGAGTATTTATTCTCAGATGCATTTAGTTTTGAAGCGAAATAAGGAGAGGTTGCATGCAAACACTTTATGAAGTTCTAGGATTAGTTGGGGCGGGGTTGATTTTGTTCCTGCTCTACCGTTCAATTAAGGGAAATCCAGGCCAATTCAGTAGAGAAAATTTAAATAACAGCTTCTTTACTATGGGTGTTTTAGCCCTGGTTCTCATCGGTTTTATCGCCGTCCTAGTATTTACACTACGCCACACGTAGCCTTGCTCCAGCAAGGCTACAGGTATTTCTTACTAATGTTTGGCATTAAGATTATGATACTGCCCCCCGCGTTCTTTAAGATACATTGCCAGATTTGGATTATTAATAGGTAACTCACTCGTATCTTCCACCAGCATACATTCCTCAACATAAGTCATTTGGCTACTATCATCTACCAATAAACGATACCAAGGATTACGGGTGGTAAATTCACGTTGTGGAGCTTGAGGATTATAACGTCCCGAAGCTTGGAATAACGGATCCACATCAACAATAATTGCTCGATAACGACTATGTTTGTGAATAACTAAATCCCCGATATTAAAGCGAGCTGTTTTATTCATTTGATGTCCTTTTTTTTGTCGCCCTGCATCAGATATCGGCCAAAGTGAATTTATCTTGAGTATTGTGGGGATTGCTTGCAACGAAGGGCTCCAACTTAGGTATTCGCTGCAAGCGGTCAGGCTATCCTAGGCGATTGTGAGGACGTCGTTCTGCGCCTTCACCTAGGGAGTGGTCTTTATTTTTTTGTGCTGGTTGATGCTTTTCTGTAGCGAATAAAGTAGGTGATGATGCCTGTTTCTGTTGCAAAATATTTTTTGCTGTCGCAAGCTCTTGCGATAAGGTACTGTGCTTGCTTCGGGCGCTAATGAGCTTTGAACCGACTTCAGGTAAGTGCTTTTCACATGCGGCGAGATGGCGTGCTAAGTCTTTTCGTTGGTTGATAATACTTAACCTATTTTGTTCGAGAATTACTTCTTCTACGTGCGTGTTCCTGTTACGCGCTTCTTTTATTTTTTGATCATACAAATTAATGAGCCGTTCCATTGCGACTATTTTTCGTGGTGCTTTATCAATTATGGCTTTTAGCAGACGATGCTCCTCAGCAAGGGTCTCATAATAGTCATAGGCACTACGAACTTGCTGCTCTAGTCGTGAAATTTTCTCATTAAGTTTTCCTTCACTCATTTTTATCACCAGTAATTTGTCCAATTCATAATCAAATTATAGGCTAAAATCACCAAGTGGGTATAATTAACAGTAAGGGTGTTGATATTTCATGCAAAATAAACTGCCAGGATAATTCCTGTTTCATAAAGCAAGCACAGTGGCACTGCCAGCATGATTTGCGAAAAAACATCTGGAGGGGTAAGCAACATGCCAATAATAAAAGCTGCCACAATGACGTAAGGACGGATTTTTTTTAGCGTATCGACGTCAAGAAGTGTCAAACGTACCAGCGTTAGACAAATTAATGGTACCTGGAAACAAAGCCCAAAGAGCAAAAGCATTCGGGTAATAAAGTCTAAGGCATAAGCCATATCGGGCATGTAACGCACCCCTTTAGGCAACGCATGGATAAAAAATTGGAACATAAATGGCAGCACTAAGTAATAACAAAATGCCACTCCAGTCAGAAACAGCAACAGGCTTAAAACCATGGCGCTACGCAAGGCGCGCTGCTCTTTTTGATATAAGCCTGGACTAACAAAGCGCCAGAGATGAAATAGGGCATAAGGTGCGGTTAATAGCAGGGCGGTATCTGCAGCAAGTTTTAATGGGGTAAACACCGGAGAGGCTATTTGGGTTGCAATTAAGTCGTTTTGCCCTGAAAGCGTATGTAACAGGGGACCAACTAGCATTTGAAATAATTCGTTGGCTAGGAAAAAAAATGCAGTAAATAGAACAGCAAACCAGAGCAGAATCAAAATGCTGCGGCGGCGAAGTTCCAATAAGTGCGGTAGTAAGTTGGCTGACATAATTATTCGTAGCCTTGATGCAGCGCAGCGTAATCAAGGTTTTCCAAGCTATAGTTCAGTTCAGTAAATCTTGATTAGGCTGCGCTGCATCAAGGCTACCGGTGTTAATTATGCTTCTTCTAATGCTCTAGCTTTTACTCCAACACGCTCAGGTCGGGTTTCGCGAATGCGATTAAATTGGTCTACAAATACCACGGTGGGATTCACCTGCGCACAATCCTCTTCCAAAACTTGGGAGAAGGTCGCAATAATGATTAAATCACCAGGGGTTACCAAATGCGCGGCAGCGCCATTTACACAAATATTTGTTGAACCGGATTCACCAGTAATTGCATAAGTTTCAAAGCGTGTACCGGCGGTAACGTTCCAGACATTTACTGCCTCATAAGGAAGTATATTCGCCGCTTTTAGCAATTCAGGGGAAATAGTGATACTGCCTTCATAATCTAAATCCGCCTCGGTCACTGTTGCACGATGAATTTTTGATTTTAACATTTTTCTATAGGCCATGATTCATCCTAACCTTATTCATTGTGCCCGAATTTTACTCCATATTGAGATTTATGCTAGAGCTAGAATAATTAAAATGTGCAATATTACGTTAGGGTTGCCCTCAACCATCACTGATTTTTGACGCATGCAATTTTACTCCTACTCCATAAGCAGGATATAATCCATTTTTATTTTTTTTGAGTGTCTACAGTGAAGCACATTCCACGTAAACGTTTTGGGCAAAATTTTTTGCAAAGCTTGCATGTAATTGAAGACATCCTCGGCTCCATCAATCCACAGCCGGAAGATAATATATTGGAAATCGGCCCTGGTTTAGGCGCATTAACTATTCCGTTACTGCGACGCCTAAAACAATTAACAGTGGTTGAAATTGACACGGATCTACAACAACACTGGCTGGATTATTCCGGAGCAGGTGGCCGCTTGCATTTAATAGCTGCCGATGCATTAACCGTTGATTATGCTCAATTTGGTTCTCGATTACGGGTTATTGGTAATTTACCGTATAATATTTCCACGCCATTATTAATCCATTTGTTAGGCTTTGCTTCATCGATTGAAGACATGCATTTTATGCTGCAAAAAGAAGTTGTGGAGCGCATGGCTGCCATTCCGGGGACCAAAAATTATGGACGTTTATCCGTAATGCTGCAGTATCATTGTGATGTAGAGTATTTATTTGATGTACCGCCCGAAGCGTTTGAGCCACAGCCGAAAGTAGATTCAGCTGTTGTTCGTTTAGTGCCACATCAAGAATCACCCTTTGAAGCTGTTGCGGTTGAGCAATTGGAGCGTTTGGTAGCAAGTTCCTTTGCTATGCGTCGTAAGACCTTGAATAATAATTTAAAGGGGATCATATCAGCGGATCAGCTACATGATTTGGGCATCGATGGAAGTAAGAGGCCAGAACAAATTTCTGTCGCTGAATATGTCCAACTAGCGAAATTTGTTTCCAATTAGTGTAAAATTAATAACTGGGATGAAAGATTTGTAATTATTCACCACAATATTGGAGATTAATACTTCGCGTAGCTGGATAGTTACTTAACTTAACGTATGGAGTCATTAATCATTATGGAGATGGCTTTGTTTCATCGAGAGCGTAAAAATTCTTTGTCTATGCAAAGAAAATCTATAAAAGATTTAACCCGCATTGTAACCGCTGGTCAGTTTTTGGCTGAAGAACGACGACAAGTATTAATTAAAAAAATACAGGTGTTTTCTCATCTTGAAATGTCACGTTATGAAAGTTTATGTACCCGGCTCATTGAGAATTTAGTTTATTACTGCCAAAGTTTACCTGAAACCACAAACAGTTATTACTCTCAACCTGGCGGATTGGTTGATCATGCTTTAAATCGTACCGAAGCAGCGCTAAGCCTGTTTCAGGAATTTATGGTTCAAGAGCGATTAGGCACGGTATCTGAAGAACAGATGCTTTGGCAGTATGCCCTGTTTTCCGCCGCGATTTTACAGGGAATAGGTAAGCTCTTTATTGATTATCGTATTAATCTATTTGATAGCAATGGTCAATTGTTACGTGAATGGAACCCACTTCTAGATAGTATGGGCTCTGTTGGTCAATTTTATTCTTATGAGTTCCAAAAAGAATCTGAGGTTGAACTGCGCCGTCGCATTAATTTATTGCTTGCGAGAGCTCTGATGCCTGCCAGTGGTTTTTCTTGGATTGCATCGAATGGTGAAGTCTTAGCGGTATGGCTAGCCTTACTCAATGAAGATGAACGCTCTGCAGGAACCTTGGGCGCTATTTTGATCCGTGCGGATGCGATTGCCATTCAGCGCTATTTTACAGAATTTATGTTGCGTAGTGGCATGCAAAACCCTTCAGGCCCTTATGGACGAGCGGGAACCTTTAGTGGTGGTGTACCAGAGACGTTATTAGAAAAAGAGCGGTCTGCAGGACTGGAATTTTTAGAGTGGTTTATTAAGTCCTTGGATGAAGGCCGTATTATGATTAATAAGGCCCCTTTATTTATGGTCCCTGGAGGCATGCTGATGTGCCAGGAAATGTTCCAGCTCTTTGTGCGCGAGCATCCTGAGTATAAGAATTGGCAAGCAATCCAAAATGGTTTTCTTTCTTTAGGCTTACATAGTCGCAACGCGGACGGTAGCGTACTGAGTCGCTTTGAGCAAATGCAAAATCAGCAAATGGAAAGTGGTATTGTATTTTCTAAATACGCGATTGCTTTACCTAGCTCGGTGAAAGTGCAGCATTTATCCGGTAAAGTAGAAACAATGTCTGCGATGGAGTTAGTCAACAAGGCGCAATATCATACCCAACTGACTCAGCAGCAAAATGCGGTGGTCGCTCCTACTTTGCAAAAATTAAATGCGACAGGTCAATGGCAGGCAGCTGAAAATACGGGGAATGCATTACGACCAGGAGCAAAAAACGGTGCCTGATTATGCCATTGGTGACATCCAAGGATGCTATGACCCTTTACAACGACTCTTAGAACACATCGATTTTGATGAAAAAGTCGACCGCTTATGGTTTGTTGGTGACTTGGTAAACCGTGGCCCTCAATCGCTAGCGGTATTACGTTTTATAAAATCTTTACCCTTAGCACCCAGAATTACTTTAGGCAATCATGACTTGCATTTACTAGGCTCTATATTTGGCGATGAGCCTTGGAGAGGGCATGATGATACTATTCAGGAAATTTTGCAGGCACCCGATAAAGAAGAGTTAGGCCATTGGTTAAGAATGCAGTCGATTTTATATTATTCAGAAGAGTTTAATTTGGTGATGACCCATGCCGGGGTTGCCCCGATGTGGGATTTGCCCAAAGCCATACGGCTGGCACGTGAGCTTGAAGTGGTACTTGCGGGGGAGAATTATCACCATTTTTTGTCGCATATGTATGGAAATAAACCGGATATTTGGTGTGATGATCTGGTTGGTGTCGATCGTTTAAGAATGATTACCAATTATTTCACCCGCATGCGTTTTTGTGATGCAGAGGGTGGGCTTAATTTGAGTTATAAAGGGACACTTGCCGCAGCGCCCGCAGATGTTTATCCTTGGTATGCAGTGCCTAATCGTAAAGAGCTTGATGTCGACATCGTTTTTGGACATTGGGCTGCACTCATGGGGCAATGCCCTAATCCTAAAATTTATGCCATAGACACAGGATGTCTTTGGGGAGGACAATTAACTGCCTTACGTTTGCAGGATAAGCAACGATTTGCAGTTTGGAACAAGAATGAATGAGTGAGCTAATGAACCGATTCTCGTTATTTTTGTTGAGTGCATTGCTTAGTTTACCGGTTTTTGCCTTAACAATAACAGAGGATAAACAGCAGCTAAAAGAGGCAGAAGAACGCTTAGAGCAGGCCATTGCTCGGCCTGAATTTATGCTGAAAAATTGGATTGAGCTACCGACCTCGCCGGCGGCACGTAAGAAAGCTGTACGCAAGTTAAGTTTACGAGAAGCTATTTTGCTGGCTTTACGTTATAACCCGAATATCCGCAATGCGGAGCTGGATCGGGTGGTCCAGCGTTATCAATTGCGTTTAGCCAATAATGAATTTGAAATGCAATATGCTTTAGGTGCTTCGGGAGTAATCCAAAAAAGCCGCTTTAATGGGGTGGGTTCTGATACGACACATAGTTTTCTGGCCAGCCCTGAGTTGGGGTTACGTACTAAATTAGGCACTAAAGCTAGCCTTAATATCGATAATAATGTCTATGGGGACAATAATTTTAGCCCGGTATTAAGTTTCTCTCTCACTCAACCCTTACTGCGCGGTTTTGGTAAAAATGTGAATGAAGCAGCATTATTAAATGCTATCGATACCGAATGGTTAAATAAGTTAAGCTTGCGTCAATCCGTCTCCGATCAAATTACCCAAGTGATTATGGCATACCGTTCGTTGATCCTTAGCGGTAATACTTTACAAAACCAACGCTTGCAATTAAAAGAAGCGCAAAAGTCGCATGAAATTAATGAAAAGAAAATCGCCGCAGGGCAGTTGGAGCCTACCGCTAACATTCAACAGTCTTATCAAATTGAGTCTTTGAGTTTGATGGTTGAGCAAGGTGAAAATGATTTTCAAAACGCAACGCAGGAGTTATTGCAGGCAATAGGCCTCGATCCGGAAACACATTTGTCCGTACCCAGCGATGTGGTTATTGAAAAAATAGCGGTTCCAGATTTAAAGAAAACTATTGAACAAGCTTTAGCGCATAATACCTTATATTTGGCACAAAAATTGGCCTTACGCGCGGATGAACGAGCTTATAAAATTGCAAAAAACCAACAGCTTTGGCAGGTGGACTTAGGTGCAAACGTACAAAGTGGTACGGTCAATGATGTGACTGGAAAGAGCAATGGCATTCGTGGGATCTACAATGGCCACAATATCACTGAAGCGGCACGTTTGACGGTAACGGTGCCATTGAATGATGTGAGTCGACGTAGCCAATTGATTAATGCAAAAATACGTCTGGAAAAAGATCGACTCAATTTGCTTGCGACCAAAAGAGCCTTGATTACCAACATTACGAATATCATTAATAGCATTAGAAGTTTGGCCAAACGCTACCAGTTAGCGCAAAAGCAAGTGAAATTAGCAGAACAATCCTACGCTTTGGAAAAGAAAAAACAACAAGCAGGAATTGCTACAGCCCTGGAGGTAAACAATACGCAGAATCAATTGATTCAGGCGCAGGCGGGATTAATTACGGCCAAAGTTGCTTATCTTAATCAAATTTCGACATTGCAACGTATTCTGGGAACCACATTAGATCACTGGAAAATTAAACTTAGGTATGGTGGATGAATAACTATTTAAATCGGTGGCACATCGCTGCCTTAATCCTGATTGGCAGTCTTCTCTCTGCGTGCGGTCGTCATGAACAGCAAAAAGCAGATAGTGCTCATCGTTTTGAAGTCAAAACGCAAGCCTTACATAAAAATTTGCATTTTACGGGCACTATCCAGCCTTTGCATGAAAGCACTATTACCAGCCCCATGGAGGCTGTAGTCGAGACCATGAATTTTCATTATGGGCAAATAGTCAAAGAAGGAGAGGTCATTCTAACCTTGAATTCTACGGACCTACAAAAACAGTTTAATGAGACTTTAACCGATTATTTAAAAGCGAAAGACAGTTATTCCATCGCCAAAGCCAAGTTTTCTGGTACTCAAGATTTATGGGATGCAGGTTTATTGGCTAAAAATAATTACCTTAGTGAAAAGTCTAATATGGATACAGTGCGGGTCACGCTTATGCAGTCGACCCGTAAACTTACCGAAATGCTGGAAAAGGTAGATGAGCGTAATGCAAAAAAAATGTCGACCTTAAAGCTGGCTGATTTTGATAAGGTACGTGCTATTTTAGCATCGCAACATAATTTAATTCGCTTGAAAGCACCAAGTGGGGGCGTCTTGCTTTATCCACCGAAAGCAGGTGAGGATAAAGCCGCTCGCATTACCGTGGGTGCCTCAGTTAAAGGAGGCCAGGTTATTGCATTGATTGGTGATTTAACCGGAATTAGTATTGAAATTGAAGTGCCAGAAATTGATATCTCCCAGATCCATACGGGAATGAAGGCCAGCATTAGCGGTATTGCTTTTGGTAAGCATCCACTCCAGGGCGAACTAGTCGCTGTAAATGCCCAGGCTTCAAATACCAGTAATGGATTACCCTTTTTTACGGCAGTAGTCGAAGTAAAATCGTTGACCCCAGAACAGCAGCGCTGGATTAAAGTAGGCATGAGTGCGGCAATTGAGCTTAGTGTCGATAGCGGTAATCAATTAATCATTCCAATTGCGGCCATCAAGCGAGAAAAAGGGCAAAATACCGTGATGGTACAAAACGCCTCAGGAGGCTTGGAAAAACGAATGATAACCACGGGCGCTGCACAAGCTGATACGGTTGTCGTCGAAACGGGCTTAAAAGCAGGGGATGTGGTGGTTTATGAGTAGCCGGTCTTCGGTGGCTAAACCTTTAATGAGTCTGAGTAATATTGTAAAGACTTATCATCTTGAAGGTATCAGCTCCACCGTATTAAAAGAAGTCTCTTTGACTGTTTCAGAAGGTGAGCTCTTAGCCATTGTAGGGGCATCTGGCTCAGGCAAATCGACTTTAATGAATATTATCGGTTTATTAGATAAGGCAGATACAGGAACCTACTTGCTTAATGAGCGGAATGTGTCGGCATTAAGTGATGATGAGCTGGCTGCTGTACGTAATCAGCATATAGGTTTTGTCTTTCAGCAATTTAATTTGTTACCCCGTTTTAATGCTATGCAAAATGTAGCGCTGCCATTAATTTATCGAGGTACTCCGAGCACAGAAATCAACGACAAAGTTTTAGCCGCTTTAGAGCATGTTGGTATGGCCCGTTACGCACATCACCGTCCTACTCAATTGTCCGGTGGCCAGCAACAACGGGTTGCTATTGCGCGTGCGTTGGTGACTGAACCACAGGTCATTCTAGCGGATGAACCCACAGGAGCTTTAGATTCTCGCACTGGCACAGAAGTGATGAATTTATTTTTAAGCTTGCATGCCCAAGGCCGTACGATCATTATGATTACCCATGATGAGCATATTGCTTCCCTATGTCGACGGCAAATCACTCTGGCTGATGGTGCCGTGGTGGCGGAGAATTTGCCATGAACTTCAAACGTCTTGTCCAACAGGCTTTAGTTAATTTAACAGCGGCAAAGCTACGCTCTTTTTTAGCTGTTTTAGGTATTTTAGTGGGAACTGCCGCCGTGGTGGCTTTAATCAGTTGCGGGCAATTAGCTACGGAAAAAGCTTTAGAGCAATTTAAAGCCTTGGGAACGGATTTATTAGCGGTTGCTGTTTATCAAAAAGAACCAAGCAAATCGCCAAGCCAGGCGAGTTCATTATCCATTGATCAATGGCAACAACTTTCTGAACTTATCCCTTATATTAAAGACATAGCTCCCTACAGCACGGCTTTTCAGCCAATGAGTTTTCAGGGTAAAACCATGCAAGGGGCGCTGATTGGTGCTGATGAGCATTTAGCCAAAATTATAAAAATTAAACTGGCCCAAGGCCATTTTGTGTCTTTTGTGGAGTCGTTTGAGCATTATTGTGTGATTGGTGATGGTTTGGCCCAGCAAATTAAACAGATTAGTTTCGATGATCCAATTGGCAAGCAGGTACGCATAGGCCAGTCTCTTTATACCATTATTGGGATTGCCGAACGGTGGAAGGAAAATGGTTTTTTTAATGAGGACGTAAACCAAGCGGTGATCATTCCCTTGGCAGGTATGAACTTAGTAAGTAAAGATGCCAAAATAAATAATGCAGTATTGGAGTTAAGAGCGGATAGCCCTATTGATCAAATCATCGTTGACATAAAGCAACTCATTAGCTCCTTTTCCCCAAAGCTAAGTGTGTTTCCACGCAGCGCTAAACAAATTATTGCCAGCATGGAGAGCCAAGGCCATATTTTTACTTTATTGCTGGGAGTGATTGGCGGAATTTCTCTTTTGGTTGGCGGTATTGGGGTAATGAATGTCATGTTGGTTTCCGTAAGCGAACGAAAAAAGGAAATTGGTATTCGCAAAGCGGTGGGAGCCCGAAATAGCGACATCCAAGCTTTATTTCTAGCCGAGTCGGTCATGCTTTCTTTAGTGGGAGGCGTTCTCGGAGTGATTCTGGGATTAATTTTTACTTGGATCGTTGCCTATTTTAGTGGATGGAATTTTACCATTTACCTATTACCACCGCTGGCAGGGTTCATGGTTTCAGCCGCCACCGGTATTTTCTTCGGCTTTTACCCTGCTCGCCGCGCCTCAAAACTAGAGCCTGTAGTCTCCCTACGCAGTGAATAATAGCTGTAGCTTTTCTTAAACAACGTAGCCCGTATTCGTGTTGTGTAACATGGGCGCGTCGAGCCCCTCATCCAAGCGACAGTTCGTATCCGTATTTTCATTTCCACATTGAATTTCTAAACTAACTATTCTATGATGAAAAAACTCTTTTTATCATAAAAATGGACTTTGGCTATGTTAAAAAAATCTTTAGGATTAGCGGTATTAACAGGCAGTATTTTTTCCGTTTCCTATGCAGATAAGCCTGCTACAGATGCCTTAACTCCTACTGCAAATAATAATGTTCCCACAAGTTATGCTCCAGTCGCTATTCATGAATCCTTTCAAAGTATTTTGCAACGCATGAGTGCAGCAAAACAAGAAGTTGAAGCCAAGCAACAAGAACTGTTAAAACAACGCTATGACTTAAGCAACAAGCCCTCACCAACGGCAAAAATGTCTAATGGGAAAGCAGTTCAAGAGGGCGTGCGTGTTAAATTGCCCGCAGGAGTGACTTGGGAAAAATTAGGACAAATGAGTCCTGAGGAAATTAAAAAACAAGGTTTATTCCCCGCAGGCTTTTTGCCTCTACCTCACCCGCATCATGCTGAGGGTGGAATGGTATTTCCTAAATTTGCTATTGATGAAATTAATAAACAAGAAAATCGAGATTTAACCCGCTTTGATTTGGATTTCGATATCCCTGATCACTTTTTACCCCCATTCCCTGCCCCGATGTTCTTAACTACGCATCCAGAGTTGGGTGATGTATCGAAGGGTAAATTAGTAACCATTGACAACTATTATGAGTTATTTAATGGGATTTTGAATCCGAAGCAAATCGAAGGTTTGCGACTCTTACTGACCCCCTTTCCACAACAACAATTTAACCAAACCGAAGATCGCCGCTCACTAAAACCAAGTCGTGGAGTTGCCTGTTTTGACTGCCATGCGAATGGCCATACGAATAAAGCAACACATTTAACCGGAGAGGCCCGACCACAAGAAGTGCGCCATCGCGTGGATACCCCGACTTTGCGTGGGGTAAATATTCAACGTTTATTTGGTTCTCAACGTGCCTTAAAAACAGTAGAGGATTTTACTGAGTTTGAACAAAGAGCCGCATATTTTGATGGGGATCCAGTTATTGCTACTAAGAAAGGGGTTAACATTTTAGAGCGCGGTAGCCAGGTTCATTTTATGTCAGAGTTCCAATCTATCCTCGATTTTCCTCCAGCACCTAAATTAAACTGGGAAGGAAAGCTTGATCCAGCTAAAGCAACACCTGCTGAAATGCGTGGGCAAGAGCTGTTCTTTGGTAAAGCGAAATGTGGTACTTGTCATGCGGCACCTTATTATACCGACAACACCATGCATAATTTACAGACGGAAAATTTTTATCAGCCGCAAATGGTTAATGGAATGAAAGTTGTCGGTGATGGACCAATTAAAACCTTCCCTCTTAGAGGCATAAAAGACTCTCCTCCTTATCTGCATGATGGTCGTTTGCTGACTTTGGCTGATACCGTGGAGTTCTTCAATTTAGTGTTGCAACTCAAGTTGACTCCAGAGGAAAAAGCAGATTTAACCGCCTTTATGGAAGCATTGTAAGGGTATCTTTATTCGGCTATATCTTATGTAGGCTGGGCTGTAACGCTCGGCATTGAGAGTAAGCATAAACCGTGTTTTGCTGGGCTTTACAGCCCAGCCTACGATTTGCTTGAAGCCACGTGGTTGTACATACGTCACGTCATCTTATAGAATACATTTTTAGTTTAAAGAAAAATAAAGGGGAAGGGCTATGAGAAAGTGGTGGCTAGTCGCAATAGTAAGTATTTTGATGCATCAAATTGCTTTCGCACAACAGCAAAGTTGGAATCAATGGGTTGCGGAGGTACGTACTGAGGCTTTAGCTCAAGGCATTCCTCCAGAGGTTTTTGATAGTGCTTTTGCCGGAATCCGGGAACCCAGCCATGCCATTAAAGGGCTTTTAAAGTCACAGCCTGAACATCGGTTGACCTTTATGAAATACCGCAGCACTCGAGTGGATAATTACCGAATTGCAATTGGGCGCAAAGAATTTAAAAAGAACCAAGCCATACTTGAAGATATAGCGAAAAAATATGGAGTAAATCCTTGTTTTATTGTTTCTTTTTGGGGAATGGAAACCAGTTATGGCACCTACATGGGTAATTTCCCAGTGATTAAAGCCTTAGCTACGTTGGCTTATGATTCAAACCGTAAAGACTTCTTCCGTAAAGAATTATTCATTGCCCTACGTATTCTTAATGAAGGCCATGTTAGTTTAGCTGATTTTAAAGGCGAGTGGGCCGGTGCTTCCGGACAACCACAATTTTTACCTTCCAGCTGGGTTAGATATGCAGTGGATTATGATGGTGATGGTCACCGTGATATTTGGAAAAGTAAACCAGATGTCTTTGCTTCCATCGCGAATTACATGAAACAAAATGGCTGGCAAACAGATGAGCCCTGGGCTATTCAAGTTAAGTTACCTAAGAATTTTGATCGTGCATTGGAAGGTAAAACTACGATTAAACCAGTAAGTGAATGGGCTTCTTTGGGGGTACTTACAGAAGATGGCAAACCATTGCCTCATCAAAACTTAAATGCAAGTATTGTTGAGCCTTATGGCGGTCCTACATTTATGGCTTTCCCTAACTATAAGATGATTTTGCACTATAATAATTCTATCTATTATGCAGGAGCCGTAGGTTACTTAGCGGATAAAATCTGCCAAGCACAACCACGATAAAAGATTATGAATGATTATCTTGATAAAACTGCCAGTTTAACGCCTTTAGCAAAGCGGGTAATTTGTGACAAAGCCACAGAATATCCGCACACAGGGGCTTATAATCAAGTAGTTACTCAAGGTACTTATTTATGTCGACGCTGCGGCTTGGCACTTTTTCGTGGCTCAAGCCAATTCAGCTCTGGTTGCGGTTGGCCTAGTTTTGATGCGAATATTGTGCAGGCTGTGAAACAAGTTCCCGATAGCGATGGCAGACGCATGGAAATTCTTTGCGAGCGCTGTGATGCACATTTAGGGCACGTGTTTACTGGCGAATACTTTACCCAAAACAATTTACGCCATTGTGTTAATTCCGCTTCCATTGATTTTATTGCTGATAACAGAGTTTTAGATACCGAGGAGGCCATTGTTGCTGGCGGCTGTTTTTGGGGTGTAGAGCATTTTTTAAAGTTGATTCCTGGGGTATTGAAGGTTGAGTCTGGTTACACTGGTGGTGTGACCTTAGACCCCAGTTATGAGCAAATCTGTCAAGGCAATACCGGACATTATGAGGCCGTACGCGTTATTTATGATAAGGCGCAAACAGATTACCACCAGGTGTTGAAACGTTTTTTTGAAATTCATGACCCAACTCAAAAATTGGGACAAGGCCCTGATATTGGACAGCAGTATCAGAGCGCGGTGTTTTATTATAATCAAGAACAATTAGATGAGGCTGAGCTCTTGATGCAAATGCTTCAAAAGCGTGGCTATCAAGTGGCAACACACCTATTGCCGGTGCAGACATTTTGGCAGGCAGAAGATTATCATCAAGATTATTATGCCAAACATCATAAGATCCCTTATTGTCATCAACCCGTAGAGCGTTTTTCGTAAAACAATTTATTACTTTCTCACTCAGTGCAAAAAAATTGAATTATAATTAATCGTATATATGTAATCAAAAGGAAGTACAGCGATGCACGAGCCCAAAGAAACCTCTGATAAAACTACTGCTAAAAAAACTGAACAGGAAGATGAGGTTTTCTTATCTGCTCCCTTAGAAACCGGAGAGACAGATATTGCTAAACAGATAGGCACTCAATTAGATGACGAAGAAAATGCGAAGAAAAAACAAGTGTCGATACAAAGCGAACAGCTTGATGTATTGTTGAAGGCCTATAAAGATCGGTTTGGTGAAGATGATTGGTACAAGAAACATCCCCCCAAAGTTGAAGAGGATGGCAGTATCACCATGCACTTTAAGTCTTTTGATGATCTCGCTGATTTTAGTAAAGAGCAGGCAGAGGCGGGGATTCCCTTTGTCATGGTAGATAGCGATACGAATAAAGTAATGGCTTATTCAAATGGTGATGGTAAATTATATAACGGTGACGGTACTGAATTTAAAGCAGGGCAAAAGGATTTCATCGACGGCGATGACTTTAAGAACTTTAAAATGCCTGAGCCCACTTCAGGCCCTGAGCCCACTCCAAATGAGGGACCCGATGAAGATGCAGAACAAGACGAAGATAATCAGGTCAGGCCAACATAAGTCTTTTCGCAGCTTGGATGTCGTGTAATGCTGTAGGTCGGGTCCCTGGCCCGACGTTTCTCACCAGTATCACCAAAAGCGAATAAGTTGAATACATCATTACATTAATCTTTTAAGGCTTCCACTCGTACAACTCCCATCTTGATTTTTACGATGCTATCTGATAGATTTTTGCTCACTTATTTAGGCAGGGATGAATTATGCCGCATTATCGTAAACAAGCCGCTCTCGAATTAATAGTGCAACTGAAAGCATACTTAGGCACAGATAGATTGCAACCTAAGGATTATATGCCCAAGCCCGAGGTTAATTGGAATAAAATACTTGAGGTGTTCGCTGAGTACGAAGCCAAAACAAAAAATCTCTACCAACATAAAAATATATTTAGCTTGGAAGTATATAGTTTTTTTTATCAGTATATATTAGCTATTTTAATCGCCAAGAAATATCTTGATCTCAAAGACGCGAATACCATCCATAAGCATTCAGCAGAGCGAAGGGTTTTACTGAATGAACACGTCCATTTTATAATTGAACGACTCACTCCTTACCAGAAAAACCATGAGGGATTGAAGGATCTTGTGCTTCCTCCATCTTCAGCAGAACCGCAAAAAGCAATTGATTATGAAGCAAATGCTGCGACTAAGTTATATAAAGATTATGTACAAGCATATAACAAAACAAGTTCGTATAAATTGGATAGTAAGATACCTGATTACTTCAAATGGGAAGATGTTATCTCTGATCTTGAGCGAGCCGAGCTCACCATGCTGTATAACTTACATAGTAAGCAGCCAGATAAAGAGACAGGGTACCGCTATATACAGGTTCTTGCTGGAGCCGAGAAATATCTTGAACGTGCAAAGAAAGATAATCCGCACAGAACCGCGCTTGTACATGAGCATTTAACCTTTGTAATTGAAACGCTGCAATTAATGCAAGCAAAAGTGCCTGCGCTAATTCCGTTGGCGATACCACCACAAATGATGGCTAGCAAGGGAGAGAGCTCTCCCGCCTCTGAAAAACCAAAGCCGTATAGGAATGAGAAATTAACTCCAGTTCTAAAAAAGATAGAGAATTATGCAACGTACCTAAAAAACGATCCTCGCAGTCATTCTTTTTTTGGCACCAACCTCCGAGTCTCTAATAAAGGGCAAATGCTGTTAGATTTTGTAACTGATATCCAAAATGCAACTGACTTAAATGAAATTAAAAAGCTCATTAGCGACTTTGATCTACAACGAAATAACTATATTCATCATAAAGCTATTTTTTCATTAGGGCAAAATGCAACAACCCTCTATTTTAATTCATTTATGAGTAATATTGGTTGTGCTACACGCTTACGCACAACAACGATCACCTTAATCGACGAGCTTCGGGAATTAGTTAATGAGTCGAACCTCATGCCCCAACGTAGCACTCGTAACACGATAAATTAAGATGTAACCTGGTTGCTGCAACCAGGTTTTCTTTTTAGAAGCCTACGCTCGCAAATAAAGTTGCTCAAATCCCGAAAACGATAAACTATGATGTTTTCTCAGTGCGGGCTTTTCAGCCTCTAAACTCAGATTAGGATAGCGCTGCAGCAGCGTTTTAAAAATATGATGCATTTCCATACGCGCCAACTTTGCCCCTAAACAAAAATGACTACCATAACCATAACTAAAATGTTGCGCTTTATTCTTTGCAAGGCTAATACCATTTGGCTGATTAAAATAATGAGGATCACGATTAATCGCATGGGTTGAAATAAAAATAACTTTACCCTTCTCGATCAATTGATCACCCAACAAGGTATCGTTTTTGGTCACGCGGAAAATAAAGGTTACCGCCGGATCAAGACGATTGCATTCTTCAATATAGGCATCAAGAGCATGCCTATTCTGTCGTACTTCATTCCATAAGCCCGGGGTACTTAATAAGATAAAAAGATTATTACAGAGCTGATCGGTGGTGGTAACTTGTCCTGCAACTAACATCATAATGGCTTGCGAAATAATCTCCTCATCATTTAAGCCAAAATGCGCCTGATGCTCTAATAAAATACTCAAAAAATCATTACCTGGTCTATGACGTCTGTCGCTAATTAATTGGGCAAAATAATCATACAAGCATTGAGCGCTGTGATTCACCTTAATGCCATCAGCATCCAAATAACTGGTTGAGCCGCCAAAAAATTGGGTCATGTCATTCGACCAATGATAAAAGTCCATGCGCTCTGTATCTGGGATGGCGAAAAGCTCTGCCAAGGTGACGGAAGGGATTTGTTGTGCCAGTTGACTAACAAAATCAAAGGGTTGTTGCCCTGTAAACTCAGTCAGACAGCGGTCAATGGTGTTTTGAATCAATGGCTGCAATTGCTCGAGAAAATTAGAGCTAAAGCCATGATAGCAAATTCGTCTTCTATCCGTATGCTCTGGGGCATCACTCATCACCATCATTTTACTGACCACTTTAAAAAAGTCAGTGATCAATGACAAATTCATTTCCGGCATGCGTGAAATAAAAAATGGGCTGCGGTCACAGCTAAAATCCTCACTCATCAACACCTGTTTTGCCAGTTGATAGGAGCTTATAACCCAGAAATTTCCAGGATCCCACCAAAAAATATCTCCCATTTCCCGTACATGATTACTGAATTGTTCTGGAGTGGAATTTTGTTTTAATTGCATAAGTGTATAAGCGGTCATAATATTTGGATCCTTCGTAAATGCCGTGGACTATGGCGCTGAAAGGCATTACGTCCATGCAGCAAAGAAAAATTATCGGCAATCAAAAAATCACCTGGCTGCCATTGGTGTTGATACATAAATTGCGGCTGGCGCAGGTGCTGACTTAACGTGTTTAGAATTTTTTGTGATTCCGTTTCACTCTTGCTATTGACGCGTACTGTTACTGGGTTTAAATAGTCCTCACCTACGGGTTCGGCAAAGCGTAAAATAATGCGTTGTGTGTCTGGATGGTAATTGATTAAGTCGCGTGTAATAGAACCGCCATAATGGGCAAGTTTTTCCGTGTGAAAACTTAGGGCGTAATGACGCCATTGTGCTTGTTGGGTAGTGCTGGCAGCTTCCCAGGCTGCTTCGGTATTGATAAATACAGTTTCACCGCCACTGCCCGTTTCGGGGGCTTGCAAGCAGTTAAAAAACAAGAAACGAGGTTCTTTATGAAAGGCTCCATCCCAATGCAAGGGAACATCGCCTTCGGTAAATAGGTAGTTTTTGGGGGTGGTGTCCACCTTCATTTCCATTACTGGGCCAAAATCCCAAGAAAGCAAGCGAGCTTGGCTTTGACAGTAATTTACTAATGCTTCGCGCGGTAAGGGATGAAAGCCTCGCAAGAGCACAATTTTATGTTCTGTTACTTGGTTGAGTATGGCTTCGAGAGAAAGCATGGTTAAACAACGGGGTTCTTTGGTTTGAATGATGTACGGTTGCATTAGCTTGCCTCCAAAACGTAATGATCTTCATCTAATGTCGCTCCCAACCGCTCAGCTTCTTCGCGCTTAATTAATTGCCAGCCCTGAGCGTCTTTTAGCAAAACATTATGCCAAGGAGTGCTCCAGCGATTACCAGAAGGGATAAATTGAATCCCCATTTTGTTAGAGCCGCAGGGTTGTGGGTGAATGGACAGGCGTAGGGACTGAGAAAAATATTGGGCCAGCAACTCAGACCAGGCGTTCGAACGGCGCATGGCTTCATAGGCAGTTTCCTTGGCTTGCTGTCGCAATTTATTTTTGCTTTGCTCAGGTTTTAGCACTAATTGATCTTCAATAATAAAGCGATGAATGCCATTAAACTGATAGCGCCAATGTGGTTCTTCGAGGATCTGTTGTTTTAAGCTTGCTAAAGATTGGCCAAATTCCAGCATGAGTAATTCGCGCATGTTTTGATAATTATGACCGAGGTAAACCTCATCCAAGTTAAAGGTAGTTAAATGATTCAGCCTATGTTCGGCGATAATGTTTTGAATACCTTGCTGATATAAATCCACATCTGCATCACTGACTAATACCAAATCATTGAATACACGGCCATCCGAACAAATAATTAACTTCACTCCGGGTTGATAAATCTTTTGCATGTTTTGGCATAGCTGATTGAGTTGTGTTAAACCCATAATTTCGCCACGATCGGGCTTGGCCGATAAGGTTTTTTGCCGATTCGCTGACTTCGCGGGAAAGGCCGGAAGGATTAAGGTCAACATACGTTCATCGCAGATGGCCTGCTGAATTTTCGCTCGTGGGTGTTGGCTGCAGAAACCGCATGCAACGCCTGGGCATTTTTTTTCAGCATCTTCGCTAATACGGCGCTGGTTCATGATTAAACGGAGTAGCTGTTGTGTCGTGTCTTCAATAGTGGACATGATGTTTCTCCCTGAATTAGTTAATTATCAGATTAGAGAAATCCTTTATAATTTGATAATATTAAGTTTTTATAAACTTAATAAAAAAAACTGATGGATATTGATTTTGATGCCTTGCGTGTTTTTGTCATGGTGGTTGAGCGTGGTGGCTTTAATGCAGCGGCTCAATCTCTATTTAAAAGCCAGCCGGCAATTACAGCGGCAGTTAAAAAATTGGAAGAGCAGCTTGGAATGCTTCTTTTTGATCGTAACCAATATCGCCCGGTGTTAACGGCGGAGGGAGTAAAATTACATCAGCGTGCGAAATCACTTATTGGACATTGGCATAATGTCAGTCAATTTGCAGAGCAATTGCAGGCACAACAAGAGAGCGATATTACCATTGCCATTGATGTATTTTTTCCTCTCGCTAGCCTTAAAAACCTTTTGCAAAGCTGGATTAATCGCTTCCCTGGTACACAATTCCACTTTCTTTCAGAATCGTTGGGTGGTGCTTGTGAGCGTTTATTGAGGAATCAGGCTGATTTAATTATCAGTGAAAATTTAATGATGAAAAAAGCTGTAGAGGTTATTCCTTTACGCACTGAACCGTTGGTTGCCGTCGCGGCGCCTGAGTTTATTGAGCGTTATCATAAACAATTAGATGATTTGGATACGCTTTCTGAATGCATGCAAGTAATTCTGCGCGACTCATCGCAGTCTGACTTTTCTTTTGGGGTTATTGAGCATGGCCGTCACTGGACTGTACGTGATGTGATGGCTAAGAAGGACATCATCGTTGCAGGCCTTGGCTGGGGAAGATTACCGCTGCATTTAATCACCCAAGAGCTCGCGGATGGACGGTTGCATTATTTACAAGGAACTCATTTTGATGAGCGCTTGGTGGTTATGGGCGCGATACGCATGCAAAAGCCCGCGCATGGGCCGATTGCCGAATATTTATGGGCTGATTTAAATTTAAGGAAAATGACGATAGCTCATGAAGATGCGCAGTAACCTATAAATTCAAGGCACAGAATCCTGGATTGCATCGTAGTAACGAAGCAATCCACAAGTACATAGCGCTCTTTATTTTTTTACCTGAATGATTGAGTAGCCATAGCTCCTTTATCGATCTCGCAATAATAGTGTTCTTCCGCAGTGGCGGCAATTTCTCGGCATTTAGAAACACTAGATTCATAACCACTAGAAAACCGACTGGAAAACAACGATGTTTCCCCTGGAATAACGGCAAGCAAATTTTGTAATTTTTTTAATGAATCAGTTTGCTTAAGAACGTTAATTAAACGTAGTGCATCATTAGTTTTACGGAGGGTTAATACCGGATCCCTAAATAAACGGGTTACCCATGAGGATTGAAATTCTTGATTGATATCTAATGAACCCCTTGAGTTAATATACCGATGCAATTGATTGATGCAACTATCTTTAATGTTTTCTAAGGTAACCGCTCTTATGCTTAACAAGTCATCTAAGGCTTCCGCAATACGAATAGATGATGGCATTCTTTGTTGCGGACCAAAAACTTCTTTGTTTTCTCGGATATGGATATCATAGGCCGCAGCTAAATTTTTTCTAAGCGTGGGATCATCTTTTAAGAAATCGGCATCGTAAATATCCGGACGGTATATGCGTATAAAGAGTAAAGCTTTAATGGTACTTATGGTTTTAGGGTTCTCAGTACGGTGATTTGAAAAAAATGGCCCATAGGCTAAATATTTGTCATCCCAAGTCATAATGCTGTCAATACTGACCCTTTTCGCTTTGGAATTAGACAAATAAGCCTCTTCTCTTTGTTCTAACTGTATGGCCATCGCGATATCAACACAGACCAGGGTTCCATCATTGGTGACAATAAAATTGTTCGTTGACGTGGCATCAACCACAATTCTGCCTGTGCGGTTAAAAATATCAAGCAACCCAAGCATTATTTCATGATCGCTCGCTGCGCACCCAGGTACATAAGGACAAACCCAGCCTCGTCCATGGATACTCTGAATTATTTTGGCTGGCGGTGATAGATGAGGGTTAATTTCATTCCATAAGCGCACGGAACGCTCTGGAGTATCAGCAATATTATCTTTTTTTTGAATTTTAAGAATCAGCGAGTGATCTTCGTTGCGAAAAACTTTATTGTACTGCCCTTCACCAAAACTCGTCCAAAGCATAATTCTATCTCATAACGTTATTGCGATTCTTTATAATGTTTATCAGCCTCTTCAGCTTTACGCTGATTTTCTTGTAATTGATACTCATTGAGCTGTTGTTGCCAAAACGTTTGCGCCTTTGTTTTCCACTGCTGTACTTGGCGCATTAACAAGCCCAAATGAGTTGCTAACATGGGTAATTTTTTAGGACCAAATACGATTAGCGCAACTATAAAAATTACCAGAAGTTCCATGCTCATAAGGATTTATTATCTTCTTTGG
The DNA here is from genome assembly GCF_023921225.1 of Legionella lytica. Classification (NCBI taxonomy): domain Bacteria; kingdom Pseudomonadati; phylum Pseudomonadota; class Gammaproteobacteria; order Legionellales; family Legionellaceae; genus Legionella; species Legionella lytica. The sequence goes on from NZ_CP071527.1 coordinate 147,720, forward strand.
AATTGTCTTTGATGGAATCATCATTCAATGCATTGCGAAAATTCTTAATGGCTTCTCCCAAATCTGAACCGATGGTTTTTAATTTGGAGGTACCAAATAGGGCAATAATAATGATTAAGATTAATAATAAAGAAAGAGGGCTAATACCACTGAGTCCCATGTCAATTCCTCATGTTACGGTTAAATAAAGCAAACAATCCAGTAACCACAAACCCACCTAGGGTGATTATGGTAAGTTGTTTGTGATTGAGTAGATGGAGGTATTCCAGCAGGCCAACTGATAAAAAGGCCATGCTTGCCCCTATGGCTATATTACTTCCACTAAGTGATGATGGTTCTTTTTCTTGCTTGCTGCGAATCATTTCTTTTTCGGCAATGAGTTGCTCTTTTTTCAGTTCAAGCACATCAAAAATTAAGCGGGGCATATGCGGTAACTGCTCAGCAAAAAATGGCAAGTTCTGTTTTAATTGTTGGAAAAAAGCCTTCGGGCCAATCTGATCTTTTACCCACTGTTCTAGGAATGGTTTGGCCGTAGTCCAAAGATCCAGCTCAGGGTAGAGTTGACGGCCTAAACCTTCAATCGCCAGCAATGTTTTTTGTAATAAAACCAATTGCGGCTGTACCTCCATCTGGAAGCGGCGAGCCACTTGGAACAGGCGCAATACTACTTGCGCAAAGGAAATATCCTTTAATGAGCGCTCAAATATGGGTTCACAGACAGTTCTAATAGCGCTTTCAAACTCATCTACACGAGTATCGCGAGCAACCCATCCTGATTCAACGTGTAATTGCGCAACCCGTCGGTAATCACGATTAAAGAAGGCGAGTAAGTTTTCTGCAAGATAGCGCTTGTCATTATCATTTAGGGTGCCCATGATCCCAAAATCGATGCAAATATATTGTGGGTCTTTAGGATGCTCATAGGATACGAAAATATTACCTGGGTGCATGTCCGCATGAAAAAAACAATCGCGAAAAACTTGGGTAAAAAAGATTTCTACGCCGCGTTCGGCGAGTTTTTTCACATCTACACCATGGGCTTTCAGCGTATTTAAATCGGAAACAGGAATACCGCGAATACGCTCCATAACCAGAACATCATTGCGGGTATAATCCCAATAGATTTCTGGGATATATAAAATGTGCGAGCCTTCAAAGTTGCGGCGTAATTGGGCGGCATTTGCAGCCTCTCGAGATAAATCGAGTTCATCAAGCAGGGTGTGTTCAAATTCTTTAACGATTTCTCGTGGCTTTAAGCGGCGGCTTTCTGGCCAATAACGATCTGCCCATTTAGCAATAGTGTGCATAATGCTTAGATCATTTTCAATCAATCGCCGCATATTCGGTCGGAGTACTTTAACAATGACCTCTTTACCCGTATTAAGGGTTGCAGCATGAACTTGAGCCATAGAGGCTGAGGCGAGCGCTTCTGGGTCAAATTGTGCAAAGACATCATAGGGTGATTGGCCGTAGGCTTGTTCAATGATTTGCATGGCTTTTTCACTAGAAAAGGGGGGAACGCTGTCTTGCAGCTTAGTTAGTTCCAGCGCGATTTCCGGAGGTAAAATGTCTGGTCGAGTAGACAAGGCTTGGCCAAATTTAATAAAGATGGGGCCTAGTTCTTCCAATGATTTACGCAATGCCTGCCCATGAGTTAGATGCTCTTTACGAAACCAATTCCATGGATTTAAATAAACGATAAAGCGAAAAGGAGCAAAAAGCCTTAGCGAGACTACGACATTATCGAGTCCATTTTTGGCTAAGATGTAATTGATGTGCAGTATACGAAAGAGTTGTTTAATCGATTTCATGGCGGCTTATTAAATGATTTACATGGGCTTGCAAGCGCTCAACGCTTAACGACAATTCATCCACTTCTTTATAGAAGTCTTCCAGTTCATTTTGAGATGGCAGAATGCGTAGTTCCTCTTGGAGGTATTCAGACATATTCTGGCGCATTGATTCATCAATCCGTTTGGTAAAGGATAAGCCTTTGCGCACAAAAGAACCAAGCTGGTGAGCAACAACATCACCGGTAAAATGAGCTAAATGACCTTCCCAATCGATATCCATTTCATCAAATAATTTTTTAACTTGTTGCCCCAGCTCCATATTACCAGACATCCGAATTTTATCGTTAAATAGGGAGCGTGCTTTAGAAGCAGGCAAAAGGCTAAGACGAATTAAACCTAGAGGACTGCTATGAATTATGGTATCTGCTTGGCCTTCATAATAATCTAATAATTCGACAGCGCCCTGGCTAAACTGAATAAAAAAACGCACATTTAATGGCGCAATAATCATTTCCAGGGTTTTGCCATCTAATGCCTGCAATTTGCTGGGCATGTGTTCATCCAATAAGATGGCTGTATTTATTGCTTTTTGTAAGGCTTTTAATGAATATTTTTTTAACATAATCAACTCAATACTTATAAGCAACGTGTAGGGCCACGATTCCACCGCTTAGATTATGATAGGTACAATCTTCGAATCCGGCATCTTCAATCATTTTTTTCAAGGTTTGCTGATTAGGGTGCATACGAATCGATTCAGCAAGATACTTATAACTGGCTTCATCTTGTGCAAAAAGTTTACCTATCTTCGGTAAGATATTAAATGAATACCAGTCATAAACAGGCTTTAATCCTGGAAAAGACGGAGTAGAAAACTCTAAAATCATCACTTTTCCACCCGGCTTGCAGACGCGGTACATGGAGCGCAGGGCTTCGTCTTTATCCGTTACATTTCGCAGGCCAAAACCCATTGTAATGCAATGGAAATTATTGTCTACAAAAGGTAGGCACTGAGCATTGGCTTGGACAAAATCGATGTTTTTGTATAAGCCTTCGTCAAGTAAGCGATCGCGCCCTACATTGAGCATGGCGGAGTTAATATCTGCCAAAACGACTCGTCCGGTATCGCCAACTTTTTTACATAGTAGACGAGTAAGATCGCCGCTACCGCCAGCTAAATCGAGAACTACTTGTCCAGGACGCACATGGCTTAATTCTATGGTATAGCGTTTCCATAAATGATGAATACCAAGGGACATAAGATCATTCATCATGTCGTAGTTTTTCGCTACGGAATGAAAGACTTCTGCGACTTTTTTTTCTTTGTCATCCCAGCCTACCGAGGTATAGCCGAAATGTGTCGTTTTCTTTTGATCGCTCATAAATAGGGTGGGTTTATTAAGAAAGGCTACATGTTAACTGATCTTAAGCAAGATACCCAGTGTTGGTAGGAATAAATTCGTTGTGTTTAATTGCTTGTCGTTGTAATTCTTTGTTTGCATAAGAGCTCGACTATAAAAAAAGAAGTGTTGTGAATGAGCTGTTTTATTTAAAAAAATCAAGGTATTCTTTAGCCATCAAATGGAAGGATTGATAAGGTTAATAAAGTAGATGGTTAAAAAGCGGTTAGTAATGTGTCTTTTACTGGGCTTATTTACGTACACAAGTGCTCATACCGGTGCCTGGGTCCGCAGTAAAGGGGAGTTTCTTAATATTGCTACGGGACAATATTATCAGAGCACCAACTATTGGACGACTGGAGGGCATTTGCGCTCTAGCCCGATTTATAAAAAAGGCTATGGCAGTGATTATTTTGAATACGGCGTTACAGATAAATTCACCTTTGGCGGATATTTTTCTGGGCTGCAAAGTAATACGCAAGCGAATGGAACCCAAGGAGGAGGGAGCGATAATTTGCTTCTAGGGAGGTTCTTGCTCTGGAAAGGGGATTCGGTTGTTGTATCCACCCAGCTGCTTGTTGATGCATTAGGGCACGGCGCACATCTCAATATTCCACCCCAAAATGGTCGCTTAAATACGGGTGAAGCGTTACTGATTGGTACTGGGGGTTCCTCAAAAAATAAAAAAATAAATTGGTTTTTTGATAGCTCCATAGGCGTGCTCCAACGCTACGGCCCTGGAGATCAGGCTCAGGTCATTTTTGAGGGAGGCTTAAAGTTATTCCAAGACCGTTTTTGGATTTTCATTCAAAATTGGAATACCATCGGTTTGGCAACTCCACAAAATGGGTCCTACAATTTATTTACGATCGCGCCAAGTATTGTGTATTGGCCAACTAAAAAGATTGGTCTGCAGCTGGGGTTGACACAAGACGTTTACGGACAAAACGTAGGTGAGGGTATTGGGCCATTTGCGGCACTATGGCTTTACCTCTAAGGATAGTATGTGAAACTTGGCGAATACCTCATCAGTCAGCAGCTGATTACTAAAGAAGAATTACAGCACGCACTGGAAGAGCAGAAGCTCAAAGGTGGAAAGCTGGGGGATATTTTGCTGGCTACGACCTCCATGAGGGCGCAAGAGTATTACCGTTCTCTTTCGGCTCATTTCAAACTCAACTTTGTGCAGCTTTTAAAATACCCCATAGATGACAATTTGTTGACCGAGTCAGAGAAAGATTTTTATTTAGCTCATGAAGCGATTCCCGTTAGTTATGCCAATAAGTGTTATACCGTGGCAACTTCAGATTTAACCGAAGAAAACTTTGCATCAATTAAAGAGCATTGGGGAAAGAACACTATTATTTTAGGGACTTCCAAATACGACGTGTTGGAAGTCTTACAAAGACATTACAAACATGCTTACCTAACGACCTCCATAGATCAGCTTGCCAGAGCTAATTATCATCTTAGTTCGAAACGCACCATCTCTACTTGGCAGCGCCTTTTCTTTTTCTTCGGACTTATTGCTTTAGTCTCTTGGGCTGTTCAAGAGCCCAAACACTTTCTCTTGGCGTTGAATGGCTTTTTTATGGTGTCTATTGTCGGCATTCTTATTTATAAATTTACCTTATCGTTAATTGCCGCAAGTATTCATTCGCATGTGAAACTGCCAGAACTAGTCACCGGGGAGGTGGAAGAGTTACCGATTTATACCATCTTGGTTCCCTTATATAAAGAGAACGAAGTCACTCTGCGAAACTTATGTAGCAATCTTGAGAAGCTAGATTACCCCAAGCATAAATTGGATATTAAAATTTTATTGGAGCAGGATGATGACGTTACCATAAAGGTGCTAAAAAACTTTCAGTTACCGAGGTATATTAATTTTGTGTATGTGCCGGCATCAGAACCACGAACTAAAGCGAAAGCGTGTAATTATGGGTTGCAATTTGCTCGCGGCAAATATCTGACCTTGTATGATGCTGAAGACAGGCCTGATCCGCTACAACTCAAAATTGTGTTAAATGAATTTGCTAAAGGAAATGATAAGCTGGCTTGCGTTCAATGTCGCTTAAATTTTTATAATGCCAATGATAATTGGCTCACCACCGTCTTTGCAATTGAGTACATTTATTGGTTCGATCTGTTACTTCCAGGCTTAGAATTTTTGGGGACACCTATACCGCTAGGAGGAACCAGTAATCATTTTAGAACAGATTTTCTGCGGATAGTGAATGCTTGGGATCCATTTAATGTTGCAGAAGATGCGGATTTGGGCGTGCGCTTAACGCGATTGGGATATCATAGCACGGTCGCACCATCGACGACTTACGAAGAAGCAACCTGTCATGGCTACAGTTGGATCAAACAACGAACACGATGGATTAAAGGATACATGCAAACCTATCTAGTCCATATGCATACGCCATTGCAATTATTACGCTCCCTGGGAGTTCGTGGGTTTATGGGTTTTCATTTGTTTATTGGGGGCACCATTTTAACGAATCTTGCCAATATCCTGCTGTGGATAGTCTTTATCATGAGCTTTTTCAGCAACCTCTCCTTTTTATTTCCAGGAAATACCATGCTTTATGCGCGTATTAATTTCTTTGTAGGTGCCGCATTGATGATATTACTTAATATGTTTGCGGTGATGAAAAAAGACCCCAAAAATGTACGTTTTATTTTATGTGCACTTACTTCACCGTTGTATTGGCTTATGATGTCCATTGCCTCATACCGGGCTTTATATCAATTGCTGTTTAATCCCAGTCATTGGGAAAAAACAACTCATGGGGTGAGCAAAACATTAAATTAGAATAGGGGTTGTTGAAAACACTGCCGTACCCAACATCCTTAAATTAGGGAGATGTATCATGGAATTAATACCCGTTATTTTATCAGGTGGTGAAGGCTCTAGATTATGGCCTGTTTCTCGCTTGCATCACCCCAAACCGTTCATCAAACTTAAGGATGGCCATTCTTTATTACAAAAAAATTTTTTAAAAGCGCAAGAATTAAATAATATCAATGAAATTGTAACCGTAACCAATAAAGAGTTACTGTTTAAGACTCTAGATAATTATTCAGAAGTGAACACACAAGACATTGCTTTGTCCTTTATTCTGGAGCCTTATGCCCGTAATACCGCTTCTGCGGTAATTTCTGCTGCATTGTATATCGCGCAAAAATATGGTGAGCAGGCTGTGATGCTGGTATTACCCGCAGATCATCTGGTGAGTAATCATCTGGCATTTAAAAATGCGGTCAATGATGCACTGAGCTTAGCTTTAGATAATAAATTAGTCACCTTTGGCATCAAACCCAATAAACCGGCAACGGAATATGGCTACATTGAGGTTGAGGGTTTTCAGGTGGTGCGTTTTGTTGAAAAGCCTGATCAGGAAAGTGCAACGCGCTATGTCAACGCAGGAAACTTCTTTTGGAATTCAGGCATGTTCTGTTTCAAAGTGAGCACTATCCTCAGCGAGGCTCAAAAGCATTGTCCGGAAATTTATAAGGCAATAAAGCATTGTTTAGAATCTGCTCCGCAAATTAACTCTGAAGATTACTCCAAAATAACCTTACAGGATGAAACCTTTAAGCATGTCCCTGAAAACAGCATTGATTATGCTATTTTAGAAAAATCACAGAATCTTGCCGCGGTACTTTGCGACATTAATTGGTGTGATCTGGGCTCTTGGAATGCAATGGCCAATCTTGTTCCCCTGGATCAGCACGGTAACCAAATTGAAGCGAATGTTTTACTAAGAAGTGTATCTAACTGCTATATCAGAGGGGACGAGCGCCTTATCGCCGCTATAGGGCTTGATGACTTAATGATTATTGATACCCCCGATGCGTTGTTAGTTGCGGCTAAAGAACGTGCTCAAGAAGTAAAGCTTCTGTATCAGGAATTAAAAAGGGAAAATAATGAAACCTGTACTGATCATCGAATAACCTATCGCCCATGGGGTTCTTATACCGTGTTGGATCAAGGCGTGGGTTTTAAAATCAAGCACATCGAAGTTAATCCCAAATCCTGTTTGAGTTTACAAATGCATTATCAGCGCAGCGAACATTGGGTGGTGGTGAGTGGCAAAGGCATCGTGCATTTGGGGGATAAAGAGGTTTCTATCAATGCTAATCAATCGTGTTATGTACCAATTGGCTACAAGCATCAATTATCTAATCCTTATGAGGAACCGCTTATATTGATTGAAGTTCAATGTGGCAGTTATTTAGGAGAAGACGATATCGTACGTTTCGAGGATAAATACGGACGTTGCTAGATTACCCCTACGTAGCCTTGGTGCAGTGTAGTCTAACCAAGGTTCTCCAGGCTAAATCTAAGTTATAAGTTAGACAAGGTCGTTAAGTAATACTGTTCATCTGGTGGTAAATTATCCCTTTGCGAGCGCCATAAACATTCGGCTAATTGCTCCATCATTAAATGTTCCACTGCTAACGGATCAGCATATTTCTTTAATAAAAGCTGATATATAGCACTGATCCCTACAGGGCGATCGGTGGCTATTTGTTCACGAATCCCCAGATGCAATCCCATATGTAAAAAGGGGTTTGTTTCTCCAAGTTCTGGATAATAAGTTTGCTGTTGAAACTTATTCTGATTTTCAACAGCCTTATGATATTCAGGATGTGCCAAGATGACCTGTACAACTTCATTTTCTAACGGGGTCAATGGTTTTTTCTGCTGATATTTTTCCCAACTACTAAAAAACATTTGCCGAGTTTCTTGAATGGTATCGCCGTAAAACATGATGTTTTAAATCGCTATAAAAAGATTGAGTGTAACGGAATAAAATCAGAACAACAATGATTGTTTACCGGGAACTATCACAAATAGTTGCATTGTTTTTGGTAAATAAGTTGACACTAATCAGTGCTTGTGAGATATTCACTCTGCGAGGTTGGACTTGCTATGTGTCATTCCACTGGGTCAATTGGCGACACACTGATTGGCCCTTTCTATTTTACCGTTGTTCTAATAATTTAATCCCAAAATTAAATTTACCCCATTAGCACCTAATTTAATACCAATCGTCATCATCAATAAACCACTAATTAATTCAATTCCTTTCCATACCGTATCTTGTGCTAAAACATCGGAAAAATATCGGGCAGTAAAGGTCAAAGAGCTAAACCAGATGAAACTGGAAGTAATTACTCCCATTAAGAAATAGAGTTGTTGATCAGGATATTCACTGCTGCCGCCACCAATAATGACTAACGAATCGATAATTGCATGGGGATTGAGTAAGCTAAAGCCCAGGGCCAGGAATATGATTTGTGTTTTATTATGAGGCTGTAAAGTATGCTCGGTGGTTTTTTCTGATTCCACAAAGGCATTTTTTAATGCTTTCAATGCGTAAAATAGTAAGAATGCGCAGCCAAAGAATATCATCCAAACTTGCAGCATCGGGCGTATCGCAAGCAGTTCATGCAATCCGGTAATACTGGCACAGATTAAAACTAAATCACAGATAAAACAAATCACCGCAGAAAGCAGCGCGTGATTTTTACGGACACCTTGTTTAATTAAAAAAACATTCTGTGGACCCAGCGCAATGATTAGGGATAAGCCCAAAAGTAAGCCATTAAGATAAACAAACATAGTAAAACAAATTAAATAAACTAAGATCGCGATTATAACATTGCAACTTATCCGTTGTAGAGTATAAAATGCGTCGGTTATTCTATCTCCTTATGAGAAGCGTGCAAAATAATAACAAATAGGAGGGAGCGTGGGCTCTTTGTTACTAAGAAAGCTAACTGTTGCTGCAACTGCGGCAGTGTTAGGCATGATGGGTCAATTATTACAAGCTGAAACTGTGACTGCTTCGCAGAAGTTATCGGTTATCGATGGTTATTACCCTGCTTATCCACCTACTGCACCAGCTGAAGGTGCGCAACAAGAATTGATTACGAAAGGGGAATACCTTTCTAAAATGGGCGATTGTATTTCCTGCCATACTAATGTGCACGCAGGGACTCCTGCCTATGCTGGTGGCTTGCCTATAGAAACTCCTTTTGGAACGTTCTATAGTCCGAATATCACTCCAGACAAAGAAACGGGTATCGGTAAATGGACAGAAGAGGATTTTATTCGCGCATTGAAAGATGGGCATAATCCTAAGGGTGAGAATTTCTTCCCTGTTTTCCCTTATTACTATTTTTCTTTAGTTACTGAGGAAGATGCACGCGCGCTACATGCCTATTTTAGAAGCATACCCCCGGTAAACCAAAAGAATAAGGACTTGCCATTTCCTTTTAATGTTCCGGGTTCTCGTCTTGCTTTGTGGGGATGGAACTTATTGTTCTTCTATCCGGAAAATCGTGAGTTTGTCTACGATAAGACTCAGTCCCCAGAGTGGAACCGAGGTAGATATATTGTGGATGGTTTAGGCCATTGCAGCATGTGTCATACACCTTTGAATCCATTTGGTGCTCCTAAGAATAAATATTACTTAACCGGTACATTTATTGATGGTTTTTGGGCTCCTAACATTACTAAACTCGGTTTAGAGTCAGCGAGTCATCAAGAAGTGGTTGATGTATTCAAAAAGAATCAGCTAATTAATAATGCTGGTCCAGTTGCAGGCCCCATGGCGGAAGTAAATCATAACAGTCTGATGTATATGACTGATGCTGACTTAATGGCGATTGCGACCTATCTTAAAACAGTGGATACCAAAGACCCATTAGGTTTACCAGGTTCTGATGCGGCCCCAACTTTGGCACGCGGTAAGAAAGTTTATTTCACTGCCTGTGTGATTTGTCACCAGAATGGCGAAATGAGCGCGCCACTGCTTGGGGATGCCGTAAACTGGTATTCACGCTTGAAGTTAAGTGGGTTAACTGGCTTGTATCGTCGTGCAATTCATGGTTATAACTCTATGCCAGTTAAGGGTGCTTGTGTTACCTGTTCGGATAATGATGTTATTTCTGCAGTGGATTACATTCTTAATGAATCACTGACACGCGCTGAATTAATTGATCTAAAATCTGGGGGCGCTGAGAAATATCCTGCCAATGGCGCGGATATTTACAATGAAAACTGTGCTACTTGCCATAACGAAGGCAAGGACGGAGCTCCTAAAATTGGTGATAAAGAAGCGTGGAAGCCGTTGATCGCTAAAAATATGGATGTATTGATTGGAAATACCATGAACGGGAAAAATCATCCTAAAAATGGTGGTTGTAAACAATGTACTGGTGGTGAAGTAATTGAAGCCATTAAATACATGATCAGTAAATCCAAAACTGAAGGTAATTATTCATTGTGGTAGAAATGAAGCCTTGAAAGGGGCTTATTGCCTGTAGCCCGTAGCCTGGATTACGCTCTCTCCATCTAGGCTACGTAACTTAATAGCAGTAAGTACATTACCGAAGTAGGTATTAAATCGCCAGGCTTGCTTGGCTTCTTGATAAGATGAGGAATTGGGATGTTAAACAGGTTACCTATCTGTAGATTAATAGCAATGCTTGCGGCATTGATAGTTGGTCAGCCAGTTTTTGCCACTGCTGCAAACAATTGGCAGTTAAATATGAGTCAGGGTGTGACCCCTATTAGTCGGGATGTTTACAACCTGCATATGGTGTGTATGGCTGTTTGTGCCATTATTGGGGTTGTTGTTTTTGGTGTGATGATCTATTCGTTAATTCATCACCGAAAATCCAAGGGTTATAAAGCTGCCTCCTTCCATGATAACCCACGGCTAGAGCTTATTTGGTCAATTATTCCTTTTCTAATTCTCGTAGGATTAGCTATACCTGCTACTCGAGTTTTAATCCGTATGGATGACACCAGACAATCAGAACTCACCGTGAAAATTGTGGGTTACCAATGGCGCTGGCAATATGAATATTTAGATCAAGGTATTAGTTACTTCAGTACCTTATCGACCCCGTTATCTCAAATTCAGAACAAAGAATCTAAAAATGAATGGTATCTTTTAGAAGTAGATAAACCCTTAGTTGTGCCTGTACATAAAAAAATCCGTTTCTTAGTTACTTCAAATGATGTAATCCATTCTTGGTGGGTCCCTGATTTAGGTATTAAACGTGATGCGATCCCTGGATTTATGTATGAAGCATGGGCAACTATTGAAAAACCAGGCGTGTATCGCGGTCAATGTGCTGAGCTTTGTGGGATCAACCATGGTTTTATGCCTATTGTTGTTGAAGCTGTAAGTCAGGCTGAGTTTGATAAGTGGGTTGCTGCACAAACTGTAAAACAAGACAAGTACATTAGTGAAGAAACGCAACCAGCCGCTCAAAAAACAATGCAACGTAATGAGCTTATGAGTTTAGGAAAGGAGAAGTACGATCAATTATGTGCTGCTTGCCACCGTGAAGATGGAAAGGGCTTACCGCCAATGTATCCTGCACTTAAAGGCAGTTCAGTTGCTGTAGGTAATCCTATTTCACGTCACATTAATATTATCTTAAATGGTATACCTGGTTCTGCAATGCAGGCTTATAAAGATCAATTAAGTGATGAGGAAGTTGCAGCGATCGCAACCTATGAGCGTAATGCTTGGGCTAATAATACGAACGATCTTATCCAACCTGCAGACGTGGCTGCAGAGCGGCAGAATGCGAATAAACAACCAACCATGGTGAATAAAGTTAACGCTGGAGGTTTAAAATGAGTTATACGATAGCGCATGACGATGATCATCACGATGATCATGGCCCTGAGCAAGGTAAGGGTGTTTTGGGATTTATAAAGCGCTGGCTTTTTACAACCAACCATAAAGATATTGGTACTCTTTATCTGTGGTTAGCTTTATTCAGCTTTTTTGTTGCGGGTGGGATGGCTTTAGTAATTCGTGCTGAGCTATTCCAACCTGGCCACCGTTTTGTTGATCCCAACTTCTTTAACCAAATGACTACTTTGCATGGTTTAGTCATGTTATTTGGTGTGGTAATGCCTGCCTTCACTGGAATGGCAAACTGGCAAATACCGATGATGATTGGCGCGCCTGATATGGCTTTGCCGCGGTTGAACAATTGGAGCTTCTGGATTTTACCTTTTGCTTTCGCGTTGTTGTTTTCTACCATGTTTCATAGTGGTGGGGGGCCAAACTTCGGTTGGACCATGTATGCACCTTTATCCACAAAATATGCTCCACCCAGCACCGACTTTATGATTTTCTCCATTCATATGATGGGTCTGTCATCGATTATGGGTTCGATTAATATTATTGCAACCATATTAAACCTACGTGCTCCTGGCATGACTATGATGAAAATGCCAATGTTCGTTTGGACTTGGTTGATCACAGCTTTTCTATTGATTGCTATTATGCCTGTATTAGCAGGTGCTGTTACTATGATGCTAGCTGACCGTCACTTCGGTACCAGCTTCTTTAGCGCAGCAGGTGGTGGAGATCCTATATTATTCCAACACGTTTTCTGGTTCTTTGGGCATCCTGAAGTTTATGTATTGATATTACCTGCTTTTGGCGTTATTTCTGAAATTATTCCTACTTTCAGCCGTAAGCCATTATTTGGTTACCACTTCATGGTTTATGCAACCGTCAGTATTGCAATACTGTCATTTATTGTTTGGGCACATCATATGTTTACCTCCGGGATTCCTTTGGGGGCAGAGCTATTTTTCATGTATACCACTATGTTAATTGCAGTGCCGACTGGTATTAAAGTGTTTAACTGGGTAAGTACCATGTTTAAAGGGGCTATGTCTTTTGAAACCCCGATGTTGTTTGCCTTAGCATTTGTGTTCTTGTTCACTATTGGTGGATTTACCGGTTTGATGTTGGCATTAGTGCCTGCAGATTATCAATATCAGGATAGCTATTTCGTTGTAGCGCACTTCCATTACGTACTTGTTCCTGGGGCGATTTTTTCTCTGGTTGCTGCAACTTATTATTGGTTGCCGAAGTGGACAGGTCATATGTACAACGAGTGTATTGGTAAATGGCATTTCTGGTTGTCTGTCATTTCAGTTAACTTGGCATTTTTCCCGATGCACTTCTTAGGTTTGGCGGGTATGCCACGTCGAATCCCTGATTATGCATTACAGTTCACCAACTTTAATATGATGGCAACTGTTGGCGCCTTTATTTTTGGATTTTCACAATTACTGTTTTTATACAACATTATTTCAACAGTAAGAAAGAAAGGTACTAAGAAGGATCTAGCTACTTCTCAAGTTTGGGAAGGAGCACAAGGCTTAGAGTGGACCTTACCTTCACCTCCACCATACCATACATTTACAACCCCACCTGAGTTGAATGTATAGTTTTTTAGAGTAGATGTAGTATGAGTAATGAACGTAATCATCGTAAGTTACTGATGATTTTAAGTGGTGTTGTATTAGGCATGTTTGCTTTTGGTTTTGCGCTCGTGCCTATATATAACAGCCTATGCCAGACCTTAGGGATCAATGGTAAAATTAAATCAGAAGCAGTGGCTTATGATGCAGCAACGGCTAAAATTTCTAAAGATCGTGAAGTTTTAGTCGAGTTTGTTGCAACCAATAATAGCGCCGTTCCTTGGGCTTTTTATCCCAAGACACGGAAAATAAAAGTGCATCCAGGGGAAATTGCACGGCTGGACTTTTATGCGGAAAACAAAACAGATCATCCAATGACCGTGCAGGCAATCCCGAGTGTAACCCCGGGAATTGCTGCGAAATATTTGAAAAAAACCGAATGTTTTTGTTTTGCTAGACAGACTTTGAACGGACATGAGGCAATGAATATGCCCTTGTTATTTCATCTGGATATAGATTTACCCGAAAAGATAAATACAGTTACCTTGTCATATACTTTATTTGATGTGACTGATAGTGGTTAGGTCTGCACGGGAATTTAAAATAAAAAACGGCTGTTATTGCGAGCTCAGGCCCACAATGACGAACTAAGTAGTGTTGTACTATTGAAATGCACACCAGTTACAACAAATTATTGATACAGGAGACGTAGATAGAATGGGAGCACACGGTACTTATTATGTCCCCAAGCCCAGTCACTGGCCTTTGGTTGGATCATGCGGATTAACCACCTTTTTGGTGGGTGCAGCGTCTTGGCTTCATCATGACTGGTATGGACCATACATCTTTACTTTAGGGCTTGCGATCATTGTCAGCATGCTGTTTGGTTGGTTTGGCCAGGTTATTTATGAAAATAACAAAGGTGTTTATGACCTTCAGGTTGATAAATCCTATCGCTGGGGTATGTGCTGGTTTATTTTTTCGGAAGTATGTTTCTTCGGGGCATTTTTTGGTGCGTTATTTTATGCGCGCATGTGGATTGTTCCGCTGCTCGGAGGGGAAATACATCCCATAACCAATTATACTTTATGGCCGGATTTTTCAGCGGCATGGCCCTTACTGAACAACCCTGACAATCAAGTATTTGCTGGTGCACATGAAGCTATGGGAGCATGGGGTCTAGCAGCAATCAATACGTTGATTCTTTTAACCTCAGGTGTAACGATTACTTGGGCGCATTGGGCTTTGAAACTAAACAAGCGTAAGCAATTATTGCTGGGGATGTCTTTAACGATTGCCTTGGGTATTCTGTTCTTAATCTGTCAGGCTTATGAGTATCATGAAGCATATACGGATATGAATCTAACGTTAGCTTCAGGTATTTATGGAACCACATTCTTTATGCTAACAGGGTTCCACGGTTTGCATGTTACTTTAGGTACCATCATGCTGATCGTAATTACCGTACGTTGTAAACGCGGCCATTTTACTCCAGAACGTCACTTTGCATTTGAAGGCGTGGCTTGGTACTGGCACTTTGTTGACGTGGTATGGTTATTCCTCTTTATCTTCGTTTATTGGTTATAAATCTCGATACTTGTTGCTCATAAAGCCCAATGGTGTTTTATGAGCACACATGCATAGGTTATGCTCTTAGAGTTAACGGAGTACACATCCTAAAGGTAACCAACTTACAGATGATATGCTCAAGGCAATCAAGATTTCCCTGGCATAACCGCTGTCTCCAATCGTGTCAGCCATATCAAGCCGCACAATACCAAACCAATAAAAACCAATCCCATACCCACATACTCTGGCGACGTATAGCCAAAACCAGCAGCTATAGGTAAGCCACCTAAATAAGCACCTAAGGTATTTCCCATATTCGAACTAGCTTGTACCATCGACGAGGCTAATATTTCCGCACCCTGCGCTGCCTGAATCATTAGCATCTGCATCGCTGGAACTACTGCAAATGCAATAGCACCAGTAACAAAGGTCATAATTAAAGCGGCAATTTTGTACTCAGCAACTGTCGCAACAGTAAATAGGCAGAGTATCATGAGCAAGAGCATGATTCCTGTAACCTGCAAGGGCGATAATTTGTCGGCAAGACGTCCACCTAAAATATTACCAACAGCCATGCCGCTCCCGGCGAGCATCATGATGAAGGTAACCATATCACCCGAAAATAACGTCACATCAGTCATTAGCGGCGCAATGTAACTAATCCAAGCGAATAAGCCCCCAGTACCAATAGCGGAAATACCAATAATGAGCCATATTTCCAAGTCTTTAAAGATCGATAAGCTTTGGCGAAAATCAACGGTTTTTTCTAAAACTAAATT
This sequence comes from Legionella lytica, assembly GCF_023921225.1. Taxonomy (NCBI): domain Bacteria; kingdom Pseudomonadati; phylum Pseudomonadota; class Gammaproteobacteria; order Legionellales; family Legionellaceae; genus Legionella; species Legionella lytica. The sequence continues at coordinate 163,528 of NZ_CP071527.1, forward strand.
CGGAAGCCACTTGATAATCGAAAATAGGGTCACTACTCCAAACGAAGCCACAATAAAATAGGCAACGCGCCAACTGCAATGATGGCCAATAAAGGTGCCTAGGGGTACTCCAATAATATTGGCTACTGTCAGGCCGGTAAACATAATTGCAACGGCACTAGCCCCTTTCCCTGGCTTTGCTAATTGGGTTGCGACGACAGCACCGACTCCAAAAAAAGCGCCATGAGGTAAGCCGGCCATAAATCGCGCGACTAAAAGCAAGGAAAAAGTTGGTGCCATCGAAAATAGAGCATTAAACACAACAAATAAAAGCATCAATAGTACTAAAATCTTTTTGGGTGCATAATTTTGGGCAAGTGCGATCATCAATGGAGCTCCAATGACGACGCCAAAGGCATAAATTGCGATAAGATAACCTGCTGTTGGGATGGATAGAGACAGTGAATTGGCGACATCAGGCAAAACCCCCATCATTAAATACTCAGTCATACCAATACTAAAGCCACCGAGCGTAAGTGGCAGCAAGCTTTTAAACCAGCTTTTATTTGATTGCCTTGTTTCTGCTGCACTCATTGATTATTTTTCCTATGCATTTAAAAACGATAAAGCGTAACTTTACCCTGTTTTGTATAATTAATGAATGCAAGATGGAGGATTTACGTTACAAGCGCGTATTAATTAATAAACCAGGCTGGAATTGAATTTCTTCAATGTTCATTTGATAGATGAAATGATGTTTAGAAAAGGTCACTTGTTGAATATTTGCATGCCCACGAAAATATTTACCATGAAATGATACATACGTTTCCTTCTCAAAATAATGGCTGCACTTTAACTCTAGCTCGCTATCAGAAAGGCTAAGCATTTGACACAGATGATCTTCTTGATCAAATTTTACGACAACAAAAATAGGCTCTACGGGCTGAATCAACACATCAATCTCCATGATTTCGTGCGAAACAAAATGCTCACAGCTTATATTTATAGTCTAGTTCAAATAAAGGGTAAGCATAGATTTTTTTATTGCAAATATTGCAATGACTTCTATGTCGAGCCATAGGCCCAACATAGAGCGTTGATGTGGCTAGATGCCTAGATTAACCTAATAATTGTTCCATAATTTTTTGCAAATCATGAGCGCCATCGTAATGAATAACCAAAGAGCCTTTTCCTGATTTACCTGGTTTTAACTTAATTGTGGTTTGTAAGTGGCGCGCTAAATGATTGACCTGCTCTTGATAATGGGGCGCCATTGGTTCATTATTGGGCGTGCTCTCCGTTGTCGGTTTGCCCGCTTTAACACGTTCTACTAATTTTTCAGTTTCACGCACTGATAGATTTTTCGCCACAATCAGTTGTGCAACCTGATTTTGTTGTTCTTCTTCAAGCATGAGCAATGCACGTGCATGCCCCATATCGATGTCACCATGTTCCAGCAATTTTTTTACTGCCGTTGATAAAGCGAGCAGGCGTAAATAATTGCTCACTGCAGTACGTGATTTACACAGAAGATCGGCAACTTGTTGATGAGTAAGGGAAAACTCATCAGTAAGGCGATGCATTGCACGAGCTTGATCCATTGCATTTAAATCTTCACGCTGTAAGTTTTCAACTAAGGCAATAGCCATAGCAGTTTCATCATCAACTTGCTTTAAAACGACAGGAACCTCAGTCAGGCCCGCAAGTTGGCTTGCGCGCCAGCGACGCTCGCCGGCAATAATTTCATAGCGGCCATCGCTGAGCTCACGTACAACCAGTGGTTGTAACAGGCCTTGCTTTTTAATGGATTCAGCCAATTCAGTTAAAGCGGCTTCTTCCATTTCACCGCGCGGTTGGTATTTTCCTGGTTGCAAGCAATTTACTGCCAGTTTAAGGCCATCAGTTTGTGGCTTATCATTTAAAAGATTACCGCTGGACTGGCTTAGTAAGGCAGATAGATTACGCCCTAAACCACTACGTTTCACTGTCATAAATACCTCAATTACCCCATTACGGTCTGTTTATTAATCAACTCAGAAGCCAGTACCATGTAGGCCGCCGCTCCTGGAGATGTCTTGTCGTAGTGTAACGCAGGCATGCCGTGACTGGGCGCTTCTGCCAGTCGCACATTGCGTGGCACTACAGTTCGATAGACCTTGGTGGGAAAATGTTCTATTAATTGTTTGGATACGTCGGAACACAGGCGATTACGCGCATCATACATAGTTCGTAACACGCCCTCGAGATGCAAGCGGGGGTTTACCGAGGCTTTCACTTGTTCAATAGTTGATAAAAGTGCTGCTAAACCCTCTAAGGCATAGTATTCGCATTGCATGGGGATGAGTACGGAATCTGCTGCAACGAAGGCATTAATGGTTAATGTATTCAGTGCAGGAGGGCAGTCAATGAGTATAAAATCATAACTGCTTTGTAATGGTTGTAAGGCTTTATACAGAAAAGTCTCGCGATGATTACGCTCCATGAGGCTGACCTCTGCAACAGTTAAATCATCATTACCAGGGATTAAATCATAGCCACAGGCAGTTGTAAGGCAGGCTTGTTCTGCCAGACAATCATGCAGCAAGACATCATTGGTGGTATGAACCAATTGGTTTTTATCAACACCACTGCCCATGGTAGCATTTCCTTGCGGATCTAAATCGATCAATAAAACCTGTTGACGATTCGCAGCCAGGGAGGCGGATAAATTAATGGCAGTAGTAGTTTTGCCTACACCACCTTTTTGATTGGCAATGGCTATGACTTTCGCCATGATATTAGTTCCTTGATTTTGTGTTTTCGATAAGCACGCAGCAGCGTTCACCCTCGACACCTTCAACAGTATAGTGTTCTACTTTGCAGTTTTGCTCTATTTCTTGCAGTTCGGCATCTGGATAACGTCCTTTCATCGCCAACCATATTCCATCTTTGGCCACGAGATGCTTTGTCCAGTGAATCATTTGCGCAAGGCTGCTAAACGCTCGGCTTATAACTGTATCAAAACCTTGAGCCGGGTGGTAGTTTTCGACTCTAATTTGTACAATTTCCAGATTTTTTAAATCAAGCTGCCGTTTTACTTCGTTAAGAAAGCGAGTTTTTTTCCCATTGGAATCGAGTAAAACAAAACTTTTCTCTGGGTGCGCAATGGCTAGTGGAATACCAGGCAAGCCAGGACCTGTGCCTACATCGATGATGTGCTCACCTTGTACCCAGGGCACAATAGCCAGACTATCTAAGAGATGTTTGTTGACCATGGATTCCAGATCGCGAACTGCGGTTAAATTATACGCTAAATTCCACTTTTTAAGTAAGAATAAATAATCCAATAATGGAGTGCTAATTGCTTCGAGGCTGAATTGCTTCAGCCCTTGTTCAAGTAGGTGTTTAATTGCTAATTCTTCGCTCATGCCTCAATCCGTTGTTTCTTTAAGTGAACGAGCAGTAAGGACAAGGCTGCAGGAGTTACTCCAGAAATACGTCCAGCCTGCGCTAATGAAGTTGGTTTTATTTTCGATAATTTTTGAATAACTTCGGTCGATAATCCTACTACTTCAGTGTAATCAAGTGCTTCAGGCAAAGCGGTATTTTCATGCTTGCGCATTTTTTCAATATCTTGCTGCTGTCTTTCAATGTAGCCGGCGTATTTATTTTGGATCTCTATTTGCTCACTGACTTCAGTTGGTAATTCGGGTAGACCTAGTTCTTTGAGCATTAATAAATGCTGATAAGTAATTTCTGGGCGTTTAATAAATTCAGATGCGCGATTATCATGTTGCATCGGATTTTGTAGCACATCTTTAAATAGGTCGTTATGAGCCACACGCACCCAAGAATTATGTAACAGGGCTTGAGTTGATTCGATGGCTTCGCGTTTGGCGGAAAAATGTTGCCAGCGCGTATCACCCACCATACCTAATTCTCGGCCTTTAGCTGTTAAACGTAAATCCGCATTATCTTCACGCAGGAGTAAGCGATATTCTGCGCGCGAAGTAAACATGCGATAGGGCTCTTGTGTGCCACAGGTAATTAAATCATCAATTAACACCCCGATATAGGCTTCATCACGGCGAGGGCACCATAACTCTTTTTCTTGTACGAGCAGGGCTGCATTCATACCGGCGATGATGCCTTGTGCTGCCGCTTCTTCATAGCCTGTAGTGCCATTAATTTGCCCGGCAAAGAACAAATTGGCAATGGGTTTGGTTTGCAAAAATGAGGTTAAGCCACGTGGGTCAAAATAATCGTATTCGATTGCATAGCCAGGGCGAGTAATATGCGCATTTTCGAAACCTTTGATGGTACGTACAAATTGTACCTGCACATCAAAAGGAAGGCTGGTAGAAATGCCATTAGGGTATATCTCTTCAGTGGTTAAGCCTTCAGGTTCAACGAAAATCTGATGCGATAATTTATCTGCAAAGCGCACAATTTTATCTTCAATTGACGGGCAATAACGTGGGCCAACACCTTCAATGACACCGGCATACATTGGCGATTGATGCAAATTGTTGCGAATAATTTCATGCGTGGCTTCGGTGGTATGCGTAATATGGCAAGAAACCTGCTGTGGATGATCGCTAACGCTACCTATGTAAGAAAATACGGGTAGTGGGGTATCACCGGGTTGCTCAGTCATTTGACTGTAATCAAGTGAGCGTCGGTCAATGCGGGGCGGGGTTCCTGTTTTTAAACGACCTACAGGCAAATCCAGATCGCGTAAGCTGTGTGCCAGCGCAATCGAAGGAGGATCTCCGGCGCGGCCACCCGCAGCTTGGCTCATCCCTACGTGGATTTTTCCACCCAGGAAGGTACCAACTGTAAGTACGACGGCACGTGCACGTAAGGTGTAACCTAATTGCGTTACCACTCCAGTGACTCGTCCACCCTCAATGACTAAATCATCAACGGCTTGTTGAAATAGAGTTAGATTTGGTTGTAATTGCAATTGCTCGCGAATGGCCTGGCGATATAAAACACGGTCTGCCTGTGCACGGGTTGCGCGGACAGCCGGGCCTTTAGACGCATTTAGCGTGCGGAATTGGATACCCGCACGGTCTGCTGCTTTCGCCATGGCGCCATCGAGGGCATCAATTTCTTTCACCAAATGTCCTTTACCAATACCCCCGATTGCGGGGTTACAGGACATTTGTCCCAATAAATCCATATTATGGGTTAGTAATAAGGTTTGGGCTCCCATTCGTGCTGCCGCTAAAGCTGCCTCTGTGCCTGCATGGCCACCACCTACGACAATAACATCATATAATTTTTCAAGATTCATAATCTGGTCATTAATTGTGTAACAAAATTAGCAATTATACACTTTTTTTACAATAAAACGTAGTCTGTATTAGACGAAGTCGTAATATGAGGTGGCGTGCCCTCATTCCCCGTATTACGACTTCGTCTAATACGGGCTACACTTAAAAGAAATAATAATATTCAGGGATTGGTATCATGGCAATTACTACCGGATTGTCAGGCAATGAAATATTTTGTCTTGATCTTAAAAACTATTCTCCTGGCTCAATCGTCGTTGGAAACAGTGTCCACTCACTCGGTTTTGTCGGGAGTATTGGTTCTGGCTTTAAAGCTATGTTAGGTGGTGAGTTGCAACAAATTACTTCCTTGATTGAAGAGGGGCGAGAAACTGCTTATCAACGCATGGTTCAAGAAGCGGAGGCTAATCAGGCAACTGGAATCACTGGAGTTACTAGCCAGCTTATTTTTCATGGCGCTAATGTGGAGTTTTTATCTATAGGTTCGGTGATCCATGCACGCAATGACGCAGATAAAACCAAATTTACTACTTCTGCAGATGGGCAAGAGTTATTCGCACAACTTGATGCCGGATATCGCCCTATTTGTTTTGCTTTTGGCAATGTGGCTTATTCCATGGGGGTTGGCCGCGGACTGTTAGGTGGGTTGAAAACTTTAGGTCGAGGCGAAATTAAGGAATATTCAGATATTTTTAATAAAACCAGACACTTAGCTTTAAGTCGTATTATTGCTCATGCAAAACAATGCCAGGCTAATGCTGTACTGGGAATCAAGACTACAGTATTACCCTTTGGTGGTGTTAATGAAATGCTAATGCTTGGCACCGCTTCTTACAATCCTCAGTTACCCACCGATGCTAGCAATAATGTAGTAACCAGTGATATGACCAACATTGAGATGTGGAATATGGCGCGTATGGGCTATTCCCCCTTGAAGCTTTTATTAGGAACTTCCGTTTATTCTTTGGGTGTAGTTGGTGGTATTACTTCGGCATTGAAATCAATTTTTAGAGGGGAAATTAATGAATTAACCCGAATGATTTATGCCGCACGTGAAAATGCGTTAGCGCTTATTAACGAGGAAGCACGGGCTATCGGGGCGGATGATGTGGTCGGTGTTAAAACCTATGTTTATCAGTTAGGTAATGGTTTAATTGAGTTTTTAGCCATTGGTACCGCGGTGAAGAAAACAACACGCATTAAAACCGAATCAGAACAATTACCACCACAGGCTATTGTGGTTGATAAAGATACCTTTTATGACACTAAAACCTTCGGAGACTTTAGTGTGAATGTTAATGCAGGCGAAAAGCCAATTAATAGAGGCAGCACCTTTTTGATTCCTGTAATTATTATAATTTTCTTTCTTGTGCAAATTATCTTGGCGTTCCTTCGCTAGCCGCGGCTAGATGCGTTTGTTGGGTCAGGAGCCCAACAAACAGTTTATAAATATAAGCCAAGCTTTTAAGCGGGATTCATCGGTGGCAAACTCGATGCTTTATTTTTAGGTGCGGTATATGCCTGCTTTAGATTATGGACACTACGCCATAATTCATCCCCATGCCATGTAGCCTTTTCACTTTCTTGATATAAGGCTTGCGATAAAATCTGTACCTGTTTTTTAAACTGCATATCTGTTGAGAGGCGCATTAAATCCACTAAATTTAATATTGGAGCGTCTGGCCAATGTAAATTAGCCCATTTCAATAGAGCATCTCGACAGAATTGGGGGTTATTTTGATGGCAGGCATCATGAAGTGCTTGCAAGGCACGCTTATAGGCCCCTTTTCCAGGAACGTGGCTGCGTTTTTGCCAAGCCCATAAGCCTAGGGTAAGAAGCCAGGCCAGCGCGAATAGAGCGGCAATAATCCAGGCCCAATTGTTGGTTGCCGTGGAGGCGGCGATGGTTTCTGTAGTGGCAGGGTTGGCTGGTGATGCAAGTGCCGTATCTTGTATGGGCTTTGATGCATTGGTGGTTGCCACGTTCGAGGGATTAACATCAATAGTGCGTGGGTCTAAAACCGCAATTTCCTCTTTACCTGTTACAGTATTAAACCAAGGAAGTTTTAATTCAGGGATGACTACTTTTCCACTCTTATTGAATAAATAAGTGACCTTAAGTTCTGAGCGACTAACGATCTCGCCTTGATCCACCTGATTTCTTTCTTTGCCTTTCTCTGGATAGACATTAAAGGCATCCGAGTCTGCAAAATGCAAGCTAGGTAGTAATTGCGCAGGAATACCAATCCCCTCTAGAGTAATAGTACGTACTAAAGTGCTACCTTGCTCTATGGTTTGCCCCGGGTTTTCATAGGTGTCACTTAATTTAATTTGTTTTGCAGGAATCCAGGTTTGCCCACTAAATTGCGTGGGAATGGGCTGTACATTCAGGGTTATGTCTTTGGAGCGTGCTTTAATGCGCTGCGGATCAAAACCATAAACCAGCGCGGTAAACACGGGTGAGGTAATTGTTAATGGGCCGCTTTTTTGTGGAAAAATAGCATAACTTTGTTCCTCAACCAGGTAGGTCACATTATTCTTTTGGGTTTGGTAGCGTTTGTCATTACCTAAGGGAATTAGCAAAGCATTCTCGACCTTAGGTCCTTGATAACTTGCATCCAAGAGCTGTTTGGAATTATATAGGCGTACTTTGTAAGTGATTTGTTGGTTGAGATAAGGCTTTTTTTCATTAACTTCGGTAGTTAAAAAGATATCTTGCAGTTGCTGATCATTGTTGGTGTTTTGTATGGAGGTGTCCAGAGCCGAAACATTAATGGTTAACGGACTACTGTGATCATTTCCCATTCTTATCGCTGGGATAGTTACTGGACCTACTTTTCGCGCCTTTAGAGTGATAACCCAGGTGCTAGAAGCCTGAGTTTGTCCATTTATCACTGAGTAATTCACACTGCGTTCAGTGCCTAAAATCGTAAAATCTTTGCGAAGCGGTGTTAAATCAGGAATGCCATTGGCGGATTGCAGGCTAGGCTGCGTTAATAATAAGCGGAAGGGCTCGCCTTGACTGATCTCGGCGGGATCAACTTGAATTTGTACTTCGGCATGGGCCAAGGTGCTAATTAAATAAAAAAAGCTAATTATTATTAATTTTTTCATTGATACCATCCACGTTCTCTTCTTAAGTGGTCACGTAAAAACTTTTCTCGCAGTAAGCCGCCTGGATCATCAGGAATTAAGCGCAACCATTGTTCTTGTACCTGTTGTTTTTCTTGCTCTGCCTTACTGTCTTTCTTCGCTTGCATTTCCTGATCCTGCTTTTGCTGGTCCTGCTTTTGCTGGTCCTGCTTTTGCTGGTCCTGCTTTTGCTGGTCCTGCTTTTGCTGGTCCTGCTTTTGCTGGTCCTGCTTTTGCTGGTCCTGCTTTTGCTGGTCCTGCTTTTGCTGGTCCTGCTTTTGCTGGTCCTGCTTTTGCTGGTCCTGCTTTTGCTGGTCCTGCTTTTGCTGGTCCTGCTTTTGCTGGTCCTGCTTTTGCTGGTCCTGCTTTTGCTGGTCCTGCTTTTGCTGGTCCTGCTTTTGCTGGTCCTGCTTTTGCTGGTCCTGCTTTTGCTGGTCCTGCTTTTGCTGGTCTTGCTTTTGCTGGTCCTGCTTTTGCTGGTCTTGCTTTTGCTGGTCTTGCTTTTGCTCTTTTTGTTGTAAAAGCTTTTCAAGCAACTTTCGATTATCAATGGCATCCTGATTTTTAGGATTTATGGCTAAGGCCTTATCGTAAGCGGCGATCGCTTCTTTATATTTACCTAAGTGAGCCAAGGCATTGCCGGCGTTATAATAACCTTGTTCATCGTGTTGTTTTTGATAGAGCTCGCTGGCCCTTTGGTAATCTCCAGCACGATAAGCGGCAGCGGCGGCCCAGTCGTCGCGATTAAAGGTAGTGCCAGCCTCTTTATATTGTTGCTTATTCATTAATTCCTGCCCTTGCTGATCAGGAGTAGACCACAGGTCTTGCCATTGCCAGGCTTGGGCAGATAATGACAGGAATGAAGTGAATAAAAGGGTTAAATAACGCATCATACGACGATCCTTTGCAACCAGCCACGTTGAAATATCGGGAGCAGTAATAATAAAGCGGGGATTAAAAACCAACGTCCTTCATCACGCCATAATGGAATATCATCATCTTTACTCAAGGCAAATTGCTTTTGCGCGCTCCCATCGATCCACCGATCCAAATTACTTGCATCTGAGGTGTACTTTAATAATTGGCCATCACCTGCATCAGCAAAAAGTTGAAATAACGGGTTTAAATTGGGGTCGGCCTTAATGGGCATAATCGATGTGAAGATTCCTACGGTTGCTAATTTTTTTACTTCCGCAATTGCTTCCGTCGAGGGGGAGTCTGCTGTTAATACCAGAATTTGTCCATGATTATAACCAGCTTGTTTGATTAACAATGCGGCCTCGGCTACAGCACGTTCCAAATTATGGCCTGTCACTGGCATAATGTTGGGAGTTAATGAGGATAATAATGCGCTGATGGTTTGACCATCATCCGTAAGTGGAGAAACGACAAAGGGTTCACTAGTAAACGCAACTAAACCAAATTGGCCAATGTCTTTACGAGCAAATACATCACGTAATTTAAATTTGGCGCGGCTCAGACGATTAGGGCTTAGATCAGACTCCATCATATGTTCTGACATGTCTAATACTAACACGCGTGGTTGTATAGGCTTATAGGTTGCCACGGGTAACTTATGCCATGCGGGTCCAGCAATACTCACAATCATAAAGAGGATGCTGAACAATAAGCAAAAAATTGCTCCCATTCGCTGTCCTTGCCCTTTTTTTTGTAGTAAATGGTTGAGCAAATGAGGATCACAAATTTCTGCCCATGCATGCAGTTTAGGGTGGCGCCGCCAGCTAGCAAGGGCGAGCCCGAGCAATGGGAGAATCATGAGTAGCCACCATGGTCTTAAGAAATGAAACTCAGTTATCATGATTTAAGGGCCTCCGGATTTGCTGCAGTTGCAGGTGCTTTGACTCGCAAATCGGTTTTACTTGCCAGCCAAAAGAGACAGAGCAAGAGGGCTAAGCCAACAAACCATGGATAATAGTCTTTTTGTGGACGGATGGTTGCTTGCTCTTGATTTACTTTTTCTAATTGATTAATGGTTTCATAAATGGTGTTTAGTGTTTCCATATCAGTGGCGCGAAAATAGCGCCCACCCGTCAGTGTTGCTATAGCTTTTAAGGTATCCTCATCAAGATCTGCGGAGGCATTTTGCATGAGGAAGGCATTGGTTAGCGCTCTGGGATCTGCTGCGGCGCCTAAACCAATAGTATATATTTTTATTCCTTCGTCTTTTGCCAATTCGGCTGCTTTAAGCGGCTCAAGAACTCCAGAATTATTCGCACCATCGGTTAAAAGAATAAGAATTCTTCCTTGTTGTGGCACCCGCTTCAAGCGTTTGACGGCTAAACCGATGGCATCGCCAATGGAAGTCGTTTTTCCTGCTAAACCAACGGTTGCATCGATGAGACGTAGCAAAACGGTTTGCCGATCGTAGGTTAACGGTGTTTGCAGATAGGCGTTACTACCAAATAAGATTAGGCCTATTTTGTCGCCAGCTCGTGCCTGCACAAATTGTTCTGCTGCATTTTTAACCACACTAAGGCGACTGGCTGGGCGTCCATTCAACATCATATCGGGTATTTCCATACTACCTGATAAATCTAAGGCCATCATAATATTATACCCTTCACGCTCTATAGGTTTGGGCTCACCAATCCAACGTGGGCCCGCTAAAGCAAAAACGAGCAATAACCAAATTAATGCTGGAAGTAATAAAGAGGATTGTGCACTGAGCGAACGATGATCTTGGGCTGCAATTCCCGCCATTGCCTTAAAAAACGGTACGTTTAAGGCTGTGGGCAGGTGCAGCTTGGCTTTAGGCATGATAAGCCAGAATAATAAGGGCAAGGGGAATAGTAATAAAACCCAGGGATTGACTAATGTGAACATGGTACTCCCCTTTGTTTAATCCAAAGTTTGGCATGGGTGAACAATGGGTTTAGATCAATGTTGTTATCGCTTGCTTTAAAGGGTGCATCCAACAGGAGTGCGCGTACGCCATTAAAGTCTACGTTTTTGCTGGTTTGATTTAAAAATTGCACCCAGGCATCGCCATGCAAGCTGGCAACCTCGGTGCGGGGATAATAGACCAAGGCTACCCGACGTAATAACTCAGAAATTTGTGCACTACTTGTTGCCGTATTATGTTCTTTTTCATAGTCGTCTTGATAACGTGCTAATAAAAGCAAGGCTTGTTTTTTTGCTAAAGCATAACGGTGCTGTCGGTAAGCATATGTAGCTAATATTAAAATGAGTAGAATGCTCAGCGTAATGATGGCATACCAGCCCGGTGCAAGCGGCCACCAGCCGATTGCATCCGGTAAATGAATGTCTTTCAGCTGGGCTAAAGGAGCAGTCTGATTAGCCACGAGACCTCCTGGAAAAAGTACGACGTACCAGTTGCGTTAAATCAAGATCCGCAGTGGTTTGAACGTATTGAATGTGCAAGCGTTTAAATTGTTCCTGCAGTTGGCTTATCCTTTGTTGGCAATACTGCTGATAGGCCTGGTTTACGGAGCGTACCCGCGTATCAAGCAGTAATTCTTGCTGTCCATTGGTGATGGCATATTGTTGTGGTTTAGGAGGGGCTAATTCCACGCGGTCACAAATATGATAAGCAATAATATCATTATGGCTGTGTAGGCGATTCAAATGCTTTTCACATTCCACATCCATAGTATAAAAGTCACTGATCAATACCAGGATACTGCCTGGTCGGACGACACGACGTAAACGTAATAGAGCGTCACTCAATAGGGTGGGGGGGGCTTCGCGTTGTACATCGGTCTGTTCGGTGTACTGGCTTAGGGCTGCAAGCATAGGAAGAGCCCCTGAGTCACGTCCGCGAGGAATAAATTCACTGTGTTCAGTGGCTGAAAAAAATACGCCACCTACGCGATCGCCTTGTTTAATCACCGTCCAGACCAGCATGGCGGCTAAGCGAGCGGCAACTACCGATTTGAAGGCAACCCGTGTACCGAAAATCATTGAGGGATTAAAATCAGCAAGAATCACTACTGGTCGTTCGCGTTCCTCTTGATAAATTTTAACATGGGGCCTGCCGGTACGCGCGGTAACCCGCCATTCCATGTGGCGAATTTCATCCCCAGCCTGATAATTGCGTACCTCGGCAAAGTCCATGCCGCGGCCACGTAATTTGGACAGATGATTTCCAGCACGAATCGCTCGCCCTTCGGGTTGATAGCGAATTGATTGCGCATAGCGGCGCAAGTCGATCAATTCATTTAATTCTGCAATAACTCCATCAGCCATAAAAACCTCATGTTACGGAACAGCGACTAACCGTAATAGAGAATCAATAAAGTCGTCACTACTGATTCCCTCAGCTTCCGCTTCAAAACTTAATAAAATGCGATGTCGCAACACATCATGGGCAATCACATGAATATCATCTGGGGTGACGTAATCACGCCCAGCAAGCCATGCATGTGCTTTAGAACAGCGGTCCAAAGCAATGGTGGCACGTGGACTTGCGCCAAAGCGTAACCATCGGCCTAATTCTTCATTGTATATTCCGGGGTTGCGGGTTGCTACTACTAGCTGTACTAGATAATTTTCTAAAGCCGTACTGGTATATACCTTCAACACTTGTTTACGAGCCTCAAATAAGGTGGCTTGTGGTAATTTTGCGAATTCTGGTCTGGGCGTTGCCATTGCAGCACCTAAGGCTTCTCGACGAGATAGGGCCAAAATATCTTGTTCTACTTTAGCATCTGGATAACCAATTTTGACATACATTAGGAAACGGTCTAGTTGGGCCTCTGGCAAGGGATAGGTCCCTTCTTGCTCAATAGGGTTTTGTGTTGCCATTACCAGAAATAACTCCGGTAAAGGATAGGTTTTACCACCAATCGTAACTTGGCGTTCAGCCATTGCTTCCAATAAGGCTGATTGTACTTTAGCGGGGGCGCGGTTGATTTCATCAGCCAGCAAGAGGTGATGAAATATTGGACCTTGTTGAAATACAAAGGAGCCATTTTGCGGATGATAGACATCAGTGCCAGTTAAATCGCCCGGTAATAAATCAGGAGTAAACTGAATGCGGTGAAAATCACCTTCAACCCCATCGGACAGTTCTTTAACCGCGCGAGTTTTTGCTAGGCCGGGGGCACCTTCTACTAATAAATGACCATCTGCAAGCAAGGCAATCAACAAACGAGAAATTAAGCCTTCTTGCCCCAAAATCTGCGCATTAAGATGCTGACGTAATTGTGCTATTTGTTCTTGTACCGAATCGACAGCGGTGTGGTCTTTTAATTGCTCCATAGCGATACCTACCGAGGTTTAAAAAAACTTATCCTAACGTGAAATTAAAATGAAGCCAAGACTTAATATACTGTTATTTAAGTTAATTATTTTTAAACTTCGGTTGGACTGATTCATCCAATTGTTTTATTAGTTTTTTTCAGCCCGGGGTTAATCGCTTTCTTAATTTGCTTTCAAGGTTTAAAGAACCCAGTCAAATTTTGACATGTGATGTTAGATTATAGGCGTAAGGGCACATTAAGTTGGGCTGCTTTTATTTTGGTTAACTGTATGTTGTTTCTTCTTTTTAGTAATTGTTTTTTTTAGTAATTCGCAGACGTTCACGGGAATAGTAGGTTGGTGCTGAGTGAAACGAAGCCCAGCAACGGAGCTTCAATTTCACATTCATGTTAGGCTTCACGATGCTCAGCGCCGACCTACATTTAGACGCAGCCCGACGGCTTACAGCCGGGAAGTCATGATGGAGTTAAATCTTATTGATAATCCGGATGCAACTCCAATGGCATCATCAGTTGTAGGCGTTGGTACAAAGAAATAATTTCTTCACAAAAGACATGCAATTGTTGTTGATTTTCCCAGAGGTCATATTCTGAACCTTTGTGAAAGGCTTGTTGCCGGGATAGCGTTTTTAGCAGATCAATTTCCTGACGGGAAAAGCCTAAATGGTTGTTTAACTCGACCAACTCCATTAGATTTTTATATTCTTTAATGGGACGCTGTTCGTGCAAGCAATATGCTTTTAAGGTTAATTGAAAAGCATGATACATTAATGAAGTAATGGGCGTTAAGACGAATAAGGCTCTACGTGAGCTAATAGCTTCATAGTCTAGCTGTTGTAACAGGTTATCCGCTGCATAAGCATGTTGGGTTGCAATATTAAGTAATTCCAATGGGGATAAATAATGTTTGTCCATAGTTAATGCATGTTCCTGGTTAGTTCGATTTTTTGCAGAATAATGTTAAAATTATTGTCATTATAGCTTTGAATTCATTTGATGCACGCTTTTATTAATAGTCCTCTACAAATAGGTTCTCTTACTCTACCACACCGTTTAATTCAGGGGCCATTGGCGGGGTACAGTTGTGCACCCTTTAGAACCTTATTTAATCGATATACTGCTCCAGCATACTGTGTCACGGAAATGAGTTCCGCGATGGATGTAGTGCATCGCCATGCCTTAAATTCACGTTATATCTATCGCTCGCCTCACGAAAAGCGCTTGGCATATCAAATTTCTGGAACGGAACCTATGGTTTTAGCCCAGGCGGCGCAACGATTAGAGGCTTATGGTGCGGATCTAATTGATATTAACTGCGGCTGCCCCAAACCGAAAATTCGCAAAAAGGGCGCTGGTAGTGCTTTATTAGAAACGCCAAAGCTTTTAGAAGAAATCGTGAAAACTGTACGTGCAGCCATTACGATTCCACTCACGGTTAAAATTCGTATTCAAGATACCCAGGATGATATGGTCTTGGCGCAAAAAATTGAAGCGGCAGGGGCGGATGCGTTAATCGTGCATGGCCGACGTTGGGTTGATGATTATGATATGGCTGTTAATTTTCAGCAAATTGCACGCATTAAACAGGCGCTGACGATACCGGTAATTGCTAATGGTGATATAGATTCTATCGCTAGCTTGCAACGGGCAGTAGAGTTTAGTGCTTGTGATGCATTTATGATTGCTCGTGCTGGTAGTGGGCGTCCTTGGCTATTTCAAGAATTATTGGAGCAGCGTTTGCTTAATATAAGTGGGACGGAAAAGGTTAATTTATTTATGACCCATTTACATGATTTGGCGGCATTGGAAGATGAGTTTAAGGCTGTTTTACAAAGTAAGTCATTGGTGCGGTATTATTTGGGGAGGAATTTGGATGCCGCTTGGTTGAATGGGTTTTATCAGTTGGATTCTTTAGCTAGTATTGAGGCCTATTTATTATAGGCTGGGCCCATGCCCCACCATGGCATCGAGTCACACTAGCATTCAATATTGGGGCATGGGGCTCAACCTAGACAGCATTGCAACATGTTTCTAGGTCAAACTACGGCCGCCATCAACCTGTATAATTTGTCCTGTAATAAAGGGATTTTCCGCCAAAGCCAGCACTGCTTGTGCAATAAATTCCGGATTTCCATGTCGTTTTAAAGGCGTTTCCGCAAGGATTTTTTGTTGTATTTCCTGACTTAAACTATTTTCATTTTCGGGCCAGGCAATCGAACCTGGAGCAACCGCATTGACGCGAATTTCTGGAGCAAGTTCCCGCGCCAAGCTTTTAGTCTGCATTTCCAGAGCGGCCTTAGTCTGGCAATAAACTGAGTAGCCAGAAAGCGGTTTTTCCGCATGAATGTCTGTAATATTGATAATCGCCCCGGAGTTCTTAGCTAAGAGCGGACGGGCAGCAAGACTTAATAAAAAGGGCGCTTTCACATTAGCATTAAACAGAAGCTCCCAATTTTTTTCTTCAGTTTGATGGCAATCATTGCGTATAAAAACTGAGGCATTATTTACCAACAAATGCAATTGTCCAGCCCACGCGCTAATCGCTGTCACCAGGTCCTGTGCAGCATGAGCCTCAGTTAATTCTTTTTGCAAAACAAGGGCACTATCTGGGCGTTGCTCATTTAATTGCTGCGCGAGCTCTTGGGCTTCGGTGAAGGTATAACGGCAATGAATTGCAATTTTATATCCAGCGCTATGCAGTTTTTTCACAATGGCGGCACCAATACGCCGAGCGCCTCCAGTGACCAACGCTACTTTTGCTGCTTGTTTGTTTATTGGATACAATGTATGTTCCCCTCTCTAGAAAAAATGCCAAGGATTAGTGGCAGTATTTAACGACATTATTAATAAGTTATGAGTATACAACAAACATTACAAGCACGGCTTGGTGACGGACAGGCGCTTCCTTTTGTGGAGTTCATGCAATTGGCCTTATATGCCCCGGGAGAAGGTTATTACAGTTCCGGTTTGCAAAAATTAGGTAAGCATGGTGACTTTATTACGGCTCCTGAGTTAAGCCCACTTTTTGGACAAACTCTGGCGAATCAATGCCAGCAAATTATGCAGGTGCTTGAATCACCAAAGATTCTTGAGTTTGGTGCTGGAAGTGGGGCGCTTTGCGTGGCTTTATTGGCTCATTTGGAGACGCTTAATTGCTTGCCTGAACATTATTATATTTTGGAAGTGAGTGCCAATTTACGCCATCGCCAGACAGAGTTGATTCAGCAAAAAATTCCTCATTTGGCTCATAAAGTTATTTGGTTAGAGCAATGGCCGGAGACTCCTTTTAATGGGGTTGTGTTGGCGAATGAAGTATTGGATGCCATGCCTGTGCATCGTTTTATGCTAAACGAAGACGGCATTTTCGAAAGTTATGTTATCCTAGACGAGCAGCAGCAATTAAAAGAAGTCTTTAAACCCTGCGACAATTCACCGCTACAGGATTACATCCAGCAACGATTGACTATAGAAACGTTGCCTTATCTTTCTGAGGTGAATCTGTTTATTGATGATTGGATCTTAAATATTTACCGCAGCTTGAACCAAGGGACCGTGTTATTAATTGACTATGGTTTTCCTCGTCATGAGTATTATCATGCAGACCGCCGTCAGGGAACTTTGATGTGTCATTATCAACATCAAAGTCATCCGGATCCTTTACTGCATCCAGGGGCGCAGGATATTACCGCCCACGTAGACTTTACACATGTGGCGGAAGCGGCACAACACGCGGGTTTTCATGTTGCAGGTTATACGGACCAAGCCTCTTTTTTGCTGGCAAACGGTTTGCTAGGCTTAATTAATACGCTGGATGATGAAGTAGAACAAGTCAAAGCAAAACAAGCAATAAAACAGTTGACCTTACCCAGTGAGATGGGGGAGTTGTTTAAAGTAATCGCTTTAAATAAGGATATGGACATCGATTTAATTGGGTTTCAACTATTAGATAAACGAGTGAGTTTATGAAGATAAAAAAATACCTGACTACGGTCGAGTTACAGAAAGAATCAATGAAGTTTTCTGCAGGACATACCACTATTTTTTCTGCCACTGAGCGAGAGCCATTGCATGGCCATATGTACGGCGTTTACCTTGCCCTAACAACCTGGGTTGAAGAAAATGGCATGACCTTTGATTATCGTTATTACAAAAAGCGTATTCATCACTTATGCAGTCATTTGAATCAAACCTTTTTAATGCCGCAATTTTCGCCTTTTTTAGAATATGCTGAAGACGAAGAGTATTATTATTTTACTTTTAATCATAAAAAAATCCCTTTTCTAAAAGAAGATGTGACCATGTTGCCCGTAACCAACATTACGGTAGAAGAATTATCACGTTGGTTTGTTAATGAATTAATTAAAGATACGGACGAATTAGATCGTCATCGTATTGAAAAAGTGGTGGTGAAGGTCTTTTCGGCTCCTGGGCAATCCGCAAGCCATGAATGGCATAGATCGGCATGAAAACGGTTTATCAGGTTTGTATTCCTCATACCAGCCGTGATTTTTTTGATTATGAAGCCGAGGCAGGACTTAGTCCGTGTATTGGCGGGCGGGTATGGGTGCCTTTTCGCAAGCAGGTACGCTTGGGGATAGTGGTTGGCAAACTTGAGCTAGCAGAAGTAACTGCACCGTTAAAAAGTATTAGTGAAGTAATTGATAGCGAGCCGTTAATTCAAGATGAATTATTGGCTTTATGTACTTGGGTTGGTACCTATTATCAATCCGCTTTATCTGAAGTGTTGCCTTTAGCATTACCGAAGAAATATCGTTTAGGGCTGGCTTGTCAGTTGCCTCAGGGCGATTTTTACCAATTAGCGCTGGCCATTGATGAGGCAAAAAAAATAGTGCCAGCACGGGCGCGTAAACAGCTGGAGTTGGTGGACTTTTTAGCAACTCAAACTGAGCCAGTAAGTAAACAGTTATTAGTGCAACAGGGGTTTACTTCAAGCCAGTTGCTTAATTTATTAGCCACAGGTGTGATAGCTTTATCTCAACAGGATATTTTGCCGACTCAGGCAGATATAGAGCCATCCCAACCTTTGCCATTGAATCCTGAACAAGCGGTTGCCGTTGCTGCCATAAGTGAACAGTTGCACCAGTATCAATGTTTTTTATTGCAAGGGGTTACTGGCAGCGGTAAAACAGAAGTGTATTTACAGGTAATTGCTCAGGTTTTAGCACAAGGTAAGCAAGTTTTGGTATTGGTACCTGAAATAGGCCTAACTCCTCAATTACTTGCTCGTTTTACCGCGCGTTTTAAAGAGCCTATTGCCGTTATTCATTCCAATTTAAATGAATCCGAACGGCAAGTTGCCTGGCAATTAGCCAAAGAAAAAAAAGTACAAATGGTTATTGGCACGCGAGCTGCTATTTTTACCCCCATGCCTAACTTAGGTTTAATTGTGATTGATGAAGAGCATGATTCCTCATTAAAACAAATGGAAGGCGTGCGTTATTCGGCACGCGATACCGCATTAATGCGCGCGCATTTGGCAAATATCCCGATTATTTTAGGCTCCGCAACTCCGAGTCTGGAAAGTTTATATAACAGCAAACAAAATAAATATCAGCGCTTACGTCTGACCCATAAGGCTCTATCTACCACGCCATTACATTACCAGTTGATTGATTTGCGAGCGCAAACGCTACAGCATGGTTTAGCCACACCTACGTTGCATGTAATTAAAGAACACTTGCAAAAGCAAAACCAGGTTTTAGTATTTATTAATCGTCGTGGTTTTGCCCCTGTTTTATTATGCCATCAATGTGGGTGGATGGCGGATTGTCGCGCTTGTGATAGCCATTTGACTTTGCATAAGCAGGTTGGGCAAATGATTTGCCATCATTGTGGGTTGACCCAGCGTACCCCAGATCATTGTCGCAGCTGTCAAAGTCATGAGTTGATTCCTGTGGGGGCAGGGACACAACGAGTGCATGAATTTTTAAGCTCCTATTTTCCAGATACTCAAGTGGTACGTATCGACCGTGATGCGGTGCGTAAAAAACATGCTTTAGATGAGCATTTGGAGATGATTCAACGAGGAGAGGCGCAGCTTATTGTTGGCACACAAATGTTGGCAAAGGGACATCACTTCCCACGCCTTTCTCTGGTGGTGGTGCTGGATGCTGACTCGGGCTTATACAACCAGGATTTTCGCGCGTTGGAGCAGTTAGGCCAGTTACTCACTCAGGTGGCGGGGCGAGCGGGGCGGGCAGAGCAGGCGGGGCAGGTAATCATCCAGACGCATTTACCTGATCATCCATTATTGAATTTATTGATTCAGCAAGGCTACGAGCCCTTTGCTGATGCCTTACTAACTACACGCCAGCAAGCGCAGCTACCTCCTTATCATTATCTTGCCGTGATTCGCGCTCAAGGGAAAGTTTCAAATAGCGTATTACACTTTTTACGCACAATGAAGGAACAAATGCTAAATCACCCCCTGACTATCATGGGCCCAGCCCCTGCGCCTTTGCCACGTAAAGCAAACCAATACCGTATGCAATTATTAATTAAGTCATCGTCTCGCAAAGTATTGAAGAGCTCTTTGACACAATTGCGAGAGTGGTTAACAATGAATAAATTAACTAATGGCATTCGCTGGAATGTAGATGTTGACCCTATGGATTTATCATGACTGAAAACAAAATTACTGTACACGAAAAAACCTTCCCCATTGCCTGGGGGGATATGGATGCATTAGGCCATGTAAATAATGCACGTTATTTTGACTATTTTCAGGAGGCTCGGATTGAATGGTTGCGCGAGCTTAAAATAAAGATGACGGAGCAAATGGGACCGGTGGTTGTTCATGTTGCCTGTACTTATTTAAAACCGGTGGTATATCCTGCAACCGTAACGCTACGTTCCCGAATATATAATATGGGTAACTCCAGCATGATGATGGATCATGACTTGTACCAGGATGAGGTATTAATGGCCCAGGGTAGCTGTAAGGTTGTGTGGGTTGATTATACTAAAAATAAATCCGTGCCATTACCCGATAGTATCCGCACCTCTTTTGAGGCAAGTAGATAACAACATCCGTGCTATTGTAGGTTGGGCCCCCAACAAGGCAGGCACACCAGAATTCACTGTTGGGCCATGCGCCCAACATAGATCGTTATAGCTGCGTTTTTCACGCTAATTTGCATATCCTAAATAATCCATTTTGCCAATATTCATCCCATAATGGCGTAAAATATCGTGCGCGGTGGTTAAGTGAAAAAATATATTCGGAAGTAACATAGACAATAAATAAGTACGAGCACTGAGGGAAATACTTTCCTGGTGTATTTTGATTTCAATCAGACGATTATCATCACCATTAAGTAATTCTGGTTTAATATCCTGCAAAAAACTAGCCGTTTTGCTAAGGCGCTCCTTGAGTTCATCAAAAGTTGACTCGGTATCCGGAAAACGAGGCGTGGGTATTCCGGCGAGTTTGGCAACGCCTCCTTTGCAATTATCACTAAAGCGCTGAATTTGCCCTGATAAGGGGAACATGTCAGGTGCAAGACGAGCGTTAATTAATACTGCAGGATCAATATTTTTTTCAATCGCATAAGCAGCAGCTTTATCCATATATTCAGAAAGAATACCTAAATTGCGTAGCATCACAGGGATAGTAAGATCATACAGCGAAAACGACATGTTCAACTCCATTGCAAACCATATTCGAGGAGTCATCTTATTAGAGCTGCCTTGGGTTGTAAAGCTAACCCCGATTCAGCCTTGACAAATTGTTAAGCTAGCTCACACTTTAATAATCTGAATATAAAAAGTTGTCCCCTAACGTAAGGATGCGTATATGAAAGCATTAATTTATCAAGGCCCTGGGAAAATCGCGGTAGAAGAGCGAGACAAGCCTGTTATTAAAAAACCTTCCGATGCAGTGGTAAAACTCAAAAAAACTACGATTTGCGGAACGGATCTGCATATTTTAAAAGGTGATGTCGCTACCTGTACTGCGGGGCGTATTCTGGGACATGAAGGAATTGGTATCGTGGATAGCGTAGGCTCTGGGGTAACCGAAATGTCCCCTGGAGATAAAGTAATTATTTCTTGTATCACTTCGTGTAGTAAATGCGAACCTTGTCGCAGGGGAATGTATTCTCACTGTATTCATGGTGGATGGGTCCTTGGCAATAGGATCGATGGTACGCAGGCGGAATACGTACTTATTCCGCAAGCAGATACGAGTCTATATAAGATTCCTGATGGCGTTAATGAAGAGGCCCTAGTTCTGCTTAGTGATATTTTGCCTACTGGGTTTGAGTGCGGAGTCTTAAATGGCAAAGTTCAACCAGGAAATTCTGTAGCTATAGTGGGGGCCGGACCTATTGGCTTAGCTACATTACTGACCGCGCAATTTTATTCCCCTGCTGAAATTATTGTGATTGATGTTGATGAACATCGTTTAGCGTTGGCGCAACGTTTAGGTGCGACACAGGTGATCAATAATCAGGATGGTAACGCAGCAAGTAAAGTGATGGAAATGACCAATGGTCGTGGTGTAGATACGGCTATAGAGGCAGTTGGTATTCCGGCTACGTTTGTTCTCACTGAAGATTTGGTTGCTGCGGGCGGCACTATTGCTAATGTTGGAGTGCATGGGATGAAAGTGGATCTACATTTAGAGCGTTTATGGTCACAGAATATCACCATTACTACGCGACTCGTCGATACGGTATCTACCCCCATGCTATTAAAAACAGTATGCGCGCATAAAATTGATCCGCAATTATTAATCAGCCATCATTTTAAGTTTGAAAATATCCTTGATGCTTATGATACGTTTAGACAAGCAGCAAAAACAAATGCATTAAAGGTGATTATTGATGTTTCATAGCTGTGCTTATTAATTACTTGGGTTATTATCGTGGACGAAGAAATACCATATAAAGCGATTGTAGAACAAACGACTAATCTTGTTATCGTGACGGAGATTCTACCTCTTCGGAAACCACCCGGGATAATAATTGTTTATGTAAATCAGGCGTTTATGAAAGTTATGGGCTATGCGGAAGAAGACGTTTTAGGTAAATCACCCCGAATTTTACAAGGAGAAAAAACCGATAAAAATATCTTGAAGAAAATTCGGATTGCTGTGGAAAAAAAAGAATCTGTACATTTTGAACTATTAAATTATGCTAAAGACCAAACAGAGCATTGGTTTGACTTTTCAATTATCCCGATTAACGATAAGCACGGTGATTCTAAGTATTTTGTTGGAATTGGACACGATATAACGGCACGCAAAAAAATGGAAGAAGTACAAGCTCAGCTCTCTTCACTCGTAGAGTTCTCTGATGAGGCAATTATAGGGAAAAATTTAGATGGGACTATATTGAGTTGGAATAAAGCCGCGGAAAATCTTTATGGTTATAGCGCAAAAGAGGCTATTGGCGCCAATATAAAAATGTTGTTTCCTAAAGATAAACAGGAAGAATTTCAGCATATCATGCATATGGTTGCCGCCAATAAGCACCTCACACACTTTGAAACGCTAAGGGTGCATAAGGATGGGCAGATGATACCCGTTTCCATTACTATAACGCCTATATTTAGTCAGGGAAAAGTACTCGGTGCTTCAGTAATTGCTCGCGATATTACGCAACAAAAATTAATTGAGGAGCGATTAAAGCATTTAGCAGAACACGATGCCTTAACGGGATTAATTAACCGCCCACTTTTTGAGGATCGTTTAGAGCAGGCCATACTGCGTGCTAATCGACAGGGGCAGAGCGTTGCTGTTTGTTTTTTAGACCTGGATAACTTCAAGCAAGTGAATGACATTTATGGTCATACTGTTGGTGACTTACTGTTATGTGCTACAGTAAAACGTCTGCAAACCTGTATCCGTGAAATTGATACCTTAGCTCGATTGGGTGGCGATGAGTTTGGATTAGTTTTATCAAATACCACTGAGCAGGAAGCGATTAAGGTAGTAAAAAAGATAGTTCACTCGTTCGCAAAAGAATTTTTAATTGAAAATAATGTGTTTCATATTACATTGAGTATAGGGGTTTCCCTATACCCCAAAGATGGTAATACATCACTCATTGAGAAAGCGGATATGGCAATGTACTATGTAAAAAAGCAGGGAAAGAATAATTTTAAATTGTTTGATGACAGCATTTCTAAATTAACCAGTTAAGCCTTGTTCTCTTCTCGCTATGCTATAATCTAAAAAAAGCCAAGGAGCTGATGATGGAAAAGGCGGAATCAATAAAGCGCAGCAAAATTGATGTAATGGATGCTATACATAATCGCAGAGCGGTACGTAATTATTTACCGCAAAAAGTTGACGCAGAGATTATTAATCAGCTTTTAGATGCTGCGGCTCATGCCCCTTCAGCACTGCACGAAGAATCTCGAGCCTTTGTAGTGGTTCAAGATAAATCTTTATTAGACCGTATTTCTGCTAGTGCTAAGTTGCTCACGAGCACCAAGGAACAGAAGGACTTGCAGGAACAGCACGTTTTGCAAGTGGTGCAACAAAAGGAGTTCAATGTTTTCTATAATGCACCTAGCTTAATCGTTATCTGCAGTACATTTAAGGGAGAGTTCGTTAGTGCCGATTGCTGGTTGGCTGCTGAAAATTTAATGCTTTCTGCTCTGACCTTTGGTCTTGCCTCCTGTGTTATTGGTTTTTCCGTTCCGGCTTTAAATTTACCTGAATGGAAGAGTGAGTTAGGAATACCTGAAAATATGACAGCTGTGGTTCCGATTATTTTTGGTTGGCCAGCAACGCCGACTTTAGCTACGACTCATAATCCACCGAAAATTCTCAAGTGGCTCTAGCTGCCACTGCTATTCAGTCAAAACCGTAATCCTGGGCAAGTGCAGAGCTTCCAATATTTGGCTTTGTGCTTGTATCTGAGTTAGAGATGACATTTTTTCGCAACTTAAGGATGGGATTTCTTTCCAATGTTATAGACTGAGAGTGTTGAGATCAAATTTATCTATTTATAACCACATTGAATTTACAATGATTATTTGTGCCCATATTTTTTGCTGTGTGCTTTTAATTGAGCATCATATAAAGTACACTCCGCGTTTTTAATCAACGCTATTATTGAAATTATGACACCAAAAAAAGATAAAAAAGATAAAAAAGCCAGACAAGTGGGCTTTAATGATGTTCATACTGAAATTGTTCAAGAGGTTGAGCCTACTGCTGCAGTCTCTCGGTTTGTTAAAAATGTATACGGAAATGTTCGTGCTAGCACGAAAGATCGGAGCATCAGGGCGCTTGCGAAGCAGATTTACAGTGAATTTACTATGTATCTTGATCAGCTAGAGCAAGCAGATTTTCCAGCTCTGGAATTTTACGAAAATGATGCGACTAAAATAAAATACAGTGATCCTCGGATCACTACTTATTGTGTGCTGATGAAGTCTTTGATGACTAGGGACGCCACTTTATTCCTCTCGTCGTATCAAAATAATGAGATAAAATTCAGTGTCAGCGGTTCACCTGTTAGTCCGGAGAATAATTCATTTGCTCTATGGGGGATTTTTACCAGAGCAGCAGTTGCGGCAGTGCAAGAAGCCCTTCCTACGGCTGACTTAACGGTATGGGCTGTTCCCATGCAAAATGAGCTTGATGACATTGATTCTAATTCTCAAGATGCCGAAGAGTTATCTCTAGTTGTTCCATTGTTTGCTGACGAGTTGCCTCCTGAATCGGAATTACAAGAATCAAGCAGTCCAAGTCTTTCTTCTTTAGGTGTGCAAGATGAGCAAGAACTATCTACAAATACTTCATTGCTAACTAAAGAATTAGTTCCTGAACAGGAGCAGATGGAATCAATAAGCGCGGATTCTACTTCACCGACCTTACACGCTGAGCCACAATTGACTCAGGAGGAACTGGATAATTATGATTTTAATGCTTGGCAAGCACCTAAAGAGTTATCGGCTTTACGGGCCAGTATTAAAGCAATGCATACTTATGGTTTGCGCTTAAAAACAGCTTGTCCTCAAAAAGCAAATGCAGCCATGCAGTTGGCCGTAGAATTGACCAATGATTTGCAAAACTATTATGAAACGGCGGCTGAGGCGCGCAATGAAGAAGCGTTTAAAAATGAGTTTCATACTAAGCTGCATTCTCAAGATGAATTAATGTCTACTCACCGTAATTATAAGATGGTAGTCTTGGCTAATATAGCCATTGCCTTAACGGGCTTAGGTCTGGCCGTAATCGTTGTCTCTTTATTAGTTCGTGGACATGGCTTGTATAACTCAACTCAAGGCCAAAATAAAGTGAATGATATTGACCAGCAATTGGATAAATCGCTAATGGTAATGTAATTCGTCAGTGTTCACGGAGATGTCATTTATTAACATTAAATAAAAAACTGTCTCCCTTGTGAACAACGTGAGGCAATCCAGCATTGAGTGGCAACGCCGCATCATTCTGGGTTGCTGCGCCAAACTTGCAACGACGAAATTCACTTGACCCTTACTGTAGTTCTTAAGAGCTACGCCACTTGTTCCTTTTCGAGGATTATTTTTGATGAGTATATTTGAACTATTAAAGAAAATTTTTTGCTGTGGGAGTTCGACTGTTCCCCCTGAACAGCAGCCAATTTTGTCTGGAGCTGATTTTGGCAATAGCATTCCTAAGCAGGATACTTATATTTATATCGGCAACGCGGGTATAAACACAACTGTAGCTGAAGGTTTACAGGTAGATGAGGATGAGCACTTTTCCAGGACACCGCCTAATAACGCGGTAGGAACAGGTAGTACAACTCATTCTCCTGGTGTTTCTTTGGGTGTACATACTCCGAATTCTCGTTCGCAACATCGTCGTAGGTCTTCTTCGTCAGCATTCTTTGATGGTGAGCTGCCTTCATCAACAGCTGGTACGCCTCCTTCGCCCGGAGTTTCTTTAGGTATCTGCACTCCCACACATTCGCCAACTAAAGGTGGTAGTACCCATCCTTCTCCTGGTTTCTCTTTAGGAGTTTACACACCAGAGCATTCATCTACTAAAAGTGGAAGTGCCCATCCTTCCCCTGGTTTCTCTTTAGGAGTTTACACACCAGAGCATTTATCAACTAAAAGTGGTGGCACTCATCTTTCTCCTGGCTTCTCTTTAGGAGTGCACACACCGGTAGATTCGCCAACGAAAAGTGTTGGTAGTAATTTAGACTTTTCGTTGGGGACATCTGATGATGAGGACGATACATCTACACAGCAATTGGTGCTTTAATTGTAGGATGGGATTGATAATCCACAAACTCAAAATCTTCATAAACATAATCAAATAAGGAATTTGCTTTCCGTTTGATATGTAAGCGAGCCAAAGGGAATGGCTCTCTACTTAATTGGGTACGTGCTTGTTCCAAGTGATTTAAATACAAATGACAATCACCACCTGTCCAAATAAACTCCCCCGCTTCTAACCCACATTGTTCTGCCACCATATGCGTTAGGAGAGCGTAAGAAGCAATATTAAACGGTACGCCTAAAAAGACATCTGCAGAGCGTTGATACAATTGGCATGATAGGGTGTTATTGGCTACATAAAATTGAAACAGAGCATGGCATGGCATTAATGCCATTTGGTCCAGTTCTCCTACATTCCAGGCACTGACAATTAAGCGGCGGGAATCGGGATTTTTTTGGATTTGCTGCAGCACTTCACTGAGCTGGTCAATATGACGACCATCGGCAGTGGGCCAGCTGCGCCATTGTTTGCCATAGACGGGCCCTAAGTCACCATTGCTATCGGCCCATTCATCCCAAATAGAGACACCATTTTCTTTGAGATAAGCAATATTCGTGTCACCTTTTAAAAACCACAATAGCTCATGCACAATACTGCGCATATGTAGTTTTTTCGTGGTTACTAAAGGAAAGCCTTGGCGTAAATCAAAGCGCATTTGATGGCCAAAGACGGATAAGGTTCCCGTACCTGTGCGGTCTGTTTTTTCAGTTCCGTGTTGTAATATATGCTCTAATAATTGCAAGTATGTTTTCATTGTTCAGCTCGCCACCATAAAAAAAGCCCTAATAGTATCATAGGAGCGGATAAAATTTGACCCATAGTCAGCCAGTCAAATGCAAGATAGCCTAATTGAGGATCCGGCTGGCGGAAAAATTCCGCAATAATACGGCACACCGCATAACCGATTAGAAACATCGCGGATACTCGACCAGCAGGGCGGGGCTTGCTGGCATAGCACCAAACTAAGATAAATAAACCGATACCCTCTAAACCAAACTCATAGATTTCCGATGGATGGCGAGGCTGGTTATCAACATGGCTGTAAACCATGCCCCAAGGAACATCGGTTACGCGGCCCCAGAGCTCGCCATTGATGAAATTACCAACACGTCCCGCGCCAAGACCGATGGGGACTAAAGGCGCAATGAAATCACTGACTTCCCAGAAGGGGCGTTTGTATTTGCGCGCAAACAGCCATAAAGCGCCAATAACACCGAGCAAACCGCCATGGAATGACATTCCTCCCTCCCAAATTTTAAATAATGACAAAGGAGTATGGATTAATACGGGAAAATCGTAAAAGAGCATGTAGCCAACACGGCCGCCAATGATCACGCCTAGGGCAGCATAAAAAATCAAATCACTAATTTGGTCAGAATTCCAATCTAATTTATAGTGTTTCATGCGCCAATGAGCGAGAAGCCAGGCGCTAACAAAACCAATAAGGTACATTAAGCCATACCAATGTACTTGGATGGGCCCTAGTGAAAACGCCACTGGATTAATATAGGGATAGTAGAGCATAAGCGATAAGTTCCTTTAGAGAAGCATTTTTAATGAGGTTAAAATAAGCAATAGGATAAAGCCATACTTTAATTGATGGACTGGTAATTTGTAGTGTAACCTCGTTCCTATGGGGGCGAACATACTGCTGGTCGCGCCAACGAGAAGAATGGCTGGCCAGTAAACATAACCAAGAGTATAGGGGATTGCCGCTGTTTCACGGAGACCGATGATAATAAAGGTTATCGTACCAATCAGGGCAATCGTAAATGCACAGGAGTTGGATATGCCTGCAATTTTACGTGCAGGGATGCCATAGTGGGTCATGAGAGGAACAATTAAAATTCCTCCACCAACCCCGAGCAGTCCGGAGGTAAGACCGATAAAAAAGCAGATGAGAAAAATTATCGATTGTTTAGGAAATGATGTGGACTGCTCCTTGGGTTTATCGAACAGCATTTTGAGCGCAACAAACAGCAGAAAAACGCCAAAAAATATTTTTAACCAAGCATTCGGTATCTTCGCAGCGAGAACAGAGCCTGATATTGTCCCTGCGATCAGGCCTGGCCATAATTTTTTGAGTACTGACCACAGAATATTGCCGACCTTGTGGTGCGATCTGACTGCTGAAAGCGAGGTAATAATCATAATGGCTAAAGAGGTGCCAACGGCCACATGCATGAGCATATTATGAGGAATAATAGCCATGTGCTGAAAGACAAAGACTAAGCTTGGAATGACAACTAAACCACCACCAATTCCAAATAAACCAGCAACAATTCCTGTAAAGGCGCCAATTAATAAGTAAATGACACCATGAAGGATCGCACTCTCCACTATATAGATTTCCCAGCTCTAATTAAGCCGCCTAAGCCTTCTGCCTCCAATGCTTTTTCTAAATGCAGACGAATTTCTGCGGGATGTTCAAATTCAAGTACTTCAGCAAGAATTTTACGTGCATTGGCAATCGCAAAATTACGAATTACGTATTTCACACGGGGTAAGCTTGCAGAGTTCATACTTAAGGTATCAAAGCCCATAGCAATTAATAAAATTACGGCTAAAGGATCACTGGCCATTTCACCACAAATACTCACTTCAACTCCAGCTGCATGTCCTCCCTCAACAACTTTAAGTAAAACACGCAACATGGCAGGATGCATGGAGTCATAGAGGCTGGCCACGCGTGCATTATTTCTATCTACGGCTAAAAAGTATTGGGTTAAATCGTTACTGCCGACGGAAATAAAGTCGACCCGTTTGGCGATTTCGCGCGCAAGATAAGCGGCAGCCGGTACTTCAATCATCACCCCTAATTTGGGTTTGGCGATGTTACAGCCTTCTTCCAGTAATTCAGCATAAGCTTGGTCAATCAGATAAGTTGCCTCTTCGACCTCACTCAGGGTGGTCACCATTGGCAGCATAATACGCAAGTTATTTAATTCTTCACTGGCACGCATCATGGCTCGTACTTGCATAAGGAATACGTCAGGATGATCGAGGGTAACTCGTATACCGCGCCAGCCTAAGTATGGGTTATCTTCTTCTACTGGGAAATAAGGTAAAACTTTATCGCCACCGATGTCTAAGGTACGCATGGTTACTGGACGGGGGGCGAATGCTTTTAGGGTTTGGCGATAAATAATGGTTTGCTCATCTTCAGAGGGGAATTGATCTCGGCTCATAAAGGGAACTTCAGAGCGGTATAAACCAACCCCTTCTGCGCCCACACTCATGGATAGACCCGCATCCATAGCAAGTCCGGTATTAACTTGCAGGGAAATTTTATAACTGTCGATGGTTTCTGCCGGTTTATCGCGTAGACTGACCAAACTTTGATTGAGCGCCTGTTCTTCTTGTTCTAAAAGTTTAAATTCAGTTAATACGGTTTTTGATGGCGAAACATGTACCTGGCCAAAATAGCCATCGACAATAATGGCACGACGGTTAACATACTCTAGTTTTAAACCACGAACTCCCATCACGGTAGGCACGCCTAAGGCACGCGCTAAAATAGCTACATGGGAGTTATTTGAGCCCTTGGCAGAAACCACACCTGCTAAGCACCCCTCAGGTACTTCAGCAAGGGCCGCGGCGGTTACTTCATCGCCAATCAAAATAGTACGGTTTGGATAAACTAATTCTTCATGTTGCGACCATTGTAAGGCCGCCAATACCCGCCGCCCCAGATCCCGAAAATCACTAGCTCGTTCTCGCAAGTAGGAATCTTCCATACTTTCAAACTGAGCCACATGCTTTTTGATTACGGTGGCTAAAGCTGCTTGAGCACTGATTTTTTCTTCGCGAATTACATGGACGACTTCTGCACCTAAGCTGTCTTTATCCAGGATACGTAAATACACATCAAATAATGCATGTTCTTCTTCTGCAACCACGGCCTTCATGCGTCGCCCTAAGCGCTGCATGTCATCGCGAGTCGCTTCTAAGGCTTCATAAAAGGTGCTGATTTCTTCATCCAAGGTTTCTACTGGATGGCGAGGAACGGCATCAATATCCGCAGGGGGGTACACCACAACTGCAGTACCAATACCAATGCCAGGAACAGAACCAATTCCGGCTAAAGAGGTGGAGCTGGCTTCAATTTTTTCCACGCCACCCATCGGCTTGGGCTGGGTTAATTCAGCTAATTCACCAGTGGCTTCTGCATGGGCAATAATACCACCCAGCTGAGCCGCCAGCGTAATTAAGAAGGATTCTTCTATATCATCAAAACAACGTTGTTCCGTTTGCTGAATTATTAAGACACCGTAGAGTTTACGGTGTTGAATGATGGGAACCCCAAGAAATGCTTTAAAGCGCTCTTCACCCAATAAGGAATGATGATAAAAATCAGGGTGTGAGGGGGCGTCTTCCAGATTAATAGGTTCTTCACGTCGTCCGACTTGGCCAATCAAGCCACTGTCGAGGGAAACACGTACTCGAGACTCGGCTTGCTTATTTAAGCCTTCGGTCGCGATGAGTACGTACTCAGCATGTTTGGTATCAATAAGGTAAACGGAAACGGCCTCGGCATTAATGGCTTTATTAATTTGTTGCACCAATATGCCAAGGGCCTCAGAGAGCTGCTGGGCTGCGGTGACTTCTTGAACTATTCGTTTCAGTACCTTAAGCATCTACGCCAATGATTACCTCTTTTTCCGTTTCATACCATAGGGAGTACGACGATTTTTTTTTAATAAAGGTTCTAACTCTTTTAAGGCCTGAGAGTAAACCTGGCGCTTAAAAAAGATAACCTGCCCTTCTGGTTCATGAAAATCGATCCAACGCCAGCTATCAAATTCTGGCGAATCGCTCAGGTCCAGTTTTACTTTTTGTTCACTAGCAACCAGCTTTAGTAAAAACCATTTTTGTTTTTGGCCAATTACTAAGGGCTCACTGCCATGACGCAGATATTGTTTCGGAAGTCTGTACTTAAGCCAGCGCTTAGTAGAACCTATTATTTCAACATCTTCTTTATCTAATCCTATTTCTTCATGTAACTCTCGGAACATTGCTTGTATTGATGTTTCCCCAGCAGCTAGCCCACCTTGTGGAAATTGCCAGGCATCATGTCCACTTCTTCTTCCCCAAAATACTCTGTTTTGGTCGTTGACTAGGATAATACCTACATTCAACCGATAACCGGCACGATCAATCACCATGATGTCACTGTTTAGACTAAATCGCTAATACCTTGATTTTTCCATAAACTGCAAGAACTTGGCAATTAAATCCGTAATTATTATTAAAAAAAATATAACTATTACTAAAATCTTGAATCAATGGAGCTAATTAACACTCAGCTTGACCATATGGATAAATAAAACAAGGGAGCACTTTGCTTTAACCTTGTTCATGTTAGATATATAATTAGGACAAAATACTCAAAATTTAAAGTCTGATGAATAAACATATTTTAATTATTAACACTGGTGGAACGATCAGTTGTATTAAAACTGAAAATGGATATGAACCTGCACTGGGATATGTTGCTTCTGCTTTAAAGCAAAATCCATTATTAACGCATCAGGACTTACCGGAATATACGATCAAGGAATATCATCCCTTACTCGACTCATCAAATATGACCGTAAGCGATTGGAACCGTATCGCTAAAGATATTGCCGATCATTATGATGAATTTGATGGCTTCATTGTTTTTCATGGCACCGATACGATGGCTTACACGGCATCAGCCTTATCCTTTATGCTGGAGAATTTAGCAAAGCCAGTCATTATTACTGGTTCTCAGATTCCTTTATCTGAGGTGCGTAATGATGCAATCGATAACATTGTTACTTCGCTTTGGCTTTGTGCGCATCAACCTATTAACGAAGTATGTATTTATTTCAATCAGCATTTATTGCGTGGTAATCGTACGCAAAAGATTAGCGCGCAAGGTTTTAATGCCTTTGGCTCACCTAATTATCCGCATTTAGCAACCATAGGCATTGATATCAAAGTTCACCATGGGCTTTTATTACAGCCATCTGTAAATCCATTTCGTCTGCAAACGATTGAGCCGCAATTCATTGCTAATTTCCGGTTATTTCCCGGCTTTGCTTCCGATGTTTTAGCCTATATTTTAAATCAGCCTCTATGTGGTTTAATTTTAGAAACTTATGGGGCGGGAAATGCGCAAAATAATGATCCACGTTTTTTAAATTTGCTCAAAGATGCCTGTGCTCGAGGTGTTATTATTATTAATTGTACCCAATGTCAGCAAGGGCGGGTGGAAATGGATCAATATGCAACCGGACATACCTTAAAGCAGGCAGGGATTATTAGTGGTCATGATATGACTCCCGAGGCAGCACATTGTAAGCTACTCTATTTGTTGAGTAAAAAACTCGATATTCCACAAATAAAAACCATGATGGAAATGAATCTCTGCGGTGAGTTGAGGCCTTAATTTGCCCGAACTTTATTCCTAATGTAAATGCGCCATCATTGCGAATGTAGTACTGCAACCCAGGGCTTGGTGCTTCGAACTCCCGGGGTACAGCCTAACTTATTTCTTGCAATGACGGGTAATCAATTGAGCTATATTTTATAACCCGTTTTATTACATAGTGGCCGAGATTTTGGCTTTGCTGTCCACACACAAATCTTTAATATCTTCTTCCGCATTTTGCATCGCTGTTCTTAAGCGCCCTCTGCTGGGTTTAATCGGTGATGCTTTAACATTGAGGCCAAGCCCGGAAAATGACACAATGGGCAATGAGGCAACGGGCTTTGATTCTTCACAAATCTCTGTATTTTCGCGCATAATCGCTTTTATTGCGTCATTAACAAAGGTCAGGCAAAGATCCTTATACTCATCTCGTTCAGTATCTAAACCATCGAGTTTTTTCTTGCAATCGATAAGGTTTTTAATTAGACATTCTTCTTTTTTGGCGCGGATCTCTATAGGGGAGCTAGAAACTTTGCTCGCAATAGTATCAAGTGTTTTGGTAAAAATATCTTCTTCAACTGGACACATAATATTTTCACCTAAATAGTATGCCGCATAAAAGCAAAGAATATTGAATGGTTCCGTATTGTCTGCTAAATCCGTCAGTTTGAATGTTTGGGTGGAAATCAGATTATAAAATCGGTCTAATGTTGAATTGATATTGGTCAATGTCTTATTAAGATGTCCCCGATCCCATTGCTTGAGTTTTCTCTGCTCTTGCACAATCAGATCTGTATCAATAACTAATTTTTTTAGGGCTGCAAGACTTTTTTCGTCAGAATCCAGATTTTTGAAGTCGTCAATTTCTTTTTGTAAGCCGCGGGTTAGCTCCCGCTGTTTTTCAGAAAGTTCAGTATCTCTAAACCATTTGTAAAGGGTGCTTTTATCTTCGGCGATGGAGTCTTCAATCGACTTAAGTAAAACTCGATTAATTAGATCTTTAGCTGCTTTAACAAATATCGTCATTGCTCTACTCCTTTAAATGCAATTTGTTTATCATAAACAAACTTAATTTACTGATAACGTAAAAATTGCTTCATTGCATACCTGTTATTGTTTTTAACCTAGGGAATAACAAATCTCATGAATCTACACGTCGTAATATTAGCTGCAGGACAGGGTAAAAGAATGTACTCCAATACTCCTAAGGTGCTTCACCCTATTGCTGGAAAGCCCATGTTGGTTAGAGTAGTGGAAACTGCACAGCAATTAAACCCTGATGCAATCCATGTTATTTATGGTCATGGTGGTGAAAAAATTAAGAACTCACTCCCTGACTTACCTGTGCATTGGGTTCATCAAGCAGAACAATTAGGTACGGGACATGCATTAATGCAAGCGCTACCTCATATTCCACCACAAGCACAAGTTCTTGTTTTATCTGCTGATGTGCCACTTATTCAAGCCGATATCCTTCGATCGTTAGTTGAATGTAGCAAACCCGCGGATATTCATCAATCCGTTTTGGCACTTTTAGTTGCCCACCTTGAAAACCCTTTTGGTTTGGGGCGTATCATTCGAGATAGTCAAGGCAAAGTTTATGCCATTGTAGAAGAAAAAGATGCAAATGAGCAAGAAAAGAATATCAAAGAAATTTATACGGGCATTTGTTGCGCAAGCGCAGAAAATTTAGCGCATTGGTTGCCTCGATTAAGCAATAAAAATGCCCAACAGGAATATTACCTAACCGATATTATTGCCTTAGCGGTAGCTGATGAGTCCATCATTGCGACCTTAAAAACTAAGGATGTGTCGGAGATTAATGGGGTTAATAATCGTTTACAATTACAGCAATTAGAACGTGTCTGGCAACGGCGTGAGGCAGAGCGATTAATGCTGCAAGGGGTCGCCATTGCTGATGCGCACCGTTTTGATCTGCGCGGAGAATTAATTTGCGGTAAAGATGTATTCATTGATGTGAACTGTGTTTTCAATGGAAAGGTTGTGTTGGGTGATGGTTGCGTTGTTGGCCCCAACTGCGTGTTGACCGATGTAACACTTGGTGCTGGCACCGAAATTTATGCGAACAGTGTATTGGAGGAGTGTACCATTGGTGATGAGTGTGCAATAGGGCCATTCGCACGTTTACGCACTGGCACGCAATTAGCGGCAAAGTGTAAGATTGGTAATTTTGTAGAAACCAAAAAAGCAGTATTTGAGGAGGGCAGTAAGGCCAGTCACTTGAGTTATTTAGGTGATGTGCAACTAGGGAAAAAAGTTAATGTCGGTGCGGGTACGATTACGTGTAATTATGATGGGGTGAATAAGCATAAGACTGTGATTGAAGATGGGGCGTTTATTGGGTCGGATACTCAATTAGTGGCTCCAGTAACGATTGGTGCGCATGCCACTGTAGGTGCGGGCAGTACCATTCGTAAGAATGTTCCACCTGGTGAGTTGACCTTGACCGAATCAAAGCAAAAAACCATTTATGGCTGGAAGCGCCCAATTAAAAAAGATTAAGAGTAAGTGTAGCCTGAATGATGTGCCGCGTAATCTTTGATGCAGCGGCACTGAATGCCTGTATTATACTACGCTAATACGGGCTACGTTTTTACTGACATTGGTTTCAATTTGATTGCAAAATTTCAGAATCAAGGGCAGTAATAAGATCGTGATAAACAATTTATATTGCCAAACGTTGACGACTAAATTAATAATTTGATCGTAAGAATAAATCCCACCAAACAATAAGCTGTAGTCAATCAAACATAATAAAGAATTCGCACAGACATTCGCAATCAGGATGCGTAACGGCCGTTGTACCGCATGGCGCTTCAGATAATGTAGTAACAAGGCATTGCTCATAAAAGTTGCGGATAAGGTTAGAAATGTTGCTGGTAATCTTCGCATCATAATATATTGGTAAAAGGATTCTGAGTTACAAAAACAAGGTGATGGCAGAATAACAATGACCGATAATAAAATATCAAAAATTACTTGAGTGGCAATGATAATCAGGCTCAATTTTAAGTTTGCTTGATAGCCCCATAATTCACCAATCAAAGTACTAATCGCTAAAGTAACCGGAAAGAACAAGGCGCTGGCAGCTAAAATCCAGTGACGATTAACCAAGGTGACAATACGATACTCACAGGCTAGGCAAATCAACATAATCACTAGGGCAATGCCACTCAAATAATAACAGAGGGGAAACTGTTCATTATCACGTTGTACCAGAAATGGGAGCTGTAGGTATTTTAAATAAATCGCTAAATAGATAATGCCTATAACTAACAGCAAGGATGTGGCAATCATTAATGAGTCGAGCATAATTTGCTGAAAGTTATGAAGATGCTCGCCTAAAAATAAAAGGAAAAAATTTAAAATAAAAAAGCTCAAACCGCCAAATAATGCTAAAAGCATGCAGTGTTGAGGGGAGGAGAAAATCTTCGGAGCTTTGGCACTACACAAAAGATGAGGCACATAAAAACTGAGCACAAAGGAAATGGTTACTGCGAAGAATTTTTTGGGAAGATCATCAAACACAATTTGATAGACAGGATTTTCCCGCATATGTCCTACAGTGGGCAGGTTAATTAATACATAAACGCCAAGACAAAAGGCATATAAAGACATGAGTGAAATATTTAGTATATGTCGCTGCTCTTTTTGCGTGCATTTGCGTAATGCGATAAGGTAAAAACTCGCAATTATTGGGCAAATAATCGCATGAATAGAAAATACCAATCCCTTCGATACAACGATTTTAAATGAAACATTAATGAGCAAGGTCAGGAAGGTAACTAGACCTATAGTCAAGCATAAAAATCCTGGTGCTTTGGGAGTGGACAATATTCGATTCATATTCCGAGCATATTGAAAAGGTGTATTTTAATGGACTAATCCGCGCGCAAATATAGCACTAGAGTGGTTTAAATAGCAAGGTGTAATAAATTCAGCAAGATAATGGCCTGGCTATTTTAATCGAGTTGCAGGTAAGCAATTGATTTTACTAAGACCAACAGTTTTGGGGTTCATCTGAATGTAGGCAGACCTGTTAAGTCCAGCAACGGGAGAGGACAAATAATGTTTGCTGGGCTTACCAGCCCAGCCTACGTTTACTCTACAAATTGTTTAAAATTGACAACTTTAGGTAGTCGTCGCAGATAATTATTTAAAAATAATTGCTCTGTATGGCATTACTCAAAGACAATGACGTAGATTCTTGTGCTTTCTCCCTTCTTGTATTCGGTCTTCGATGAAATGAATGGATGTTTAATTCTCGATGGTTTTGGGCCGTGTCAATTTTTAAGTCGACCAGTGGCGGTGTTTCTGTGTTGAGAACCCGTAACTCTTGGTTTTCTTCCTGTATCGGTGTGTGATCTCGGGATTCATGTAATGAGGACAATTGCGAATCACTGGCAGTGGCCAGGGGTGGGGCTTCGCGTAATTCATGGCGTTGTAACCACTGTTGTAACGCTTGTACAAACTTCCAAAAATCCTCATCTGAACATAAGTTAATAAGGAATGTGGTGACTTTGGGAGAGAGCCCGTAGCGTTGATACAGCAGTTCAGGTACGGCATTTCTTATGGCCGTGGCAACTAAGGGTATGTGCGATCGGGTAAGGTTTGCTACAGGAATGCCAGCCATTTTTACAATATCGATAATATCGAGGCCGAGTTCGTGCATGTCTGGCCAAAAAATACGGAATACCGGGTCATTGACCGCCGCTTTGGAGTCGTAATAAATGCTGGGTGCAATTTTTTTGGCTACTATTTTTACAGGACCTGGTTTAGGTCTGTTTAATCGTTCTAAATCACTATTTAGTATTTCAGTGAGTCGTCTTAAAATATCGGGCACGGAAATGAATGGTTGTTTATTAGGTTGGGGTTGAAATAGTCGGGCAATTTCTGCTTTGGAACCAGAAATAATAACATCGGCTAAAAAGCCACTGGCTTTCCCATAAGCGACGACTGGATCTAATAAATCATACTTTCCTGGCTCAACATAGTCGATTTTCATCTGGGTGGCATTATTAATAAAAAGTAGCATTAACATGTGACGCATGGTTCTATGGACTGCATAAGTAGGTATGCCAACGGTGGATTGCAGCGCTTTGTCTAAAAGCATCTCTGTTACTACATAGGCTAAACCTAAAGACCATATTTTCGACCGTTCTGCTGACGCTCGGTGACGTTCGCAACGATCTAAATTTGCGCCACGAGTGATTAAATCACCCGCAAAGCCTGTTTTTAAGATTAAAGCGACAATTTCGCCAGCATAGGGTAGGTAACTTACTCCCCCAGTTAATAAATCATTTAAAAATAATACGAAAAATTCACGAAGCGAGCCTTTGACCTTACGTTTAAAATTACAATGTTCCCGTTCACATGGTGTAAGTTCTTTAGTTTTAGGCTTTGGTTTTGTCGTATTAAATGCAGCAGC
The DNA here is from genome assembly GCF_023921225.1 of Legionella lytica. Classification (NCBI taxonomy): domain Bacteria; kingdom Pseudomonadati; phylum Pseudomonadota; class Gammaproteobacteria; order Legionellales; family Legionellaceae; genus Legionella; species Legionella lytica. The sequence goes on from NZ_CP071527.1 coordinate 202,250, forward strand.
ACCCATGGTATCAATGGCCATGGTCTGCGCGAGCATATGAGATGAACGTTGAGTAGTCCATCCCCAAACTGCCCAGTCTATGGCTGTGGCGGCAGGAATCACCATGGCATTGTATAACAGAGAGGCATCTTCTTCATTGTCACGTCCGTTTCTAACGGTTGTTTGCAAGGATGCATTGGCCATATTGATTAGGATCAAGGGCGCAATTTGGTAGACCGCGATCTTAGTGGCTGCTTTAACTATTTTATATGATTGCTCTGAGCCTAGTGCTGGAAGTGATGTTTTTAACGCTTGCACTTGCTCTAATGTTGAAAACATCATATTGAATGCAAAGGTGGAGACTTTGACCGCGGGGGTGTAGGTCCAGTCCCAAATCCATTTTACACTGTCAGTAACAGTATCCTTTGCTATTTGTGCTCCATTTACGATTGTATTCCACCATCCCATAATATTTCTCCCTGAAACCTCGAAAATTTATTCTAGGGGCAAAAATTGAGGAATGCTATACCCTTAAACAATCATTTTTACATAGTGTAGAAATTTCACGAACAATGGAGGGATATCTTTCCAGTAAGGTTTTTTTCTGAGCATTTATGGGAGGTTTTTATCGGTAAATTCACATAGGTCTTGGATAAGGCAGGTGCTGCACTTAGGTGCGCGTGCAGTACATACATAACGCCCATGCAAAATTAACCAATGATGGGCATCCTGTAAAAATTCTGCGGGTATGTTTTTGATTAGCCCATGCTCAACCGCTAGAGGAGTTTTACCTTTAGCAATGCCAATACGATTGGCGACACGAAATATATGAGTATCTACAGCCATCGTTGGTTCGCCAAAAGCGGTATTCAATACCACATTTGCTGTTTTACGCCCAACACCTGGTAAGGCTTCGAGTGCTTCGCGTTCTCTTGGAACTTCTCCATGATGATGCTGAATTAATAAGGCACAGGTCTTGATGATATTTTGCGCTTTACTATTATAAAGGCCAATTGATTTAACATATTCTTTTAATTGGTCCAAACCTAAATTTAAAATGCCCTGAGGTGTATTCGCTACTGGAAATAATTTTGCAGTAGCTTTATTGACGCTGACATCTGTTGCTTGGGCTGAAAGAATAACGGCAATTAATAGCTCAAAGGGTGAGTGATAAACTAACTCTGTAGTTGGGTGAGGATTTTGTTCACGAAAACGAGTAAAAATTTCTCGAATCTTTTGTTTATTCATGCGTCTTTTTTGCCTTAACGCGGGCCAGGGCTTGTTGAATATAATCTTGTTTGGCTTTAATGTCTTGCGATTGATTGGCCGAGTTTTTTGTTAACAGTCGTTTTTCTCGATAAGCCTGTTGCTTTTGATGCTCATCACGTAATAAGCGCGTTTGTTTGTCATTAAAGCGCTGACGAGCCAAATCTTTATCATAACTCGGTTCTGGTAGCGTTAGCATTTCAATACAGTCCACAGGACAGGGGGTTACGCATAAACCACAACCAGTACACTCATGACTAATGATGGCATGCATTAATTTGCCGCTTCCAATAATGGCATCTACAGGGCAGGCTTTAATACATTTCGTACAACCGATGCAATCCGCTTCACGTATAACAGCTACGGATGGTTCTCGGGTATTTGCTATCGCTTCATCAAGATAGGGGCTTGCATCAAGATTTAGTAAGGCGGCTAACGCCTTAACCGTTTTCACCCCACCAGGAGGGCATTTATTAATCGTAGCGCTGCCTTGCGCCAACGCTTCGGCATAAGGCAAGCATCCCGAATAATTGCACTCGCCACATTGAGTCTGTGGCAATAGAGCATCGATTTCTTTAACTGAGGGCATTAGTCACCTGTTTAGATTGCTCGAGCATGGCGTCTATTTTTTCTTTTTCAACACGAGTTATTAATGGTTGGAATTGGTTAAGCTGATGATTTAACAAGGGGGCATCGATTGCTGTCCAAGTTAATGGTTCGCAATTTAAAAATTGTTCTGCAGCTTGCGCCATCATCGGTAATACGGGTTTCAAATAGGTCATTAGCACGCGGAATAAATTAATGCCCATGGTGCAAATATCTTGAACTTCTGGCAAACGCCCTTCTTCTTTAGCCAGTACCCAGGGTTTATGCGTATCAATGTATTGGTTTACTTTATCTGCGCAATCCATAATGAGGCGAATGGCGCGTGCATAATCACGCGTTACATAGGCATCAATAATGGCTGGGCGCATTTCCAATAATTCCGCATATAATTGCGGCTCGCTTAGGGTATTACTTAAACGGTTTTCAAAGCGTTTATTAATAAAACCGGCACAACGGCTGGCGATATTTACTACTTTGCCCACTAGGTCAGCATTAATACGGTTGGTGAAATCTTCAAAATTCAAATCCAAATCGTCAACGCGACCATTGAGTTTTGCCGCAAAATAGTAACGCAAATACTCAGGATGTAGATGATCCAAATAGGTGCGTGCTTCAAGGAAAGTTCCTCGAGATTTAGACATCTTTTGCCCATCAACGGTTAAAAAGCCATGGGTATATACCGCCGTAGGCAGACGATGATCGCTGGCAGCAAGCATTGCAGGCCAGAATAAGGCATGGAAATAAACAATATCTTTCCCTACGAAATGATATAATTCGGTTTTAGAATCTTTATCCCAGAATTCAGCAAAAGAAATGCCTTGCTCATCGCAGTATTTTTTGAAACTGGCCATATAGCCTATAGGAGCATCTAGCCAAACATAAAAATATTTATCCGTGGTTCCAGGAATAGGGAAGCCAAAATAAGGAGCATCTCGAGAAATATCCCATTGTTTTAAACCCGCAGCAAACCACTCATCGAGTTTGTTCGCTACCTCAGTTTGTAGGTGCCCATTGCGTGTCCAGTCTTTTAGTAAGCTTTCAAAACGAGGTAAATCAAAAAAATAATGTTCTGAGTCTTTCTCGATGGGTTTGGCTCCTGAGATTGCCGATACCGCATCAAGGAGATCCGTTGGTGAATAAGTAGAGCCACAAACCTCACAGTTATCACCATATTGATCCTTCGCACCGCACTTAGGGCACGTTCCTTTTACATATCGGTCTGGCAGGAACATTTGTTTCAGCGGGTCAAAGGCTTGGCGAATCGTTTTTTTAACAATGCTGCCACTTGCCTGTAGTTTTTCATAAATAGCAGAAGCTAATGCCTGATTTTCAGGGGAATGGGTCGTATGATAACAGTCATAATCGATAGCAAAACGCTTAAAATCATGCTCGTGGCTTAATTTAATTTCTGCAGTGAGGGCTTCAGGAGTAATGCCCATTTGTTCTGCTTTTAACATAATTGGGGTGCCATGTGCATCATCGCCGCAGACACTGATACATTGAATACCTAACATTTTGTGCGTACGCACCCAGACATCGGTTTGAATATGTTCTACCAAATGCCCTAAATGCAGATGTCCATTTGCATAGGGAAGGGCACTAGTGACTACCATTTTACGTTCTGTATGGTTTATTGACATGCTCAATGACTCCTCATCACCCATAAATATGTCGTAGGTATAAAACGCCCGATTATAACGCAAATAGGGATTAAATGCTGCAAGTAAACTGGGGGAGAATAAAAAACGCGGCTAGAGCCGCGTTTTAAGTGAATAGTTTGTTATAGTATTAGACAACTTGTAGTGTATTGCCAGTATCTAGGCCAGGATCTTCTGCCTCTACTTTAGCGTTTTGATAGAGCGAAGGAGTATGCGCAGGCTCTACAGTTGACATTTGCTTTGGGGCGGTTGGATTGGCAGTTAAACGAGTCATCAGTCTTGGGCTACCATTTGCTAGCGTTTGTTGTTCTTCTTGGGTGCTCTCCTCTGGAACTTCAGGTTGAGGGTTACACGCCTTTTTAATCGCAGAGATAAAATTAACCACGGATGCACCCACATAAGACGCTACTGAGGTCGCAGCAAAAGCTAAACTAGCAGCAAAGCCCATTTGTAGTAGTGGATCGGCACCAACAATACCTGCAATGGAATAGCCATAAATGGCATAATCAGCTATGAATGTTAGAGCTGCAGGCCATAAGTACAGTGTTAAACCAACGGCACCACCAACAGCTAACGATGCCCAAAAAGCGGTAGATATTGCTGCTTTATGATTTTCAATAAAACTAGAGATTCCTCTTCCTAATGCCCCGATACCTTTTAAAACCAAGCCTAAAAGCCCAGGAAATTCGATTGGTTTCCCTTCTTTGTCTTTTTTAATGTTACCGTCTTTATATTTTTCACTAGCGCCAAAGACTAATTTAGTTATACCAAATAATATAGTTCCCGGAAGTTCTACTGCGCCAATGGCAAAGTTTTTTAATCGTCCCATATATTCACTCCATGATAGTTATAAATCGTCACAAATCATAACAACGATTCGTAACGTCGTGAATCAAAAATGTTCAATTTGTTGTAACAAAAGTGTAAATCCAACGCTAGCCCTAGCTCATATGTCAGTGTAATACGTAAATAGCTCTAGGCTATTGATATCGTGTCGGGTCACTGACATTGGCACCAGCGAAACCTCGTTTTCTAAAAGTACAACTATCGCAATGGCCACAGGCTTGGCCTGCATCATCTGCTTGATAACAGGAAACCGTCAAACTGTAATCTACTCCCAAACCTAAGCCTAACTCAATAGTTTTAATTTTACTTAAATGCTGTAAGGGGGTATGGATCGTAAATGAGTCACCGTTGACCCCTGCTTTAGTTGCTAAATTGGCTAAAGTTTGAAAAGCGGCGATAAATTCGGGGCGACAATCTGGATAATGAGAATAGTCTACAGAGCTTGCACCAATGTAAATATCTCGGGCGCCAATTGATTCGGCAAAGCCCAACGCCATTGCTAAGAAAATAGTATTGCGTGCAGGAACATAGGTAACCGGAATTTCTGAGCTATCTTGGAAGTTGGGAACCTCAAGTGAGGAGTCCGTTAAGGCGGAATGACGAAATAACTCCGTGTCCAAATTAACAATTTTATGGCTTGCTACTTGATAATGTTGGGCTATACGCGTTGCAGCCAGTAGTTCAGTGGTATGTCTTTGTCCATAGGAAAAACTCATCGCGTGACATTCAAAATTCAGTGATTTAGCTAGAGCAAGGCAGGTTGTTGAATCTAAGCCGCCTGATAACAGTACAACCGCTTTTTTCATAATATGCATTCTCGAACAGGTTGGGTCATTGCTGGTAATTTTACCATAGTTCACAAAAAGTGGTTGACTTTTCTTAAGCACTTGAATGTTTTATGCCTAATATATGAAAGATAGCGCAAATTTTAGTATCAAATGTGTAAATCGATGCAGGATTCGCTTGTGGCCAAAATGATTGCTATGTTATAAAAAAGAGCATACTTATTTTTTTTACTACTATTATTAAAAGAAAGAATGAGTCGCCAAGTAATATCTTAACTTTAGAGGTGACATTATGATAACAAGCAGCGGAATTCTTCAATCCTATCTTATCGATTCGCTTAATGCGAAGAATAAGTTACGCCATGAAGAATTGCTGAAACGTCACCACGAAGAGTTACTTAAAAATAATCTCTATTCTGTCGATGGTGGCTTTCTTACTCCCTTAAGTTTTTATGCGGGTATTTTAGCAGATACGGATGAAATTTTGATTTCGTATATGAGTCCAGAACAAAAAGCTCAACGAACCCATGATCTGCAAGTAGCCTATTTATTGCTACTCACACAAAAAGAGTATGAGTTACGACATCAAAAAACTGAAAATAGAGCGGAATATATCGAGCAGATCAAAAAATGTGAAACCATGTTGGATAAACTCAATCCAGCTTGGCAAGAGCGCATTGATAAAGCACCAGAGCAAGCTCATTTTTCGGATGGTAAGCCTGTCAAATACTTAGGGATCATGTTGGGTAAAGAATTTGCTCAACAATTAGTTGATTCTGGAAAATGTAAAACCATTAGAGAGTATGTCGGTGCCTTAAACGGCAAGCGTTTGTATTGGGTATGGGGATCTTCATTTTTAAAAACTATGCTGAGCTTGGTGCCTGAAGGTTTTCGTAACGCAGTACAAGCTGGAGAGATAGTTAAAATTCCAGATCCTTACACCGGCTGTTTAAGTTGGGGCTTATATTATTTCCGTTTTTCAATGAATTTCTTTTTATTGCTTAAACATACGGTTCAGCATCCTTGGATGAGCCAAGATGAAATTGATGAGGGATTGTTTAACCGTTTTAGCACTCAATGGACGCAACGTAAATTTACGTTGTTGAATGACTCGCTATGGGCAACTGCGAATTTACTGTGCTTCTTTTGGTTGACTGGTAAAGGCGTATTGGGAACTGCGGGAGATGCTCTGACCGTCGTTTTGTTATTATTCGATACAAGTGTGGCACTTTGGGACTTTGCAGAGCAACAAACCCTGCATAAAGCGCAAATCCAACAATATGAGCATGATATTGGATTATTAGATGCAGAAATAAAAAAACTAATTGGTGATGACGACGAAAGTAAGGCCCAAATGCTGCAACTGGAAATGCAAAAAAATGCCTTAGAACGTGATAAAAAAGAGTGTATTAGCAATTGGGCTCTACAAAAAATTGGTTTGTACACCAATATTGCCTATGCTGCAGGCTTAATGGCTGCATTTGTGGTGATGACAATGCCTTTTGTTCCGATTGCTGCTGGCTTGGCTTCTACGCTTGGCGTGGTTGGTGCGGTGGTTTGTTTTGCAATGACCGTTATAAATAATGCCGTTCAGAGTGGTATCGAAATCCATAAGACGAAATCTGCTTTACAAAATAATGAAGACAACTTTATGGTGCAGGTAAACTTATTGAAGAAGCAAGTATTTCTTAAAAAACTAAAGTTTCCTGATGATGCAAAGAAATTGCTATTTTTAGAAATAAAAAGACTGGATGCAAAAACAGAGTATCAACAACAAACGGTTAGTTTACAGATAGCCCATTTAATCCGTTCCATCATCTTGGAAGCATTTATACCTGCAGCAATTTTTTCTTGTTTGGTATTTATGCCGCTGGGTATTGGCTTAGCTGCACTTGCCGGAGGACTTGCTTTGGCAATGGCTTCTAATTTGTTAATTAACGCCTCATTTACTCCTGATGCAGAAATGCTGAAGGTAAAACCCTTTGATGTAAATGAATATAATGGGTTTTGCGCTCTACTTCAGGAAGATAAGTCATCTAAGGATTATCATGCATTCTTTAAAAGCAAAGCTGCTGTTTTAACGTACGAAGCTCAAACCTTAGCGGCTGAAGATGATTCTTGTCTTGATGGAGATATTCGTCCTACGCTTTGATCTTAAAAATCCTGGTTGCTTGCAACCAAGTATCGACGACCGAATTACCGTGGCTTGGCCGCGGTAATTTAAATTTTGCCACTATTTAGCACCCCTAGTTCAAAATTTTATCATTAAAAATCATAAGGTTAGTTTGATTTAAGAAAGGCTGGCTTTCAGATAAGTCTTATGTATAATTGCTGCATCAAGCTCTTTCGGAGGGTAAGCAATGATAAAATCTAGCGTTTCCTGCTTGTTTTTTGTTTCATTGAGCGTGAATGCCGCAGGTGGTTGCGATATGAACGCCGGGCTTTCTGATTCCAATGTTTTAGCTCTTAGTTCCCAACCTGGGTTTTGCCAAACCTACGGTTATGAGGCTGGTAAGCCTGAATGCACCCATTTATCTAAAGATTCTTATCAAGCGCGTCATCTCACCTTACATGGTTTATGGCCCAATCAGAATGCTTGTGGACAAAGTTATGGTTTTTGTGGCGTTTCGCAACGCAATAATCATTGTGATTATGCTCCCCTTGATTTATCGACCGATGTGGCTGAAAACTTACAAACAATGATGCCTAGTTATAAGTATGGGAGTTGTTTGGAGCGCCACGAATGGAACAAACATGGAAGTTGTCAGGCTTTAGTAGCCGATCAATATTTTGCCCTGGCTATGAGATTGGCCAGCGAGATGGACCAATCGGCTTTTGGAAATTATATAACAGAAAATTCCGGTAAAACCGTAAGTCGAGTGTCATTACGCAAAAGGCTTGATGAATCTTTGGGTAGCAAAAACGCAGGTAAAGTTTATTTAGGATGTAAGCGTGGCATATTAGTCGATATTTATATTGAACTCCCCGCATTAATTCCTTTCGATGAGCCTTTAGAGTCCTTAATTGATAGGGCACCTAATTACCATTACCATGATTCTTGCCCTGCAAACGTAAAAATTTCTGATTTTACCAAGGGTGCTTTTTTTTCTTGGACTGGGGAAAAAAGGGTTAATATAGGTTAGCACGGAATACACCGTCATTCCGCGTGATGTGCGGGATGGCGAATGACAATAGCTCCTCAGAAAAAACAGTAACAAAATTCTAGATTTAAGCGAATTTATCGCCTTGCACATTGAGAGAACTTCCTCTAATGTAGAGGGATTATAAATCCAGGAATGATGATTATGTTAAAGCGGTATGGTTCATTGATTTTAATTGCTTTTTTATTGGCATCTTGTGCCCATCATGGCGTTAAAAGAACCCCGGTGGCTGTTCAGCCGACAATTTATAAGAGTACAACCCAATATAAACCCGTACCTGGTTTTTCTCAGGTGGAGGCTCAAGGGCAAATCAATCTAACGCTGCATACAGGTTATCGTAAACCTCAAGTTGTGTTAAGAGGAGATCCTCGTGATTTAGAGCAAGTAAAGGTGTTCGTATCCTTAAATACGCTTCACGTCGTTTTAGGCAAAGGATTTCCACATCATGGGGCTGTCCATGCCGACATTCAAGGACCGTATCTCGCTCGCTTTAGCTTTAAGGGAGAGGGAACAATTACGGGCAGTCAATTACGTACGGGCTCGTTGGATCTCTTCATTGCCAATAGCGGAACCACACGGCTAGGAGGTTCTATAGGTTTGCATCAGCTCGTGGTTGCCGGTAATGGGTTTACCGAGATCAGTGGCGTTAATAGTTCCGATGTAAAGATTACCTTCCTACAAGGTTCACCCAAAGTCCAATTATCCGGGGTGGCAAATATTACAACTCTAAATATGAAAAGCGACGCGTGGTTCAGCATGTACTGGCTTAAGAGTGATAGTCTGACCATTCGTGCTAAAGACAGAGCACGCATCCAATTAGCAGGTACTGCAAATCGTTTGGATGTGGAGTTATGGGGACGTGCGCATTTCAAAGGACGTTATTTACGCGCACAGCGTAGTTTTGTAAGAACTCATGGCCATTCGATTGCGGAAATTTCTTCAGTGAATCATCAAAGTACTTTAGCAACCGATGCCAGTGATATTTTTTACTATAATCTGCCGAATACTCGCGAAGACTTCATGGCCTATGATGGTTCTGTATTAGATATGCGTGAGTGGGATCGTTTGAATTTACGTGACTTTGACCCTTATAACAAACAATTCCCATAATGTGTCTGGTTGCTTGCAACCAGGGTTTCCTGTAGCCCGTATTAGCGCAGCTTAATACGGGATCACAGCTTAAATAGCACTCATTACTTTTCATTAACACAAGCAACGATTTGCCCAAGATCATTATCCAATGGTAGCACATGCGCCGAATTTGCCAGCCAGTGTATGGAAACATTAGGCAAATCCTGAAATAAACGTTCCACCGCATCCGAAGAAACAACTGCATCATGAGCACCTAAAAAAAGATCAACGGGAGCATTCGGCGGAGTCCATTGATGTTGCAAAACCAAATTAAACATTTCTTCTATGGCCGTAAGCGGCAAACGCTTATAAGAGATTTCTGCCTGGGCATTGTTAAGTAAATTACCTGCTGCACCCCGCAATTCTTTAAAGCCTAAACTTTGTAAGAAGTTGGCTAATTTTAAACTAGAAGTTACATTCATCTTCAGTTTTAAAGCGGGTGCCAAAAGGAACATATGATTAAATGCAAATCGCTCACTTAGCTTGCACGCAAGTAAACCACCGAGAGAGAATCCCATTACATCAACTTTTTTGTAGGTCTTAAATAGTTCTTCACAGGCACTAGTTGCTTCAGCAATCCAATTTGCAGATGTTATTTTAGATAATGCATCAATACTTTTTCCATGCCCAGGAAGGACTGGACACATAACCGCATCATAATTTTTTAATTGGGGGATGAGCAGCCGATATACTGCTGGAGTGGATGAAAATCCATGTAAGAGCAGAAGTGCTCGTTCATTTTTGTAGCTGTGATTATACACTGACTTAATAAGAGAAAAATCTTCTTCTTTTAAGTCATATACTTGTTTCCCTTGGTGAAAATAGCGAAAATCGTTTTTATTCATAGAGCCTTCATTGCAAAATTAATGTAAAAATAGGTCCGAAGAATTTATCAAATGGCTAATCTTGATATTATCTACAATATTAAGAGTAGTCAAAAATGAAATATAGAAGCTGTTTCTTTTGGCTTTCTGGGGTATTGTTGCACAGTGTGTGCTATCTTTAATATTAAGGCGGTTTATCGAGGGTAGATGAGATGGGTACCGGAAAAGATGAAATTGTGAAAAAAGAGAATGAAGAACTGATTGAGGCTGAAGTAGAAGAAGAGGTTGAAGAAGATGAAATCTTTGAAGCCATGAACAACATGTTTGAACAAGCAGAAAAAGAAGCTGCGGAAAAAACGGCACAAGAAGAGGATGACGCTAATCTTGAAGCTGTAGCTAATATGTTTGAACAGGCGGAAGAAGAGGCTGCAGCTAAAGAGATGGCCGAAGAGGCTGAGAGAAATGCCCCCGCTGAAGCTACGGAGGAGGATGAAGAGGCCACTGCCACCCAAGAGAACTCACCAGTTCCCAAACCGGCTGCTGATGATGATGAAAAAAAGAAAAAGCAAAAAAGCCCGATGATGGAGCTCGTAGACGAGCTGAATGATTTTGTTAAAGCAGTGAATGATCAAATTACGGATTTCGTTAAAGAAAAAGGTAAAGATGCATGGAATAAGTTGAATGATACACAACCCATGAAAACCTTAAATGGCGCTATGAGCGAATTAAGCCAATTTGCCAAAGATAAAGCTGGTGAACAGGTGGATAAAATCGCTGATTCTAAAGAAGTAAATGATGCAAAGGAATTTGTTAAAGGCTTACAAGATACCGTTAATAGTGCTTTTTCCCAATTGATGAATATGGCGGCAAACTCCATTGCAAATGCAGTTAAAGGGATTACCTCGCCAACGCCCTCTTCTTCTCCCGATGCCCAAGCAGATGCTCAAGCGCAGGCCCCCGAGGATACCGCGGATGATACCTTTGCAAACGACGGCATTGATGAGCTAAACGAGGCAAATGCCGAACCTGAGCTTGCGAATGAAGATGATGCTATTTTAGAAGCTGTCGGAAAAATGTTTAATGATGCCGATGCGAGCGTCGATATGGAAGCTCCAATGGATTCATTAACTAGTACGACTGATGAACCTATGAACGCATTATCTAGTGCGATGGATGGCCAGGAAGGTCTAGGCAACGAAGCACCTGCTCCTTCAGTGGATTCAGATCTGACCGAAGAAGTTTCTTCAGGTTTGTCCAAAGCGATGTGATGAGTTTTGAGAAGCTTTATTGTTGCTAAAAAATCGAGCTAAGGGGGAATATCCCCCTTTAAAATTATGGGTTATGGGAACAAAATTCCTTCAACGGTTAAGATTTAGTTGGGGTAGTGTGCACATTTGGTGTATCGGGTGAAGGCTTTGGCGTTGTTACTAGCGTGTTATTCTGAGCAATGCTCCCCTTGGGATCTGCAAGGCTTATCCTTGATTCGGCAGTAGTATTGGTTGTTACTCCATCTGAGGGCGCCTGTAGTTCCGGTTGGTCGGCATCCTTCTTCGCTTTCGGTGTTACTGCATTGTGTACACCGGATGCAATAGCATTAGCTGCCGAATTCATTACTTGGGAAAATGCATCACCAATTTTTTCTTTCAGTCCAGACACTTTTTCTTTAGCTGAACTTAATGCATTTGCTGCATCTGACTCACTTAGCTTATCCCAGGCATCACCTGCCTTATCCTTAGCAAACTGCTTCGCTTCATCAAGAGCTCCAGCTAAGGTCTTCATCGGGCCGGTGTTTTTTAGCTTATCCCAATTCTCACTGGCTTTATCTTTGAAAAAATCGGTAATTTCCTTGTTAGTCTGTTTGACAAAATCGTTCAGCTCATCAACTAACTCCATTAGCGGATCTTTTTTATCTTTCTTTTTCTCTTTATCTTGCTCTTTTGGTGGGCCTATACGCTCATTTGCATCTTCTGCATTCCCTTTTTTTTCTTCTTTATCGTCCTTCGCTCCTGCTTTACGTGTAGCTTCTGCTTGCTGCTCTGCGGCAATTTGTTTGTCCCATTGTTGAGAAAGCTCTAGATGTTTCTGGTCATTTGCCTGACATGTCTTAACATACTCATCATAGGCTTTAACTTTACCCGCAGAATGTTCATTTTGGCTTTGCTGAAATTCTTCGGAGTTCGCTTCGTTATCACTCTGATATTGTGTGCTTATTTTTTCATGTTCGGCTTTGTAGTCATCGTAAGTCATGCCTTCTTCGCCAGCCCACCGTTGCTGCAACTCCTCTATTTTTGCCTGATAATCTGTCTCAAGTTGGTCACGTTTGGTTTCATATTTACTCAGGGCTTCTTCATATTGTCCATCTAACTGGGAGTATTTTTCTTCCAGAACCTCAGTAGCAAAATCATTAGCTGCATTATGAGCTTTTGTTGCCTCATCGAATTCAGCACTGGTAACTGTTGCAGATGGATCTGCATCAAACCTTTCTTTTAATTTCTTCATCATTTGATCATATTGATCTTGAGGAGTCAGTGTATCCGTATCTTCAGCAGTGGGTTTTTCTTCTGGGCCATCAGTAATGGCTAAGGGAGCTGATGAACTATTCACCAGTGAGGCCGTATTCAATTGTTCTAATTTTTCCAATTCTGCAATTATAAAATCTCGTGCATTATTAAGTTTTTGAGTTGCCTCTGTAGCTGCCTGTTGCTCATCTAGATTTTTATCTGGATGTATTGAACGCGATATCTCTTTCCAGGCTTTGGTTATAGCCGCTTTATCGGCATCTGGGCCAACACCTAACATAGCACGGGGGTCATTAGGATCTGCGTTATTTATCTGCGCGATTTTTGGATTTGCCATCTTAATTTCCTTCTCAATAACCGTACTTATTGTAAGTATTATCATTAATATTAAGTGTAGAGTATAATTTTTGCCTTGTAAGGCGCTTTTGGCAAATAAATGGATTATTTAAGGACAATAAATTGAAAATTTGCTGTATGCGAATAGCCCGTTTTATCTTGCTTAAAGGCCTTCATCGAGTCTCGGTTGGCTAAAAAATCGAACAAAAAAAGAAGCTTATATGGTAAGGGGGGGATACCCCCCTTTAATATGGGATGGATTTACACTTCAAATAACTTATGTGGCAAGCTCTCGATACGGCCAGCTTGGGTAACCACTACATAATTTAATTTACGTTGCAATTCACTAATCGTATCCGCACCAGCATAGGTTAGGCCGGATCGTAAACCACCAACAATGTCGCCAATAATGACATCGGCGTTTTCTCTGTAAGCTACTTCAGTGGCAACGCCTTCAGCTGTTTTCCACTCATGCATTTGTCCTAAAAAGTTTTCTTGGGCCTCTTTGGAAGCCATACCACGGTAACGTTTTACCTTGGTGCCATCTTCTTTTTCAATGACTTGTCCTGGAGTAGGAGATGTACCTGCCAACATACCACCAATCATGACGAAATCAGCACCAAAGGCTAGGGCCTTAACGATATCCCCAGAGGTTTTAATACCCCCATCAGCAACAATAGAACGGTCAGAACGTGAGCAATCTTGAATACAGGTTAGCATGGGCACACCAAAACCAGTTTTAATCCGCGTGCTACAAACGGAACCACCACCAATACCTGCTTTAATAATGTCTGCGCCACAGGATGCTAAATAGTCTGCGCCAGCGTAAGTTGCAACATTTCCAGCCATAATGCAGCGATCTTGCAGCATTTGCCGTAAACTTTTTAGCGTTTTACCCACATATTTTGCATGGGCATGTGCCACATCTACACAAAAATAATCCGCTCCAGCATCACGCAATGCTTCTGCTCGCTCCAATTCAGCCGTAGTACAGCCAATAGAAACAAAAACTTTTCCTGTGCATTTTTGAAATTCTTTGATGTTGTCTTCCACGCTCATAAAGCGGTGTAGCGCACCGATTGCCCCTTTGCTAGACATAAAATTAGCCATATTACTTTCAGTAATGGTGTCCATGTTGGAGCTGATTACTGGCAGTTCTAGGCTGAGTTTAGCTAAGCGGTCGGTGCTGGTAGTGTCCACCACGCGTCTGGACTCGTGGTGGTTGTAAGAAGGAACAAGTAGAACATCATCGAAAGTGATGGCTTGGTCAGTCATGATACATCCTCGTAAAACGTATACTATAAATGCTCTGCGGCATAAAATGCAAGTCTTGAACGCTCTCCTCGAGTTAAACTCATATGGGCACTATGTTCCCAATGTTTAAAGCGGTCTACCGCAAAGGTAAGACCCGAAGTGGTTTCACTTAAATAGGGTGTATCAATTTGCTTAATATCGCCTAGACAAATGATTTTGGTTCCTGGGCCTGCACGAGTAACCAGAGTTTTAATTTGTTTGGACGTTAGGTTTTGTGCTTCATCAATAATGAGGTAACGGTTTAAGAATGTCCGGCCACGCATGAAATTGAGTGAGCGTATTTTAATTTTATTTTGTAACAAATCTTGAGTTGCACTCCGCCCAAAACTGCCACCTACTTGCGAACTATGCAGTACTTCCAGGTTATCCATTAATGCGCCCATCCAGGGAGTCATTTTTTCTTCTTCAGTTCCGGGTAAAAAGCCAATGTCTTCGCCTACTGGAATAGTGACTCGCGTCATGAGGATTTCATTATAGCGATTTTGATCCAGCACTTGGGTCAGGCCTGCAGCAATGGTTAATAAGGTTTTTCCGGTGCCTGCAGGGCCTTGCAGAGTAACAAAATCAATATCAGGATCTAGCAGCAAGTTCAGGGTAAAGTTTTGTTCTCTATTCTTGGCGTTAATTCCCCAGACAGAATGTTTTGCTTGCGTGTAATCGCGTACTAATTGGATAATCGCTTGGTCTTTATCTAATTTTTTCACTATAGCCTGGAATTGATTATCTTCGGTACTTAGACAGTCATTAGGATTCCATTGGCTAATTAATGGGCCTGCTACTTTATAAAAAGTTTTGCCACTTTCTTGCCATGACCCCATGTCTTTGGCATGCGTATCCCAGAAATCATTCTCTAAGATATGTAAGCCGCGATGTAATAAATTAACATCATGAAGTACTTGGTCATTGTAATAATCTTCAGCGGGAATGCCCAATATTCCGGCTTTAATTCGTAAGTTAATGTCTTTAGAGACAATAATTACCTGCTTGCTCTTGCTGTATTTTTTTTGCAATCCTAATGCGGTTGCCAAAATAGTATTATCTACTTTATGACCGGGTAAGGTAGTTGGTACTATTATGTCAAACTCATCCGTTTGGAAATAAAGTTTACCGCTGCTGGTCTTGTCTGAGTTAATGTAGCTAGGAATGGGTAAGCCGGAGGCAATTTGTGCATGGGAGGCATTACTCATCAATTCAACTAACATGCGGTTTGTTTGTCTTACGTTACGTGCGACTTCTGATGTGCCCATTTTATGGCTGTCTAATTCTTCTAGAACAACCATTGGTAAATAAATATCATGTTCTTCAAAATGATAAATGGCGGTTGGATCGTGCATTAAAATGTTGGTATCAAGTACAAACAGTTTTTTTTGTATGTTGCTAGTATCCATGATTCACCTCAGTTATCAAACAAAACTGCTTTTTATAACAGTGTTACAGCAAAGGAACAAAATTTCTTTTGTCTTAACTCTCATTGTGCTAAGGCTAAGTACTTGAGTCAAGAACAATATTTTTATTTTTAAAACCGTTTTGTGCTGAAATTTAGTCTATACTTAGGGTTCAGTTGCGGCTAGGGATTTAATGCGTACAACACTTCATCAACATGACCTTTCACACTCACTTTACGCCATTGATGAACTAATTTACCTTCAGGGTCAATGATAAAGGTACTACGCTCAATGCCTCGTACTTGTTTTCCATACATGGATTTCATCTTGATTACATCAAAGAGCTGACATAATTGCTCATCCGCATCACTGATTAATTCAAAAGGGAAATTTTGTTTGGCTTTAAAGTTTTCATGAGATTTTATGCTGTCGCGAGAAATACCAAAGATTTGCGTATTTAAGGCTTGGAATTGAGGGTAGGCATCACGGAAGTCTTGGCCTTCTGTAGTGCAGCCTGGAGTAGAGTCTTTGGGGTAAAAATAAAGGACAACATACTGTCCTTTATAATCGTTGAGATGAGCTTGTAGGTCAGAGGTTGCGCTAAATGCGAAATTTTCTACAGAGTCACCTATATTCATTATTCTCTCCCTGTCTTTTTCATAATTCGTGAACGGTCTCGGTTCCACTCGCGGTCTTTGATGGTATCTCGTTTATCATGTTCTTTTTTACCCTTGGCCAGAGCAATTTTTAGTTTGATTTTATTCTTTTTCCAATACATAGATAAGGGGATAATCGTATAACCTTGACGCTCGACACTGCCAATTAGGGTATTCAATTCTTTTCTATTTAACAATAGCTTGCGCGTACGCGTTGGATCAGGAATTGAATGGGTTGAGGCAGTTAACAAAGGTTGAATTTGGGCGCCAAGTAAAAAGGCCTCCCCATATTTGAGAATCACATGAGAATCTGACAAATTAATTTTACCCGCACGTAAGCTTTTGATCTCCCAACCTTCAAGTACAAGCCCTGCCTCGAACTGTTCTTGAATAAAATAATCAAAACCTGCTTTGCGGTTCATTACAATCGTTGAATCGGGTTGTTTTTTACTGGTCATAATTTAAGAGCCCGTACTATTCCTTGTCTTTCTGTATTCATGTTTATATTCTAAGGGTAACTGAGGATAAACGCGTGCTAAATCTTCGTCAACGGCCATTCGATTATCGAATACAAAACATTGACCCTCCCATAGTGATTTTTCTTTGGGCATGGTTTCAATATAGTGCAAAATCCCATCTTGTAAATGGTAAACTTCAGGGAAGCCTAAATCTTTTAAATACGCGGTAGATTTTTCACAGCGAACACCACCAGTGCAGAACATGGCAATTTTTTTATCTTTTTTATCAAGTAATTGCTGCTCTACATATTCTGGAAAATTTCTAAAGTTTTCAGTATTGGGGTTTATCGCATTTTTGAAGGTACCCAAGTCATATTCATAATCATTGCGAGTATCGATAAGTATGACTTCAGGATCTTGGATTAACACGTTCCATTCTTCTGGAGAAAGGTAGGTACCAACTGTTTTTAGCGGATCAACATTGTTGATGCCCATAGCAACAATTTCTTTGCGCAATTTGATTTTGGCCTTTTCAAAAGGATTTTCTTTATCAATGGTTTCTTTGAAACGCAAATCGGCTAAACGGGTATCTTGACGAATATGTTGATAAAAACGGTCTATCTCTTCACGAGAACCAGCAAAGCTACCATTAATTCCTTCGGCGGCTAATATAATGGTTCCTTTAATTTTGTGGGCTATCATTTGCGACAATAATAGCTTACGCATTGATTCATAATCATTTATAGGAACAAATTTATAAAAGGAGGCAATGATTATTTCTTGCATTGGACTACCTAGGGCGTAACAAAAATAATCGCCGGAAAGTAACATCTAATCACAATTTAATCAATAGGAATGAATAAAACACATACAGCAAACAAAGTTTTTTATGATGTCTGCATGCATACATTTACTGGATCTCTGCAGTATGAACAGAAAATATTTATTATTTTATTGGTGTTATTAAAAAGTGACCAAATGCGTTGACAAAAACTAACCAGTGATCATACTGTTATATACAAAGGCAAATAACTTCTAATGGAAATGGATGGTGGCATTAGTAATGCCATGGAGAAGTTATCAGGGACGTCTGTATTCTTGGTGTACAGATTTTATAAGGAGATAATATGGTTAATTATACCCGCGTTTTTCGTTGGTTTTTCGCACTAATCCTCTGCATTCCTCTCGTTAGTTTTGCTGCAGCTAAGCCTATAAAGTCTATGGTGCTTTTTGGTGACAGTATGTCGGATATAGGTAACACCACCCACCTGCTTAAAAGTCTACGTCAGGAAGATGATCCTGCATTCTTAGTTGCACCATTCAAAATCTTCGTACTAAACAAAATGGTTGAGTTTGCAGATGAATACTATGTGCCACAAATGGTTTTAGAGTCTGGTATGGCCGTAGTTACTGAGTTTTTTGATAAGGAGCTTGCGCCCTATATTGCTAATTTAGTGAGTAAAATTAGATTAGTGCCTATATTACCTGGTCAGCCTTATTGGAATTCAAGATTCTCTAACGGTAAAGTTTGGAATGAATATTTAGCGAATATGATTTCTGTAAATCAAAACGATGAAGATGTTTATTTAAACCGTTCTTTTGCGGGAAGCTGGGCTGTCACTTATGACTATCAATTAACAGTTTGGAATTTAATTCGTCACCCAATCGGCACGATTAAAAACTTGGTTGTAGGTAAGCTCGTACCTCCAAGTCTGGGTTTGACTGTACAAGCGTACCTAATGGAGCATCAAAAGCTTAGCGATGAAACGGTATTCTTCTTGTTTGCCGGAAGTAACGATTACATTAACGTTTTATTCTTCGAAGACAATTACAACACGTCAGTAATGAGCACTTATGTTGATAATGTTCTGTCTGGTTTAGGTTCTTCAGTAAATAAATTAATGCAAGCAGGTGCACGTCGCTTTGTTATCATGGGGGTTCCACATATCGGGGATACTCCACGGGTGGTAAAAACTACAGATCGCGAAGTGTTAAATGCTGCAGTGGACCAACACAATGAGCGTTTACGCACACGCATTCAAGAATGGCAAAAATTGTATCCAGATTCTGATTTCATGTTCGTAGATATGAGTGATTACATGAAGCGGGCTTTAGATAATCCACAAACTTATGGATTTACCAACACGACTGATGCATGTATCGATGTGAAGTTGCCAATGTATCATGAATTCAATAATTCACCTTTTGCCAATAACTTTGTTTTACGCTATGTCCAAGTGCTGAAATATCGAGATAGTAGTTTTGCCGCTGGTGAAAAGAACTACACAGTATGCGATAAACCAGAAAGCTATTTATTCTGGGATGAGATTCATCCAAGCACTCGCGCACATGCTTATCTTGCCTTTGAAGTGTGTAAGGACATGAAGTATCACGGTTATGGTGTAACGTGTAAAAACCCACTGGATTAAGTCGGTGTGGCGCTCAGGTTAGGGGAAAATGTACCCTAATCTGAGTTTTATGTTGCAATAGCTTCTAAAAATCTTACTTTTTTGTGGATTAATTCCCATTCTGTTCTAAAATTACCCATGCGACCTAAATAGGCTTAGTTCTTTTTGGAGATGTTTGTGGCATAATTCTGGTCTTTTTTCTACTTATCCCCAAGATACTTTACAATGCTTGGTTTGGTGTGGACTGTTTTTTCGCTTTAGGCGTAAGCACAATCGCGCGATGAGAATCTTTGGGAATATTATACGTTAATGAAGTGTTAACACGAGGAGCTGGTGATGTGCGGAATTATGGGTGCTGTTTCTGAAAGGGATATCAGTAAGATTTTGTTGGAAGGTTTGCGACGTTTGGAGTACCGTGGTTATGATTCTGCAGGGATCGCGGTAATTGATGGTGATTCGCATCTGAAGCGCGTCAGAATTCAAGGGAAGGTACAAAATCTGGCTGATGCCATGTTAGAAACAGCCATTTCTGGGACCACGGGAATTGCTCATACGCGTTGGGCAACTCATGGTAAACCTTCAGAGCTGAATGCACACCCGCATTTATCGCATGGTGAAATTGCCCTTGTTCATAACGGCATTATTGAAAACCATGATCATTTACGCCAGGATTTAATGGCCAAGGGTTATGTATTTACATCAGAAACTGATACTGAAGTTGCCGCACACTTAGTTCATTATTATTACCTCAAATCGGAAAATTTATTAGAAGCCGTACAAACTGCAGCAATGGAAATGCATGGTGCGTTCGCTTTAGGCGTTATCCACCAGCACCGTCCCTATGAGCTAGTTGTTGTGCGTAAGGGTAGCCCCTTGGTTATTGGTTTAGGTATTGGTGAGAATTTTATTGCCTCAGATGGTTTGGCATTAAAATCATTCGCGCAATCGGTCTTGTATCTGGAAGAAGGTGACAGTGCCTTGATTACGGCCAAGCAAGTTACTATTTACAATGCGTCCGGAGTTCCGGTAGAACGCCCAACGCATTTGTTAAGCAATGATGCAGAAACGGTGAGTAAAGGGCGATATCGCCATTTTATGCTTAAAGAGATTTTTGAGCAGTCCAAAGTGTTAACCGATACTGTTGAAGGGCGTGTGAATAGCCTGGAAGTACTTCGCTCCAGCTTTGGTGAACGTGCCTCTCATGTATTTCCTTTAGTAAAACAAATCCATATTGTTGCGTGTGGAACCAGTTATCATGCGGGTTTAGTTGCTAAATATTGGTTGGAGTCTTTAGCAGGTTTACCAACGCAAGTTGAGATTGCTAGCGAATACCGTTACCGCGATGTGGTTGTGCCTGATGATACCCTATTTATTACCGTATCCCAGTCAGGGGAAACAGCAGATACCCTAGCGGCATTGACTAAAGCAAAATCTTTAAATTATCTTGCTAGTCTGGCAATTTGTAATGTGGCGACCAGCACTTTAGTACGCGAAGCCGACTGTGTCTTTTTAACTCGGGCGGGCATTGAGATTGGTGTTGCCTCAACGAAAGCGTTTACTACACAATTAGCGGCATTTTTGATGCTGTCAGCGGCTCTTTGTCATGATCAGCGAGCAGAAGACGTAGTTGCGCAATTGCAAGAATTGCCACGATGCTGTGAGCAGGTATTGCAAATGAATGACGAAATCGAAGGGTTATCGGCCTTGTTTGTTAATAAAGCGCATACCCTATTTTTGGGACGTGGCGTGCAATATCCTGTCGCATTAGAAGGGGCTTTAAAGCTCAAAGAAATTTCATACATTCATGCCGAAGCTTATCCTTCTGGAGAGTTAAAGCATGGGCCTTTAGCTTTAGTTGATGAAGACATGCCTGTTATTGCGGTTGCACCTAATGATGAGCTTTTAGATAAATTGAAGTCTAATTTACATGAAGTGAGTGCACGCGGCGGTCAGTTGTTTGTTTTTGTCGATGGAGCGCATACTTGGAAAGCAAATGGAGCACGTTTAATTAAGGTTTCCCCTTGCGGTTCTTGGATTGCACCTATAGTGTACACAATTCCGTTGCAGTTATTAGCTTATCATGTTGCCGTTGCAAAAGGTACTGATGTGGATCAACCACGTAACCTTGCCAAATCGGTAACGGTTGAGTAATAATGTCGCGATTTTTATCATGTATTCGGGGATGTAAATGACTCAAGAGATGTTGACGTCAGCGTCAATTATTGCGCAAGAACTTAAGGTTAAAGTTGCGCAGGTTGAAACAGCGATTCGTTTGCTGGATGAGGGAGCAACAGTGCCTTTTATTGCACGTTATCGTAAAGAGGCTACGGAAGGATTGGACGATTCGCAATTGCGTTTTCTTGCTGAACGTTTGCTTTATTTGCGTGAATTGGATGAACGTCGTGAAGTAGTCTTGCAGTCCATTCGGGAACAAGAAAAATTAACTCCAGAGTTAGAGAAAAGTATTCTTGCCGCAGACACTAAAACTCGTCTTGAAGATTTATATCTGCCTTATAGACCGAAACGTCGTACTAAAGCGCAAATCGCCGTAGAGGCAGGCTTACAGCCTTTAGCGGATGCATTATGGCATGATCCTGCACTGGATCCTGAAGTACATGCAGCGCAGTTTATTAATGCTGAGGTCGGTATTGAAGATGCTAAAGCGGCTCTTGAAGGTGCTCGTCACATATTAATGGAGCACTTTGCTGAAGATGCGGACTTAATTAATGAATTACGCGAATACTTATGGCAGCATGCTATTGTGAAGTCCGTGGGTAGTTCGAAGAAGAAAGAAACTGTGAATAAATTTGCAGATTACTTTGATTATGAAGAGCCCATTAAGAAAATACCTTCTCATCGTGCTTTGGCTTTATTCCGTGGCCGTCGAGAAAGTGTATTACAAGTTAGCCTCACCTTACCAGAAACGGATTTGGCTTATGGTGAAACTAAAGTCGCAGCTCACTTTAAGATTACTGATCAGCAAAGAGCAGCCGATCCGTGGTTATTAGAAACTGTTCGTTTAACGTGGAAAGTGAAGTTATTCACTAAACTTGAGTTGGAATTATTGACTCGTTTACGTGAAATGGCCGATGAAGAAGCCATCAAAGTATTTTCTAGAAACTTGCGCGATTTACTCCTTGCCGCTCCTGCTGGCCCACAAATCACCATTGGTCTTGATCCGGGGATTAGAACTGGGGTGAAAGTAGTTGTGGTTAATGCGACTGGGAAGCTTTTGGATTTTTCTGTTATTTATCCATTCGCACCACAAAACGAATGGCATCAATCCATTACTGATTTGGCTAAGCTTGCTGCAAAACACCAAGTGAATTTACTTAGTATTGGTAACGGGACTGGTTCACGTGAAACAGAACGTTTAGTTACCGATTTAATTAAAATGTACCCAGACTTAAAACTGACCAAAATCGTAGTCAGTGAAGCTGGAGCTTCTGTTTATTCTGCTTCTGAAGTTGCGGCACAAGAATTCCCTGATTTAGATGTGACCTTGCGCGGAGCGGTTTCTATTGCTCGTCGTTTACAAGATCCTTTAGCGGAATTAGTAAAAATTGAAGCGAAGTCTATTGGGGTTGGTCAGTATCAACATGATGTAAACCAAGCCCGTTTAGCGCGCAGTCTCGAAGGGGTTGTTGAGGATTGTGTGAACGCGGTTGGTGTGGATGTTAATACTGCTTCCGCAGCACTACTATCGCATATCTCTGGTTTAAACGAGACTTTAGCGAAGAATATTGTCCAATATCGTGATGAACATGGTGCGTTTAGTAATCGCATGCAATTGAAGAATGTTAGCCGTATGGGTGAAAAAGCATTCCAACAAGCTGCTGGATTCTTACGTATTATGAATGGCGATAATCCTTTGGATGCATCTTGTGTTCATCCTGAAGCTTATCCGTTAGTAGAAAAAATTATTGCAGATAAAAAGGTTGCGATTTTAGAGCTTATCGGTAATAAAGATGCTTTAAATAGCGTGAATGCGGCACAATTCGTTGATGACCAATACGGTCTACCAACAATTCGCGACGTGTTACGTGAATTGGAAAAGCCAGGCCGTGATCCTCGCCCCGAGTTTAAAACAGCACAATTTAAAGAAGGCGTTGAAGACATTGAGCATTTACACGAAGGAATGATTCTGGAAGGTGTGGTGAGTAATGTCACTAACTTTGGTGCCTTTGTTGATATTGGGGTTCACCAAGATGGCTTGGTCCATATTTCAGCGATGACCAATAAATTTATTACGGATCCGCGTACAGTAGTTAAAGCGGGCGATATCGTTACGGTCAAAGTGGTTGAAGTGGACAAAGAACGCAAGCGTATTGGTTTAAGCATGCGTTTGGAAGAGGAATCTTCTTCACCAGTTGTTAAGAAAAAAGCGAAGGCTCCAGAGGCGAAGAAACAACCTGAGGGAGCTCGGTCTGAACATCGTAAGAAACCTGAGATGGCTAAAAAAGCTGAACCAGTCAAAAAGACGGTGTTTAACACGGCGATGGCGGATGCGTTAGCGAAGTTAAAGCGTAATTAAAACTAAAGCGTAGCCCGTATTAGTACAGTCTAATACGGGTCTATGTGCCACAAAGCCCTACCTATATAACTAATAAGTGGTGGAACCAATGACATATTCCCCAAAAGGCGAATTAACCATCCAAACTTTGGCAATGCCTGCCAACACGAATGCAAACGGTGATATCTTTGGCGGTTGGATCGTGTCGCAAATGGACTTAGCCGCAGGTGTTTTGGCAAAAAAGCTCGCTGTTGGACGGGTAGCAACCGTTTCTATTCATTCAATGTCGTTTTTAAAACCTGTTCATGTAGGTGATCTGATCAGTTGCTATGTTACCCTGGTCAAACAGGGGAAGACCTCCATGACCATGAATGTAGAAGTATGGGCCTTGCCTGCTACAACGCAAAGCGAACCTTATCAAGTGACAGAAGGTGTTTTTATTTTTGTCGCTATTGATGAACATGGAAAATCAAGACCGGTACCTAAAATAATATGACCAATGATTCGGCAGAATTGCAACGTTTACTTACGGAAATGGCAACATTAATTGAGCAAAAGGCGGATCCTGATCCTCAATTATATATGCTGTTTTTTCAACAACCAGAACTTTCTTTTAAACTTGTTGATATTATAAATAATCTTGAGGAAAACCTAGAAGAGGGCCTGGCTGTTTATTCAGCCTGCGTGTTTGCTTTAGATATTTGTGTGGCGCAGCTGCAAGGGGCAGCCGAGGCCAATAATAAATTAAGTGCAAAGGTCTTGTTTAATTTGATGGACCATTTAGCTGAACTTATTTATTCGCAAAAACACAGCTTAAGCTTTTGGCTACCCATTTTAAATTCTTTCTATGAAGCGCATGTTGAATTAAGTGAAGAATTAAAAAATGCTTATTTTGATTTAGCAAATCAAGAAGAAGATCGCATTGAGGACGAATTACTTGATGGTGAAGAGCTTCCTTCTCACTTAGATGCAATTCGCGATTTAATTCATGAATTATCTGACCTCAGTGTTTTTGAAATAGCAGAAAATTTTTTCGCGCAAAGCTATGCAATGCCGGCTGACTTTTTCACGGATTTAATCATCGATTTATACAGTATTGAAGAGGGTGCTGATATCGCGCTATTTACCTTACTGCATCCCAAAGCCGAGGTTAGGGATATTGCGATTACAACATTGGGACAAATTATCGATCAGGTTACCTTTTCTTCTGCCTCATTATCACGATTGCAAAATATAATGCATTGGTATCCCGAACGTTATCATCCACTATTTAATAGCTGGATAAAAATTCAACGTAAGAAAGGAGTGGTGTTTACACCGGAGAGTGAAAAAGCGATTGCGAGTATTAAAGCGACGGAGGTCGACGGCACCGGAGCCCAAGGTATTTTTATTCATGCACGCAAAAATAGAAAAAACCGACTTTGTGGATTATTACTTAAGTACAACATAGGAATTAAAGATGCGTGGATGACTCCGATTGTTAGTGCGAAGGAAGTAAAAGATTATTACGGCCAGGCTTTTGATGAAAACGTCACCTTACGTGATGTTGACCTGCCTTATTTCACTATGATGGTTGAACATTTTCTAGCAGAAACCATTGCGCATGGCGATATTCCGCATGTACATTTTTTAGAAATTCAAGAGTTATTAGGTTTGCGTTTACGTCCGCATAAATTGGATTTAGATGGCCTGTTTGAGCAATTGAGTGTGCAAATAACGCCATTTACCCCAGAGGCAATTACAGCATCTTTACAGCGCTCAAAGTCATGGTTAAAAAGCAAGGCCTTTACTGAATCCTGGTATATAGAAAATCCGGTAATTGATAAAATCGTGAATCATAACAGCAGCTTTGTTGATGGTATCCGTGTCTGTAATTTAGAACAGGCAATGTCCGAAGTATTTGCTGAAGAAATGGAGCATCATCGCGATAAATGGCAATTTCATTTTCTCTGGATTGCCTTGTGGATGAAGTCCAAAGAGCGCTTGAATGAAAAAATATGGCGAGATAGTTTTCTTATCGCTTACTCTATTCATGATGGTGTGGCATTAGAAGATCTTCCGGTGATGCGGGAAATTTGCCGTCAGACAGTAATTAATAGTGTGGAAACAATGCATGAGCGTAGAACGCACTTAAGCCAGGAGTAGGTTGGGCCAGAGGGCAATGGCACTTCACGAATAACCGCGGCTTGTCCGCGGTATCCATTTATCCCGGTAACGTTCTTTATTATGGATTAATCATGTTACAAAAGAATAAAAATAAATACATTAGTTACATTGATGGATTAAGAGCATTCGCCGTTATTTCTGTATTATTATTTCATCTTAATGTTGCCCACATCACAGGCGGTTATGTTGGGGTAGATATTTTCTTTGTCATTAGCGGTTTTTTAATTACTCGCTTAATTGTCAATGAAGTTACCCAAACAGGCTCATTTAATTTTACCAATTTTTATTGCCGTAGAATAAAACGTATTTTTCCGGCACTCTTTTTCATTTTATTCTGTAGCCTGGTGGCCGGACTTATTTTATTAGCACCAAGCCATTTACGCGCGTTGGGACGTACTGTAGCGGCTGCCGCATTTTCTGTATCCAACTGTCTCTTTTTATTTGAAAGTGGTTATTTCAATGCAAACGCCATATACAAGCCGTTATTACATACCTGGTCCTTAGGCGTTGAAGAGCAGTTTTATTTTGTTTGGCCATTTATTTTATTTATCGTAGCAACCAAGTTAAATAAACGCTTTTTGCCTTTGACGATTATTGTTTTAGGCTTAATTAGTTTTGGCTTAAACTTACTATTCCAAAAGAGTTATCTTACGGCGCTCTTTTATTTGATGCCTTTTCGATTTTTTGAATTTTGTATTGGAGCGTTGATGGTTTGGCTCATTAAGTACAAACCAAAACAGTCGTTTTTCACCGAGCTGGCTTGTCTTCTCGGTTTGGGCATGATGTTGTACTCTGTGCTAACTTTTAGCAAAGATACCTTGTTTCCTTCGTATAATGCATTAATTCCAACTCTGGGGGCTGCCTTAGTTATTTATGGTGGGAATGCCAGGTACATGGGACGACTTTTTAGCAACAAGGTTGTTGTCAGTATAGGCTTAATCAGCTATTCACTGTATTTAGTTCATTGGCCAATACTCGTATTTTATTCCTATGTAAGCGCTACAGAAATTAGCACTATTGGGGTACAGTTATCCCTCCTTCTTTGCTCCTTATTGGCTGCTCTATTTAGTTATTATTTTATTGAGCAACCATTTAGACATACGCCAGCCCAAGGTATGAAAGCACAACATATGTTAATTATGAAATGGATTCCAGGCATTGCTTTAACTGCTAGTTGTGGCTTTGCTTTGTATTTAAGTCATGGCTTATTGTGGCGGATTCCTGCACTTGATGGCCCACAATTTAGTCCCGGGCAAATTGCTCTGGATTATCATAAAGCTCATTTTGGTGGCCAAGGCTTTGCCTATCCCTTTGGCTGGACCTATAAAGCAGAGCATGATACGCCAGACATTGTTTTACTGGGAGATAGCCATGCGCAAATGCTGCAGTATGGATTAGCCAATGAAATCGCAAAACCCTACCATAAATCCATATACATAGCCGGTTCGAGTTGTTTGATCCTGCCGGATTTATCACGTACCACTCCAGGGGATGATTGGAATAAGATTTGCCCTAATGTATTAAAACAAGGGTTGGCTCAATTACAAAAAAAGCCTGATTCAATTTTGATTGTTTCTCAATACTGGTTATTCCAAATTTTAATGGCCAAGGATTTAAGCAATCAACAACCATGGCATATTGATTTAATGAGCAGTCAGAGAAAAGACTATCAGCCTTTATTGATTAAGCTTGGCCAATTACGCCAATTAATTGGGGATAGAACGTTAATTATCTTGGGTGATGTTCCTGGGGCTGGTATTAAAGATCCATTTGCATGCTTAACTCGTCCTAGTTTATCTAAGACCAATTGTATTACAAAAATTGATACTCGTGCCGAATCAAATATTAAAGCGCTTAATATCAATAAGGTTCTAAAATATTTTGCGCAACATAGCCCAAAAACTTATTTCTTCGATCCTTATTCGGTATTCTGTAATGCGACGATTTGTCATTCTTTGAATGCTCAAGGGGAGCCTTACTATAGCGATGACAATCATTTATCCGAAGTTGGCTCAAGTTATTTATTTGCCACACTGAAACCCCAATTGTTACCAATAATTTCATAGGACGTTCTGGTCATTTACAACAAATGACCCTTACTTAAATTGTTCTTGCCACATACTTATAAAAGTAGCCTGGTTGCTTGCAACCGGGAAGTCAGCAGCGTAGCGAATTCCTGGAGTAAGTAGCATTTATTGCAAGCAATTAGGGCACCCGAAAAAAAAGTAAATAAAACACCCATCTACACGCCTAATCTGTATGAAATACATGAGTTCCTTATGCTATGATAATCGCATTTTAATGTGGCTATTTTTTTTCGTACTCTTTAGCACACAAAGCTTGAGTGTACAGATAAGTTAAGGATGGTTTAATGAAGGTTTTGGTGACTGGCGCCGCAGGTTTTATTGGGTTTCATGTAGTACAAAAATTATGTGAGCGAGGGGATGAGGTTATTGGGATTGATAATCTTAATGATTATTATGACGTGAACCTTAAAAAGGCACGCTTGCAAAAATTAGCTGATTATTCTCAGTTTAAATTTATTCGTATGGAGCTTGCTGATCGAGAGCTTATTGCACAATTATTTGCTGAGCATGAATTCCAACGCGTGATCCACTTGGGGGCGCAAGCCGGTGTGCGTTATTCACTAGAAAATCCACATGCTTATATTGACAGTAATATCGTTGGCTTTATGAATATTCTGGAAGGTTGTCGACATCATCATATTGAGCATTTGTCTTATGCGTCTTCAAGCTCAGTTTATGGTGCGAATAAAACATTGCCATTTTCGGTTCATGACAATGTGGACCATCCTTTAAGTTTGTATGCTGCAACGAAAAAAGCTAATGAATTAATGGCTCATACCTACAGCCACCTCTACCAATTACCCACAACTGGGCTACGCTTTTTCACCGTTTATGGTCCTTGGGGTCGACCGGATATGGCAATTTTTAATTTTACGCGTAAGATTCTTAATGATGAGCCTATCGATGTCTTTAATTTTGGTAATCATCGTCGCGATTTTACCTATATAAATGATATTGTTGAGGGTATAATCCGCGTCCATGATCGAGTGGCACAAGTGAATCTAGAGTGGTCAGGGGAATCTCCTGATCCAGGAACCAGTGCAGCACCTTGGCGAGTTTATAATATTGGCAATAGTAGCCCTGTACCCTTGCTTCGCTATATTGAAGTGCTGGAAGAATGTTTAGGTAAAAAAGCCAAAATGAATTTATTACCTCTGCAGCCTGGTGATGTGCCTGATACTTATGCTGATGTTGATGCGCTAATGCAGGACGTTGGTTATAGACCAGGAACTCCCGTGGAAGTAGGTGTAAAGCATTTTGTCGCGTGGTATCTTGATTATTATGCAGTATCTAAGGGTCAAAATATAAAACAACAAGTCAACATAGAAGTATGATGAATTAGGGGCGACCCATAAAGAATGGATGAAATTTTGATGTTAACATCGGTTGATGAACGAAAACTTGCACTAATCGGTTTAGGCTATGTAGGTTTGCCATTAGCAGTTGAATTTGGCAAAGTACGCTCAGTCATGGGCTTTGATATTAATGAAGATCGCATAAATGAGTTAAAACAAGGACATGACAGTACCTTAGAAGTAAGCCGTGCTGAATTGCTTGACGCGCGCCATTTATATTTAACGGCTAATGTGCAGGAAATTGCTTTTTGTGATACCTACATCATCACCGTGCCTACCCCCATAGATGAACATAAGCGCCCAGACTTTACTCCTTTAATTAAGGCCAGTGAGTTGGTAGGTTCCATAGTGCAATCTGGGGCGATTGTTGTTTATGAATCTACGGTTTATCCGGGGGCTGTGGAGGAAGTCTGTGTCCCTGTTCTTGAACGGATGTCTGGTCTGAAATTTAACCGTGATTTTTTTGCCGGTTATAGCCCTGAGCGTGTAAACCCTGGTGATAAACAACATCGGGTCACTAATATTATGAAAGTAACATCGGGGTCTATACCCGAAGTTGCTGAAATCGTTGATGAGCTCTATAAGCAAATTATTGCGGCAGGAACTCATAAAGTTGAAAGCATTAAGATTGCTGAGGCTGCAAAAGTTATTGAAAATACACAACGTGATTTGAATATTGCGCTGATTAATGAGTTAGCTATTATTTTCAATAAATTAGGCATTGATACCGAGGCAGTGTTAAAAGCCGCTGAGACCAAATGGAACTTTTTGCCTTTTCGTCCAGGCTTAGTAGGGGGGCACTGTATCGGTGTGGATCCTTACTATTTAACCCATAAGGCGCAGGCGATAGGTTATCATCCGGAAATCATTCTGGCGGGACGACGCTTAAATGATAGTATGGGGGCTTACGTTGTCTCCCAACTGATTAAATCCATGGTGAAAGAACGTATTCATGTTCAAGGTGCCCGGGTTTTGGTCATGGGGTTAACTTTTAAAGAAAATTGCCCAGATATTCGTAATACACGTGTTATTGATATTATCAATGAGCTTAAAGAATATAATGTTGCGGTTGACGTGTGCGACCCTTGGGCTGCAGCGGAAGATGTTGCTCATGAATATGGTTTAAGCCTGCTTGAACAACCAGAACAACAAGCATATGATGGGATTGTCATAGCCGTTGCTCACCAACAGTTTAAAGAAATGGGCATTACTGCGATTCGTTCTTTTGGCAAAGCGCAGCATGTACTTTATGATTTGAAATATCTATTCCCCGCTGACCACAGCGATTTACGTTTATAGGAGCAAGATGAGCGAGCGACGATTGTTGTTCATAGTTAATGATGCAGCATTTTTTATCTCTCATCGTTTACCTTTGGCTCTTGCGGCTAAGGAAAATGGATTTGAGGTACATGTCGCTACTCCTAAAGCTCAAGCTAGTGTACAGATTAAAGATGCCGGATTAATTTTTCATGCGATTCCTTTATCCCGCAGTGGTAAAAACCCTATTGCGGAATTGAAAAGTTTATTTGCTTTTTATCGTTTGATGCGTGCAGTGAAACCAGATTTAGTGCACTTAGTCACGATTAAGCCCATTTTATATGGTGGCTTAGTTGCGCGTATGCTGAAAGTCCCAGCAGTTGTGGCTGCAGTTTCTGGCCTAGGCTATTTATTCACCTCACAGCAAACCAAGACTAAGCTATTGCGCCAGGGCGTAAGCCAATTATATAAACTTGCCCTTGGTCATGCTTATTTGAAGGTGATATTTCAAAATCCTGATGACCGCCAAGTCTTTTTGCAAAATGCTACCTGTACAGTGGATCAAACAATATTAATTCGTGGCTCCGGTGTGGATCTAAATGCTTATAAGGCCTTGCCAGAGCGCACTGATAAAATTGTGGTGGCGATGGTTTCACGCTTATTAAAAGATAAGGGTGTGTTGGAATATGTGGCGGCAGCCAAGCAGCTTAAAGCTGAGGGTATTGAGGCACAGTTTTTGTTAATTGGCGACATTGATGAAGGAAATCCAGCCTGCATTGATAAAGAGCAATTAGTCCAATGGCGTAATGAAGGCTTTATTGAACTATTGGGGTTTCGTGATGATGTGGCCCAATTAATGGAGCAGGTGAATTTGGTCGTATTACCCTCTTATCGAGAAGGTTTACCCAAGGTATTGGTTGAAGCTGCAGCATGTGGGCGGGCGGTTATCACCACGGATGTTCCCGGTTGTCGCGATGCCATTGAGCCTAACCAAACGGGGTTACTAGTGCCCGCACGTAACAGCCAAGCATTGGCCTTAACGATGAAGCAATTAATTGAAGATCATGCATATCGCCAACAATTAGGTAATGCTGGACGCGTATTGGCAGAGCGCGAGTTTGCTATAGAGCGGATTGTTGATGCTCATCTTAATATTTACAAAGAGCTTTCTTTATCAACGCGAGGATGTAAATCATGATTTGGGATTTACCCAATTTATTGGTATGCCTCATGATTGTTTTTGCCGCATACTTATTAGGTAAAATTAAGGCCTCGCATGCCTTTTGTTTGGCACTTCTCAGTTTTGTTCCCTTTTGTTTGAATGGGGTATTATTTGATCCTCGTTATATGCCAGATCAGTTTACGTATTGGCATATGCTCAGTGCTATAAGAGATTTTAACTACAACTCTAATTTCTATAATTCACGAGTCACTGAAGCTGCCTATATGTATGCCTTTTTTCCCTTACCTTTTGTCGAAACGGTAAATAGTCTGGGCTTTTTTAATAAGTTTTTAATGATTTCGGTATTTATTTGGGCCTCTGCAGTATTAAGACTACGTGGTTGGGTTTTATGGTTTTTATTATTTTATCCTAGCCTAATTTTATACAGCTCCTTAGGCTTGCGCGATATGTTGATTTGCACGATGATGCTCCTGGCCTTATGGACCTTAATGCGTGGATGGTACGTATTTACGCTTATTTGCCTGATTTTACTGGTGCAAATAAAAATGCAAAACGCATTATTGGTAGTACTCTTTTCTACCATCTATCTTTTTGATAAGTACAGTAATCTGCATTATTCCAAGAAACAATTGCTAGCGCTGCTTACTGTCTTTGGCGCTTTGTTTTATCTGGCGTTTCCCCTTCTGGTTGGCAAAATTGAATATTACCGCTTAAGCATGTATTTAGAAGATGGTGGCCAGTTGGCTGATTACCAAGCTATTGTTAGCGTGGGAGATTGCATCTGGCAGATAGCCTTGGGGTTATTTCGGGCCTTGTTTTACCCTTTGCCGTGGATGGCAAAGACTAAATTGCAGTTGTTACAAGCGTTCGAAAATGTTGCTGTTGTCGGGATTCTGGCTGTGTTTACTTGGCGTTCTTATCAAGTACTACCAAAACAAACCTTAATGTGGTTTTGCTTTTTCCTTTCGGGGATGTGTATGTATGGTTTAATTGTTAGCAATGTGGGTACCATCGTTCGCTATAAATTGCCGTTCATCGTAGTGTATTTAATTTTCCTTAGCTACGAGCGTGTTCGATATAACCCAAAACAACTTCGTCCGCAGTCTTATGCATTGGCTAGTTAAATTATATGAATGCGAATAGGATATACAAATGACTGACCCCAATAAGATTATCCATATTATCACTGGCTTAGAAGTAGGAGGGGCCGAGCAGATGCTCAAGCGTCTTTTACTGTCAGACCCCCATTCTATAGACAATGCATTAGTTATTTCACTCAGTGGTTTGGGTACCATCGGTAAAACCTTGCAAGAACAGGGTTTCACGGTTCATGTATTTAATTTTAATCGCATATCAGCTATTCCTGCTAATTTTTGGGCTTTAGTTAAGTTACTAAAAGCGCATAAAAAGGCAATAATCCAAACCTGGATGTACCATGCTGATTTTTTTGGTGGCTTGGCGGCTCGTATGGCGGGGTGTAGCAATGTGATTTGGGGTATTCGCAATACTTATGTGCCTCGTAATAGCAGGATGACCTATGTGTTAATGCGGTTTTGTGCATTACTTTCTTATATGGTACCTAAAAAAATTATCTGTGTCGCAGAGGCGGCCAAAAGCACCCATGTATCTTATGGATATAATCAGAAAAAAATGTTGGTTATCCATAATGGTTTTGACTTTGCTCGCTTTGATGCGCGACAAATTGATGCAACTAAAGTACGACAAGAACTTGGGCTGGGGGCAGATGAGTTTGTTGTCGGTTGTGTTGGGCGCCTGCACTTGGATAAGGGACAAGATGTTTTTATTAATGCCGTCGCTCTTTTGGAGCGTGTGCATAATCAAAAGGTTCGTTTTTTATTAGTTGGGCGTGGTTGTGATTACAACAATACTGAATTATTAAAACAGCTGGATTCTTTTGGCTTAGCCTCATCATTTCTTTTACTTGGTGAGCGCCACGATATTCCCGAATGTTTGGCGGCTATGGACGTATTTTGCATGCCATCACGTACAGAAGGTTTTCCCAATGGCTTAGGCGAAGCCATGTCTATGGGATTAGCTTGTGTTGCCACTCATGTGGGTGATGCCAAGGTGTTGGCTGGTGATACCGCAGTAATCGTTGCTGCTGATGATCCGATGGCATTGGCAGCCGGATTAACCAAAGTCATTTGTATGCCCACGGAGCAACGCCGATTTTTAGGTGAAAAGGCCGCCATTCGTGTACGCGACCAGTTTTCTATAGACAGAGCTCGGGAACGCTTTTATGCGTTGTATCGGGACATTGAGGAGTTATCTCATTAATGTGTGGATTTTCAGGTATTTTATCTCGAACGGATTGGGCATCTGGGGCAGAGCAATTGTTGTCTGCTATGTGTCTGTCTATTGCACATCGAGGTCCTGATGATCAGGGAATCTGGTTTGATGCTCAAGCTGGCATTGGATTAGCCCATACTCGCCTGGCTATTGTAGATTTATCTCCCGCAGGACATCAACCAATGGTCTCAGCCAATGGTCGTTACATGATTGTTTTTAATGGAGAAATTTATAATCATTTAAAACTTAGAGAAGAACTGGCATTGCCAACTTGGCGCGGTCATTCGGATACGGAAACATTGTTGGCAGGCTTTGAAGCCTGGGGTATTGAACAGACGATTGAACGTAGTATTGGTATGTTCGCGTTTGCCCTATGGGATAAACAGTCACAGACATTAACCTTAGGACGAGACAGGGCTGGCGAAAAACCGCTTTATTATGGTTGGCAGAATGAAGCCTTTCTTTTCGGCTCGGAATTAAAAGCACTCAAGGTACATCCTGATTTTAAAAAAGAACTTAATCCCGATGCTCTAGCTCTTTTTTTGCGTCATAACTACATTCCTGCACCTCATTCAATTTATAAAAACATTTATAAATTAGCTCCGGGCTCGTTCTTACAGCTTTCTTTAAAAACTCCACAGCCAGTAGTGAAAAATTATTGGTCCGCAACTCAGACGGCATTGACGGGTTTTTCCTCTCCGTTCAAAGGGGATGTGCATGAGGCGATTGATGAATTAGAGCGTCTGGCAAAAGATGCGATTGCCCAACAAATGATTGCTGATGTACCGCTTGGTGCATTTCTTTCTGGAGGTATTGATTCCTCCACCGTGGTGGCATTAATGCAAGCGCAATCATCACGACCTGTACGTACTTTTTCGATTGGCTTTCATGAAACGAATTATAATGAAGCAAAGTACGCTAAAGCGGTAGCTGATCATTTAGGAACCGAGCATACCGAGCTGTATGTAACGATTGAGGATGCTTTAGCGGTAATTCCCAAATTATCGACCCTATACGATGAGCCCTTTTCTGACTCATCGCAAATACCTACTTTTTTAGTTTCTGAATTGGCGAAGCAGCAAGTTACGGTAGCCTTAAGCGGTGATGCGGGGGATGAATTATTCTGTGGTTATAATCGTTATACGATGACCTCAAAGTTGTGGAATAAAATTAATAAAGTACCTCTGCCCATACGTAGGGGAGCCGCCACAGTGATGCGGCAGCTCTCACCGCGAACCTGGGATCGTGTTTCCTCGGTTTTGCCCGTGTTGAAGCGTTATTCACAAGTCGGCAGCAAAGTGCATAAAGGTGCTTATGTCTTGGCCAGTGCTTCGGTGAATGAAGCTTACCGTCGCTTGGTTTCTCATCATGATAAGCCTTACTCTTTATTAGTTTCTGAAGGCGTTGAGCCTGACGTGTTTATGGACCAACATCATGCTGATTTATCCCAGCTTGATGATGTCAATCGAATGATGGCCATGGATTTTGTTTCTTACTTGCCTGACGATATTTTAGTTAAAGTCGATCGCGCGGCAATGGGGGTATCTTTGGAGACACGCGTCCCATTTTTAGACCATCGCCTAATTGAATTTGCCTGGACCTTACCCTTGTCGATGAAATTACGCGATGGGCAAAGTAAATGGCCGTTACGTCAATTATTAGATCGCTATGTTCCTCGCACCTTAATCGAACGTCCGAAAATGGGTTTTTCCATTCCGTTATCAGAGTGGTTACGAGGCCCTTTGCGTGAGTGGGCCGAGACATTGCTCAATGAGCAACGCCTACAAAAAGAGGGTATTTTCAACTCCACAGCAATACGCTTGATGTGGCAACAACACCTACATGGCAAAGGCAACTTCTCCGCACTGTTATGGAATATCCTAATGTTTCAAGCCTGGTGGGAAGCCCAATAAAGCTTCATTTCGCCTCATGAGTAGGCTGGGCTGAAAAGTCCAGCAGCACAATGCTTATCCGCACTGTTATGCAATATCTTCATGTTTCAAGCCTGATGGGAAGCCTAATAAAGTTTCATTTCGCCTCATGAGTAGGCTGGGCTGTAAAGCCCAGCAGCACAACGCGTGCCACTTTCCAATGCTGGGCTTTACAGCCCAGCCTACATAGACAAAGAAGGAATTTTCAAGACAACGTCGAAGAAGAAGGTTTAACCCGCACTCGCGCATCAAAAAACTTCCGCAACAGACCAACTACAAAGGAAAACTTAATCAACAACAAATTTAACAACACCGAACTCAGAGAAATAAAACCAATCTTCAAAATCCAAGTGAGTTTATCATCCGGTCTCGCAAGCAAACCATTCAAGGTAGCAACCGTCAGCAAAGAAAGTAACACTACAGGCAGCAAATCCACGCATAACCAACGCAGATGAGTATTCTTTATAAAGCGACGATGCACAAATGCCGTCCAGATAAGAAAGAAGCTAATGTTCGCTAAGAACCATACCTTAGCCGCACCAATCATCCCAAAGTGCAGTGTTGCCCAGATGATAGACGGAATTAGCACCAAGGCAAAACAGGTATTGCCAATCAAATGCAAACGCATCGTGCCATTCGCATACTGTAAGTAATAGGGAAAGGTCGTAAATGCCAAGGCTGCATTTCCAAGAGCATACAAACGTAAGACCGGTGCCGTTGCTGTGGCCACACTAAGGTTATTCGTCCATAACCAAAGCACTTGTTCTGGAAAAAAGGCTAAAACAATACTGGCCGGAATCGTAATTGACGCAACAAACTGCGTGGCTTGACGATACAAAGTAAGCAGCTCCTTATCTTTACCTTCGGCCTTCAATTTAGCCAAACGAGGTTGTAGTACCATACTAAAGGGTGCACTAAAGAGCATAACCCCACTGGCAGCCAGAACCCCTAAAGTAAAATAACCATACTCGGTAAGGGATAATAATTTAGAAAGAATCAATTTATCCGTTTGTGTGATGACTATCCAAATAGAGGAAGTTACCGCAATACTTAATGCAAAAGGGAGAATTGGTTTGATGCTCGCTACTAGAGCAGCAAGTCTCCATGAGAGTTTTTGTCCCTGAGGTAGGCTTGGAAATTCGCGAATGGCTTTGCTGGCAAGGAAGACTAACTCAAAAAGCGAGATAATGATTTGATAAAGAAAGAATAAAAAGGGCGTGGTGCCTATATAGATTAAAACCAATAAGACGCCCAAGTAGCGTAATGTAGTAAAGACCCAGGTGTAATAACTTAACCACACAAAACGTTCCGCACCGATTACCGTATAGCGGTATAAACCACACATCCAGCGTAAGCCGATACTGGCGGCCATTAATTGTAAGGCAACTTGGATTTCATGGGCGGGTATGGTTTGTGCTTGTAGCCAGGAGTGAGATATGTACGGAGCCAGTAAAAATAAGCTCCCTGCACCAACAAACATAATAATGAAAAACAGTAACTGCAGTACTCGCAATAATTCGCGGTAGTTTTGTGCACTGATAGCACCCGCTCGCATGCGTGCGGTTTCGCGAGAAATACTGGGACTTAAACCTAAATCAAGGACATTGAACCAACTTTGTAACGCGGTAAAAAAACCAACTAGTCCATAAGCCTCTGCCCCCATGTATTTGAGGTATAGAGGTAAGATGAGTATGCCCGCCAAGGTCATATAAATTTGACTGGCATAATTTGCAATAAGGTTTTTTTTAAAACTCACTTCAATCCTGGCTTGCGAAAAGTCGATTACATACTGCCTGCACTAAGGGATGATAATACGTAATTTTTCCTTTCTGTCAACAGCCACTAAAGCCTATTCTTTGACAAAGGAAGCATTAGTATTTAGTATCCCGCCTACATTCTTTTTCGTTAATCCATGACTGGAGTAGTGAACGATGCAAACAGAAGGCGTTGGTGATAACCGTGATCTCAGTATGATGGACATGTTACGTATTTTTTATCAGAACAAGGTATTGATTGGTTTATGCACCGTACTCGGTTTCGCATTAGGTTGTGCGGCTATTTATTTTAGTAAGCCAGTCTATGAGGCTAAAATTAAACTAATTTCGGCAAGTGAAGGGGAGATTGCGGAACTTAATCAAGGGCGATCTTGGGATAATTCACCCTTACAGCCGCTCACGGTTAAAGACGTTAATCATGTGTTTAATGACGTTTTACAATCAGAAGAAGCGAAACACTATTTCTTTGAACATTATTATCTGCCTGCATTACCTGCAAGCGTAAAAGAAGGGCGTACTATAACTCAACTGTATACAGCTTTTTCGCACATTTTTGCCGTTGTTCCCGATCCGAAAAAAACGAATGACCGTTTTCTAAAATATACAGTCGCAATTCAGGGGAGCGATGCCAAGCAGGTAACAATATGGCTAACGCAATTTATTAGTGTTGTAAAGTCACAATCTCTAAATGCTTTATTAAAAGACATGCAGCAGCAGAATGCCGTGGTGGTAAATAATTTGCGTCATCAAATCGACATTGCACGCAAAACAGCGCGCGCTAAACGCCAAGACCGTATCACCCGGTTAAAAGAGAAAGTTCACACGCTGCAGTTAGCGAGCGCTCGCACCTTTTGGGATGATGAAG
The DNA here is from genome assembly GCF_023921225.1 of Legionella lytica. Classification (NCBI taxonomy): domain Bacteria; kingdom Pseudomonadati; phylum Pseudomonadota; class Gammaproteobacteria; order Legionellales; family Legionellaceae; genus Legionella; species Legionella lytica. The sequence goes on from NZ_CP071527.1 coordinate 241,024, forward strand.
CAATAATGAATGATGCCAATGAATCTCCATTCACTATGGAAATGATGCAGGCGGAAATAAAAAATTTATCCAAACGAACATCGGATGATGCCTTCATTCCTAACTTACGTGACTTGCAAGCAAAACTCTCATTTTATCAGTCATTTAAGATTGATGTAGATAAGGTTTCAGTGTTCCACGAAGATGGTGTTCTGGCCGTCCCCGTCGATCCGATTGCCCCCAGGAAAAGATTAATGCTTATGGTGTCTTTAGTTTCGGGAATGTTTGTAGGAATCCTCTTGGTTATGCTGCAAATAGCCTGGCGTAAAAATACAGCGAACATAGCCCGTATTAGTTGATACGGGTTTCATCCACAATCTCCTATGTATTTATTTCCATCACTACCGTATTTTTTACGGTAGTGGCAAATTCTCTCTTTTACTAAAAAAGATAGGGCTGCACAATATGAAATGGTTCCTGCCTCCGTAACCAACTATAAATTAGAGCGTGATCAGTTTTACTCAAAAGCGAGATTTTTTGTTTCTCAAAGCGATATTTCCTTCATCAAAGCTTCAAAGGAACGTGATGATGAGTTAAAGTTATCGATGAGTATACGATAACAAAAAAATTACCGCGGCTTGCCGCGGTAATTCACTCTTTAGATGAAAATAGGTATCGGAGGTCTATATTTTAATAATTTCCATGCTATTAGTGCCCCCCGGAGTACCAATTGCTCGACCACGCGTTAACAAAATAAACCCTTTCTTCTCTATATGTTGAGCCGCAAGTAATTCATTAATAACTTGTTGGTTTAAATTTTCTGCCGTAAATCGATGATAATCCATAAATACCGGTACCACATTCTGCACCAAACTAAGACGACCAATAGTGCGTTTATTTGCTGAAATAGCAATAATCGGTACGGTACTTTGTTGTCTGGAAATCCATACTGCGGTATCTCCAGATTCGGTAAGGGTTACAATTGCCTGAATCGGAAAATGATTCGCCGCATGCATGGTTGCCATCGCAATTGCTTGGTCAGCACGTTGGTAATGACAGGTTTCAGAAGTGCTATCATAATAAAAACTTGCATGCTTCTCCGCACTCAAGCAAATCTTATTTACCATGGTTAGTACTTTTACGGGAAATTGCCCACTGGCTGTTTCTGCTGAAAGCATTACCGCATCGGTTCCATCTAAGATGGCATTGGCCACATCGGAAACTTCAGCACGAGTTGGTTGGGGATTGCTAATCATGGATTCCATCATTTGCGTTGCAGTAATCACCACTTTATCCAAACGACGGGCCTGACCAATAATATGCTTTTGAATTGCAGGCACTTCTGCGGCACCCACTTCAACCCCCAGATCACCACGTGCAACCATGATGGCGTCAGATTCTTGAATGATTTCTGTCAAACGCGCTAAAGCTTCACTACGCTCAATTTTGGCAATGATAGGGGTAGGAAGTCCACCATATTCTCGCATTAAAGCCCGTGCGTTGCGGATGTCTTCGGCATCCTTTACAAAGGATAGACTGATGTAATCTACTTGTGCTGCTAGAGCAGTGCGTAGATCTTTTTTATCTTTTTCAGTTAAGGTACGGGCTGCTAATCCTCCGCCTTTTCTATTTAAGCCTTTCAGATTAGTTAAGACACCACCCTCAATAACAGTGCAATGAATTTTTGAGCCGTAAATTTGTTTTACTTGTAATTCAATTAAACCATCATTAATAAGTAAAAAATCACCTGGAGCCAGTTCCTTATCTAAATTAGGATAAGCTACCGAAACCCAGTGTTCATCGCCTAATTCATTGGTTTCTTCACAGTCCAAAGTAAAATCTTGCCCCTCATGCAGGGTAATGGACTTCTCTTTAAAGCGGCCTATGCGTATTTTCGGGCCTTGTAAATCGGCCATCACCGCTAGAGGCAGCTGTAATTCCTCGGCAATTTGACGCACTAAGGCAATCAATTCGATGGCAGAGGCATCCGCATGCGAAAAGTTGATACGTACCACGTCAACCCCAGCGGTTAACATGGCGCGAAGTGTTACAGGGTCATTACTAGCTGGCCCTAAAGTGGCAACGATTTTAGTCTGACGTAACATGCTGAGCTCGCTCCTGCAAAATAGCAACAGCTGGTAGTGTTTTGCCTTCCAAACACTCCAGAAATGCCCCACCGCCTGTGGAAATATAAGATATCTGCTGATTAAGATCGTACAAATCAATCGCAGCTAAAGTATCACCACCACCAGCGATTGAAAATGCATCGCTTTCCGCAATGGCAATTGCTAAAGCACGGGTGCCATAAGCAAATTGGGCAAACTCAAAAACACCAACAGGCCCATTCCATATGATGGTTTTGGCTTCATTAATAATGTCTACATAGTCACTGACGGTCACAGGCCCAATATCGAGAATCATATCGTCAGCGGCAACATTATGCAGTGATTTGTTATAAGCTGGGCAGGTTTCGCTGAATGTTTTGCCAACTACAACATCGGTAGGTAGCGGGATCTTGCAACCTTTTTCTTCTGCTAACTTCAGGATGGCGCGTGCTTCATCCAGTAAGTCTTCTTCATAAAGTGATACCCCAATTTCAAAGCCTTGGGCTTTAAGGAATGTATTGGCAATACCGCCTCCAGGGATTAGGTAATCGACCATGCCTACTAATTGGCGCAATAAGGTTAATTTTGAAGACACTTTAGCGCCACCAACAATAGCCACAATTGGTTTTTGTGGCGCTTTCAGCACTTTTTTCAGCGCATTGAGTTCTTTAACCAATAAAGGTCCTGCTACTGCAACCGGAGCAAATTGAGCTACCCCATAGGTAGATGCCTGGGCTCGGTGTGCGGTACCAAAAGCATCCATGATGAACACATCACAAAGGTTGGCTAGTTTTCTTGCCAGTTGTTCATCATTACTTTTTTCACCGAGATTAAAGCGGACATTTTCACAAACCACTAACTCACCAGGACGAGCATCCACTCCATTGAGATAATCGGTAACAAAATGGACTGGGTAATTTAAGTTTTGCTTTAAATATTCCGCAACAGGGGCTAAAGAAAAGCGTTTTTCAAATTTGCCTTCTTCTGGTCGGCCAAGATGCGATAGGACCATCACTGCAGCCCCAGCCGCCAACGCGGCCTCCAGGGTTGGTAAGGCTGCTTGCAAGCGCTGGTCGCTTGTAATTATCCCGTCTTTGATTGGCACATTCAAATCTTCACGAATTAGCACTCTCTTACCAGAAAGTTCTATATCGTTCATTTGGATCAGATTCATTATTATCTCCGCAGGGGGTTTAGCAGTTCATCATCTTATGCGCTGTATCTAACATACGATTGGAGAAACCCCATTCGTTATCATACCAAGCAACTATTTTTACCAACTTACCAAATACTTTAGTTTGCGTAGTATCAAAAATAGCTGAGGCAGGATTATGATTGAAATCAGAAGAAACTAAAGGCTCATCATTGATTTTCAATACATGGCTTTGTGCTTTACTCACAATAGCATTTACTTCATCAACAGTTGTTTCACGATTGGCAGTGAATGTTAGGTCAATTACCGAAACGTTAATTACGGGCACACGCATTGCAAAGCCATCAAGTTTTCCTGCTAATTCAGGTAAAACCAATCCTACAGCCGCCGCAGCACCTGTTTTTGTCGGAATAATATTATGCGCTGCAGCACGAGCACGGTGCAAGTCTTTATGACTACCATCTAAAAGTACTTGGTCATTTGTGTAGGCATGTACGGTATTTAATAAGCCATGTTCAATACCTAGAGCGTCATTTAATGGTTTAACTACTGGAGCTAAACAGTTTGTGGTACAGGACGCATTAGAAACTACCAGGTCACTTGCTTTAAGCAGGTGGTCATTAACGCCATATACAATCGTGGCATCAACATTTTTACCTGGGGCAGAAATTAACACTTTTTTCGCTCCAGCGGTAATGTGTTGCATTGCTGATTCGCGATCAGTGAAATGTCCGGTACATTCAAAAACTAAATCAACATTTAATTCTTTCCAAGGCAGCTCTAATGGGTTACGTTCAGCAATAATCTTAATCGCATGACCATCAATAATCAGCATATTGCCTTCAGTGGTTACATCACAAGGAAAACGGCCATGGGTTGTATCATGGCGGGTTAAATGAGAGGTTACTTCAATCCCTGATAAATCATTGATCGCAACGATTTCAAAGTCATTTTGTCGGTTGTATTCAAAAATAGCTCTTAGAATACAACGGCCAATGCGGCCATAGCCATTAATCGCGACACGTATAGTCATACTACTTCTCCTTTGCTGCCCTTAACTCGCAGCGGTTGTACATTATAATTAGTTTGAGTTTGCCGTTAATGTTTCTAATGTTTTAACGATGCGCTCCACGGTGATCCCTAAAGCATCATAGGCTTTGGTTGCTGGAGCTGAGACACCAAAGCGATCAAGGCCAATGACTGCACCATTTAACCCAACGAATTGATACCAATAAGCAGAACTTGCTGCTTCAATTGCAATGCGTGTTTCAACATCTTTAGGCAACACTTGGTTTCTGTAAACTAAATCTTGCGCTAAGAATCGTTCTGCACAGGGCATGGAAACAACGCGTACTTTTAATCCTTGCGATTTTACTTGTTCTGCAGCTGCAAGCGCTAACTGCACCTCTGAACCAGTAGCAATCAAAATTGCATCAGGATGGCCATCACAATCAACAATGATGTAGCCACCTTTTTTAATCAATTCGACAGCATTTTCCTGATGAGGTAAGGCGGGTAAATTTTGTCTGGAAAGCAGTAATGATGTTGGGCCATTATGATGTTCTAAGGCTGTTTGCCAGGCTATGGCTGTTTCCATTAAATCTGCTGGACGCCAAACCATCATATCTGGAGTCATACGCAACATTGCTGCATGTTCCACCGGTTGATGGGTCGGGCCATCCTCACCAAGGCCAATAGAATCATGTGTGAATACATAAATAACACGCTGCTTCATTAAAGCGCTTAAGCGTACCGCATTACGGGCATAATCAGCAAAGACCAGGAAGGTTCCTGCATAAGGAATAAACCCGCCATGAACCGCTATTCCATTCATGATGGCGGCCATCGCAAACTCACGTACGCCATAGTATAAGTAATTGCCGGAGAAATCTTCGTGGTTGATGGCCTTGCTACCTGACCAATCCGTATTATTGGAGCCAGTTAAATCAGCAGAACCACCTAACATTTCGGGTAAGAGACTAGCAAAATGCTCGATGCATTGTTGTGAGGCCTTACGCGTTGCAATCGCTTTTTCATTTTGTAGGCATTGAGTTAAAAATGCTTGGCTATGACTTTGCCAATCATCGGGAAGATCGCCATTAATACGGCGTAAAAATTGATAGTGTTCTTGTGGATGTTGTTGTTGGAAATCATGTAATAGACTTAACCATTCTTGCTCATCACGTTCTCCTTGCTCCACGTGGTTCCACTGTTGATAGATGGTTTCGGGAATTACGAAGGGGGCATGATGCCAGTGGAAGAATTCGCGAACTTTTTCAATATCTTGAGCACTTAATGGTGAGCCATGTGATTTCTCACTACCGGCAACGGAGGAGCCAAGGCCAATGATGGTATTACAGATAATGAGTGTTGGTTGGCTGGTATTAGCACGTGCTTGCACAATCGCGTGTTCAATTGCAGCCATATCATGGCCATCAATGGCTTCAATTACCTGCCAATTATAGGCTTTAAAGCGAGTAGCGGTGTCATCGGTAAACCAGGAATCAATCTTACCGTCGATGGAGATGCCATTGTTATCATAAAACGCAATAAGTTTACCTAGTCCTAGAGTTCCAGCTAAAGAACAGGATTCATGAGAAATCCCTTCCATTAAACAGCCATCACCTAAGAAAACATAGGTATAATGGTCAACCAGGTCATATTCGTCTTGATTATAATGACTGGCTAATGCTTTTTCTGCTAGTGCCATACCTACTGCATTTGCTAAACCTTGCCCTAGTGGCCCGGTTGTGGTTTCCACTCCCGGAGTATGTCCCAACTCTGGGTGGCCTGGAGTTTTCGAGTCTAACTGACGGAAGTTTTTAAGCTCGTCAATAGATAGATTATAGCCTGTTAAATGCAACAAAGAATAAAGTAACATCGAACCATGTCCATTAGACAAGACAAAACGGTCGCGGTTAAACCAATGTGGGTTTTTCGGGTTATATCGTAAAAACTTTTTCCACAATACCGTTGCAATATCAGCCATACCTAAAGGCATTCCAGGGTGGCCTGACTGGGCTTGATCAACTGCGTCTACGCTCAAAATGCGGATGGCATTTGCTAATTCTTGTGACAAGTTCATGTGCTCTCTTCATGCGCTGAGTTTGGTGCGCTATTGTCGCTCAGAAGACATGAATCAGCAAGAAAACCAGCTCATTTTTAATCATTCTTTTATGGGCTGTCCCGAAAAGAATAGTTGAAGTTGTACTGGGATTTAGGATATAACTGTTAAATGTAAGTACAAATGACGATTTTAGAGGCAGGGGAGTGTATTTATAAACATGTTAATTTTACTTATTGTGTAATTTTTGATACAATCGGAACACATTTTTATCTTGCTAATTCGTTTTTATGCACCATAATTATGTAGTTATTTGATATCCATTAAGTTATTTCGGACATCATGAATCCAGTTATTAGACGATTACAAAATACACTGTTTGCCAATTACCCACTTGGGATTGACGACCCCAACCCTGAGAATTGGACCTTCTCTGAGTCGCTCCGGGGACTTGGGGTCGATTTTTATCGCGAAATTATCCCCTCTCATCTTATTTTAAATATGGAATATAGTCTGCTTGGACAGCAGATTCGGATTAATTTATTAGGTGAGCAACTCGTTTCAGAACAACAATTGGTTGAGCAGTTGATTTCCGCTATTTTCTTAGCAGAATTATTAGAAGAGGTTTATAAACATTATCTAATAGTTCCGCGGGAAGTGGAGCGTTTGCGTACCCAGAAAATGCTTTATCGCGAAATTTTAAGCGAACTTAAGCATCCTCCTCCGGAACCTGTAAGTGATGAGAACAATGCCATCGACGTAGGCAAGTCTTTTTCACAGCAAGTACGCCTGCGCACCCTTGATGTTAACCTATATCGTTTATTGTTAGTGCGTTCTAAGCGTGCCTTAGACGTAATTGCCGCCTTAGATTCCAGTGCCGAGTGGTACCGCCATATTATGCGGGATTTAGGACATTGCACTGATCCGTTCTTACCTCATTTAGCGTTCCTCTTTTATGCGCCACGTTTAGCGGTAAATCTTGGTTTACTGATGAAACATCTATTGCCTGGATCTTGGATGGAGCAACCAGAAAAAGATTTAGGTTGGCAGGTACGCCTGCAGGGCCAATTATTGCGGCGTTGGTTTGAGTTAGGTAATGACATTGCCTGGGTTGGCTTAGGTTATGTTAATGGTTATCTTCTCACAGGTGCTTATGCTCCAGTTGCAGCTTATCTGTCCATTGCCTTTTTTGGCTATGATGTTGCTTTAGCGGCGATACGCGCTTACATTGAGCTCAATCGAGTGTATGAGATGCGCCGTCAATATCAACAAATGTTTGATAGTGCTGGCAGTGATGCAGCGCGAGAAGAAATAAGTCAGCAGTTACGGGTTTTAGATCAACAAATAAATTTTGAGTTATTGCGTTTTAGCTCCCATGTTGCGACCACTACCGGTATTTTCTTGGCTATGGGGTGTGGAGCTCCTTTCTTTGCCACAACTCCTGCTATTGCCGTTGTCGGAGCAATTTGTCTCGTGGTAATTTGTTTAATCAACTTTGCTTTAGCGCCGGTTCTTATCCAGCAAAGACCCGCGGACATCATTGAAGTACCTAAAGGTGGCATAAATAAACTTGGCTTTTTCGCCACAAAAGAGCAACTATCAGATGCGCTCGTAGATGATGAAGATAACCATCTTAATAACCCTCCTCAGCTCTAGAGCCTTTATCAATTGAATGCTATGCTTTTGTTACTTACACTAATTTTAAGGTAAAGCATGTCAGCGCCAGTTGGATTACCACAATTTAGCCATATTGATACAGAGCGATTTAAAACGCATCTTGAAGGAATGTTAAAGAATCATTTAGAGCAAGTAGATTTGCTCATCAAGAATAATCATTACTACACCTGGGATAACCTAATGTATCCCTTGGAAGATCTGGATGATGAGTTAGAGCGTTTCTGGTCGCCATTCTCTCACCTACATTCAGTGATGGATTCTCCGGTATTACGTGATTGTTATGATGAATGTTTGCCTTTACTTTCCGCATATGAAGCGGCGATGGGGCAGAATCATGATTTGTATATGGCAATTAAATCAATTGATACGCATGCTTTAAATGCCGCTCAGAAAAAGCTAATTGCGGACAGCTTACTTGGTTTTGAGTTGTCAGGGGTTGCCCTGGAGCCACAGCATAAGAAGCGCTTTGAAGAAATTCAAACGCGTTTGGATGAGTTATCCAATCAATTTGAACATAATATTTTGGATGCCTCTCAAGCGTTTACGATACATATCACCGATCCTCAACGTGTAGCAGGAATTCCGGAGCATGCATTAAATACCGCCAGAGAATTAGCTGAGGAAAAAGGCCTTGACGGCTATATATTCACATTAGAAGCCCCGAGCTATCAAGCTGTTATTACCCATGCGGAAGACCGCGCTTTGCGTGAAGAGATATATCAGGCTTATGTAACTAGAGCTTCGGATCAAGGGCCTAATGCGGGTAAATTTGATAACACAGCGAATATGAATGAAATACTCGCTTTACGTCATGAGCAAGCGAAGCTTTTAGGATTTCATAATTATGCGGAATTATCATTAGCCACCAAAATGGCTGATTCCACCACACAAGTCATGGATTTCATGAATGATTTGGTAAAACGCGCGCATCATCAGGCCGAAGGAGAGCTTGCCGCTCTCAAAGATTTTGCCGCAAGCAAATGGAGTTTTGAGCCCTTACAGCCTTGGGACATAAGTTATTTATCTGAAAAAAGAAGGCAGGATTTATTTACCTTATCTCAAGAAGAGTTACGCCCTTATTTCCCCCAGCCTAAAGTGATGCAAGGTTTATTTGATTTAGTGAAAATCCTTTATGGTATGACCATTCAGGAAATTAAAGGGGTGGATGTATGGCATAAAGACGTGCAATGTTATTGTGTTGTTGATGAGCACGGACAAGTACGTGGTTACGTGTATACTGATTTATTTGCACGGCCCAACAAGCATAGTGGTGCTTGGATGGACTCCTTACAAAGCCGAAGAAAATTAGACGATGGCAGCATCCAATTACCTATTGCCACCTTAACCTGCAATTTCGCAAAAGCATCAGCGAATAAACCAGCAATGTTATCTCATGATGAAGTTGAAACCTTATTCCATGAATTTGGTCACTGTTTGCATCATATGTTAACGCAAGTTGATTACCTTGGGGGTTCGGGTATTAATGGTGTGGAATGGGATGCCGTGGAATTACCCAGCCAATTCTTTGAAAACTGGTGCTGGGAGAAGAGTGCTTTAGATGTACTCACTTCTCATGTAGATACCCAGGAGCCTTTGCCTGAAGCGCTTTACGAACGATTAATAGCCGCTAAGAATTTTCAATCAGCAATGGCGACATTACGGCAAATGGAGTTTAGTTTATTTGATTTTCGTATCCACCAAGAGTATCAGCCCAATAAAGCATCCTTTGTCACTGATATCTTGGCGGATGTACGCTCTAAAGCCTGTATTGTACCGGTGGTTCCCTACAGTCGCTTCCAACACAGCTTTAGCCATATTTTTGGTGGTGGCTATGCCGCGGGTTATTACAGCTACATCTGGGCTGAAGTCCTTTCCAGTGACGCGTTCTCCCGTTTCGAAGAGGAAGGAGTACTCAATCCACAGACAGGCCATGACTTCCTACATGCTATTTTAGAAGTAGGCGGTTCCAAAAAAGCGGCAGAAGCTTATCAAGACTTCCGCGGACGTCCAGCAACTGTGGACGCCCTATTGAGACACAAGGGCATCCAAGGCTAAACCCAACCAACCTGCATCCAGGCAAATCAAACGTAGCCTGGATGCAACGAAGTGTAATCCTGGAACAATAAGCGCAGCGAATTCCTATTCTTTTATTATTTACATGCCACAAGAACAATTTTTTATTGTCATTTTAAATGATCATGCCAATCTTTTTATATTTTATGTTATAATTAAAGTGTACAAATTGGGGGCGACCTGGCTTCGACGTGGGTTGCAAAACCAGAGGTGCATGCCGAGAATGAGATCTCTCGTAAATCAGGCTCAAATAAATATAAATGCAAACGATGAAAACTTTGCTGGTGAAGCTATCGCTGCCTAATCCGTAGTTATAGTAAGCCACTGTGTACTGGCCTATAAACCCGGTATCCCGTTGACCGAGCTCGCTTATTGGTATCGAATCAACGGTCATAGAAGATAAGCTAGTGTCTTAATTTATCCCGAATTAAGATTACGAAATTCAGGGAATCGCTGTGTAGAATCCTGCCCGTCGGAGAATGCACAGTTAAATTAAAAGACAAGGCTACGCATGTAGAGCTGAAGGCAGAGGATTTGCGGACGCGGGTTCGATTCCCGCCGCCTCCACCAATTAAGCCATTGATTTACAAGTATTAAATAAGTTTTTCATCATGTCATGGCACCATAGCGGCACCATTTTGTATTATTTGATGGGCCTAAGAGCTCCTGACTTAAGTTGATCATCAATCCATTTTTTGGCTTTGTTAATTATATATTCTTCTGCTTCTTCTATTGTCTTGTGTACATCACCGAGAATTTGCTGATCAATGCTTTCCTTTGCATGTATAGTAATCCATGCATTTGAGCCATAAGAACCATTTTCACCATATACTGACCAACTAATATCACAATTTTTATAAAGTTCATTTCCATCTTTTCGCATACTCATATATGAATTCCTTTTAAAAAAATCATAATCACTACTAATTATAGTCTGGTTGAATAGTAAACAGTTAGCATGGTTATCCTAAGTGACGGCTCCAGTCATGGACAGTGCGGTATCCTGATTGTAATGAGCTGTCTGGTATCCATCGGCCATAAGTTTTAATGACCATTTCTACGTCTACATGACCTAATTGTTTAGATACCCACATGATGTTTTCTCCTTGAGATAGCATCATAGAAGCATAAGTATGCCGGGTCTGATAGGTATTACGATAACGAATGCCTGCTCGTTTTAAAATATGCATCCATTGTGTGCGGCGAATTTGCTGTGAGGTTTCCCATGGTTTATCGGTTTGAGGGTTATAAAAAACTCTTCCTTTATAAGCAAAAGTGTATTGTTTTTGTTGTTCTAACGCATCTAGTGCTGGGGGCAATAACATTACATCCCGAATGCCTGCTTCTGTCTTCGGACCTTTAGCTTCTTTGGCAACTATGGTTTCCTCTACATGAATGATCTGGTTTTTCCAATCGATGTCTTCCCATCTCAAGCCGCTCAACTCCGAAACGCGTAGCCCTGTGAAAAAAGCAAATTGAAATAAAAGCCGTACTTGCCCTTCAGATTCACTTAATATTGCCTTTATCTCATCAACACTGAATGGATCAGGCTTGTAATCACTTTTTTTAGTTTCTTTGTTAAGCAGCTTATCAACAATAATGCTATTGAGCGGATTTTCTTTAATATATTGATCTACTAATGCTTGTTCAATAACAGCACGCAGAGGGGGCAAAATATTTGCCACTGTTTTGGTGGTGCACTGTAATCCTCGAATCCACTTTATCAAACATAGGCAATAGATGTCCCTCGCAAACACGCTTGTAACCTCGATAAGTACTTGCCTCTTTTGTGGATTTTGCTTCTGCTAAAAATTCACGCTGCAATTCACCGATAGTGATTTTTGACTGAACATGTCCAAAAATATGAGCGCGTTTTGAGTTCGCGAAGTAATCAGGGTAAGAAAAATTACCACGTTCAATCGCGGCTCAACATACAGTTGCTCAGAAATAGACTGATGACTGATGCGCCTTTTGATTCCGACTATTCCAGTTTTAACGTCCATATAAGGTCGTATCCCTCTTAAATAAGTCAGTTGTTGGATATGAGGTAACCCACTCATTGCCTCTAAATCATCACCATTAATCACAAAATCCATCATGGGTAATATCCCTGCTCATCCTCGTTTTTATTTCCATAAAGTGATATTGCAATAGTTGATTCTCATTTTCTTAGGGGTAACTTTGACTGAGCTGAATATCAAAAAGGAAATTGGCAAACGTATTCTTAAGGCACGGAAGACTAAAGGCTTGACGTTAAAGGCTCTTGGTGAGCTTGCGGGAGGGCTAAAACAAACACGCCTGACGAATTGGGAGCAGGGTGTGCGTACTCCGGGGCCGGAAGAGATTAAATCGCTTGCGCAGGCATTGGATGTTTCACCTGCTTATTTGATGTGTTTGTCGGATAACCAGCTGCTCAAGGAAGCAAAAAATCCTAGTCAGTTAATACCGCTTTTGGATTATCGACAGGCTTGCGAGGCTAAATTGCATACTTGTGCTGAGGCATCTGGCGATAAGGTTTTTATTTCTGTGAGTACGGCTTTACAACCAGAATTAAGCACGGATGCATTTGCCTTGAAAATAACAGATGACAGTATGATGGCTGAAATTAGAGTCAATGATGTATTGGTGATTGAGCCTTCTGTTTTACCAGAACCGGGTGATTTTGTAGCAGTTAAAATCAGTGGTAAGCCAGAAACGCTGATATGTCAGTATAAAAAATTATCTTATACCTCGGCAGAATTTGAACTGCTAACATTAAATGATAATTGGCCAAATATTAAAGTAAGTGATGATATTGATGTTAAAATTAGCGGTGTTCTAGTTCAAAATCTTAGATGTTATAAATCTCCCAAGATTAAGTCATAAGATATAAATTAGCAGCTTTATCGAGATATTGTTTTACCTGCTTCCAGTTGGGGCTAACCTGATTTAATAGACGATAAAACTTATCGCTGTGATTATGTTCAGAATGGTGACATAGCTCGTGGAGTATCACGTAATCAATACATGCTATCGGCGCTTTAATAAGATGAGTATTAAGCGTTATTTTTCCATTAACCGCACAGCTACCCCACCGGGAACGCATCGCTCTTAAATTTATCGAAGGGCGTTCTTTTATCCAAGGGGCTGTTGATAGAAGTTGATCTAATCTTTTGCTAAAAACCTCAAAAGCTTTCTGTTTATACCACTCTGACAACAGTTGGCGTCTATGTTCTATATTCCTTGCTGCAATAATTTGAAGTTGACCGCGTACTAATTTGACTTGTGGTTTGGCTTTTGAATCTTCAATCACTTTGAGCACATATTTTCTTCCCAGATAGTAATGACTTTCGCCGCTTATATATTGTCGAGGAATAATATATTCTTGCTGAGATCTGAATATATGTAATTTGTTATACACCCATTTTGCGCGTTTATTTACAGCCACAATAATTTCATCATGAGTTGCGGATGGAGGTGCGAAAACAATAACCTGACAATCAGGCTTGACTTTAATTGTGATGCGATGGCTTTCTTGGCGTTTGGGTCGAAGCTCGAAAGGAATTTTATCTATCCCAAATGTAATATAGGTTGCATCTGTAGACATCGATTATCCTTAATCATATTGAAATTAAACCCACACGAACAATTTGAATAACCTGTTCAATAATGTTTTTCGCATGTTCCATTCCAAAACCTAATTCTTTACACGCTTTGAAAATAATAGGTAATAATTTTTTTCGAATGTCTGCTTCTGTATTTTGTTGATTCAAAGAATGTTCCGCAATTGAAATATTAATTAGTTCATCCACAGTAAAGGCAAGATCAATCCATTTTTTTTGTTCTTCTTCTGTAAGCGTGGCAAAGGAAACAGGAAGTTGAAGTTTGAATACTCCATAATAAGCCTGTGCATGGTGATTATCAGAAAAATCCGCTGGAATTTCCTTTAGTTTTCTGTTCAGCACATCATTTTCAAATTCTTGAAATAGTAAATATTGTTTTAATGGATGTTCAAATAGCTCGTCTGCCTCTTTTATGGCTATTTTTAAAAGTTCTGAGAATGTTTCTTGCGCATAAGGATCATCTCTTAAATCCTGTTCAATCATTTTAGCGATGCGTGTTTTTATGATATCTGTTTCATTTCTTGTTTTTTCTTCATTCCATTCTTCGGGTCGCTCTTGACGCCCCATTTTGCCAACTTCATATACACCTACGGGCTCTTTAATTTGCACACCAACAACATGTTTATCCATGAGCTTTTTTACAAGCTCGGCGTATTTATCATATATAATGATTTCACCTGCATCGAGTTTTGCAATTTGGCGCAGGCTGGTGAATTGTTTTAATGTCTCTTTATAGTGTGTACGTTGGACATCAGTAATACTTTTATCATCAAAAAAGCTGTCAGACTGTAAAGCAACTTTGAGGCAATTCGCAAATTCACTCAGTGCATCGTAGAAATCCTCTCTAACTTTCAGATTTGTATCGACGAGATCGCCATCAACTTCTTGTATTTTGGGGATAAGTACTTGCCTTAGTTGTTCAAAATCGCCTTTATTTTTAACTTCTTTGAAGATTTGCCATAATGCATCATAGAGCAGGGGAAGACGTTTATATTCACTAGACATTTGATGATATAGACCATCCAGATCTGTAATGTCATAACCTTGCTGTGTTCTGGATGCTAAATCCTGATATTTGGCAATAGTGGTATCAAGCTCTTTAAGGATTCCTCTATAATCAATCAATAATCCAAATTTTTTATTTTCATGTAATCGGTTAACACGAGCTATAGCCTGAATTAAATTATGCTCTTTGAGCTGTTTATCAATATAAAGCACTGTATTTCGTGGTTCATCAAAACCAGTGAGCAGCTTATCAACGACAATAATTATTTTTAAATCTTCATCATTGGCAAAACGCTCTATAACCTGTCGTGTGTATTCACGTTCCTCTTGATTGCCAACATTGTCTTTCCACCATTTCGTTACTTCTGGGATTTTAGATTCATCAACTTCAGTATTTCCTTCCCTTGTATCTGGCGGGGACATCACAACAGCCGATTCAAATAAGCCTACATCATCTAAATATTTTTTGTAACGAATAGCGGATAACTTGCTATCGCAAGCAAGTTGACCTTTTAAGCCCTCATCAATATTTTTTACAAAATGATGCGCTATATCCAGAGCAACAAGCTCAATTCGGTTTTCTGAGCGATAAATTTCGCCTTTCTTTGCATATTTTTTCTTTAAATCAGCCCGTTGTTCATCAGAAAGTTCCTCGGTTATTCGTTCAAACCAAGAGTCAATTGCACGATCATTGACCATGAGTTCAGGACGTCTTTCTTCGTATAAAAGCGGTGTCACCATTTTATCTTCTACTGCACGCTGCATGGTATAAGCGTGGATGATAGACCCAAATTTATTCGTTGTTTTATCTTCTTTAAGCAAGGGCGTACCTGTAAAGGCAATGAAGGCAGCATTAGGCAAGGCCTGTTTCATGCGAATATAATTTTCCCCGCCTTGTGAGCGGTGGCCTTCGTCCACTAAAACGACAATATCACGACTTAAATTCTTACATTGTGGCAGCTTGGCCGCGGTATTAAATTTTTGAATGAGAGAAAAAATAACACGTTCAGTGCCTTTGCTGATTTGCTCCGCCAGCCGCCTGCCGGATGTGGCTTTTGCATTTGAAAATTCTGTTTTTCCAGAAAACTCACCACCAGAATGAAAGGTATTAGATAGTTGTCTTTCCAGATCGACCCGATCAGTGACGACAACGATGCGACATTGTTTCAAACTGTCATGCAAAATGAGCGCACGTGATAAAAAGACCATCGTTAGAGATTTACCAGAGCCAGTCGTATGCCATATAACGCCACCTTCTCGCCCACCATCAGGGTTTGGTGTGTTAATTCGTTCGATCAGCCGCTGGATACCAAAAAACTGTTGATAACGTGCAACGATTTTCCCTGCTTTCTTGTCAAACAACATGAAATAACGAGTCATATCGAGTAATCGTTGGGGTGATAATAAACTGATTAGCAGTTTATCCTGTCCTGTTACAGCCAATTGTCCTTGCGAAATGAGTTTTTCAAACCAAACTCTATCTGTGGCTCGCCGATGGTTAAAAAAAACGTCTACTTGTTGCGTGGTAAGGGCTAAATTTTTAATTTGATTAAATTGATTCTCGTCTATATCTTCATCTCGCCAAGTCGCCCAAAATTTTGCATCTGTGCCCTGTGTTCCATATAAGCCATCAACGCCATTAATAGATAATAGCAGTTGGCTATAGGCGAATAACTGAGGGATTTCGCCTAAACGCTGGTTGCGTAGATGTTGTGATATCCCTTCCTCAATCGTTGGCCCTTTCTTCCCATCAGGACGTTTCGCCTCGATGATTGCGAGTGGTAAGCCATTAACGAAACAAACAATATCAGGGCAACGGGTTTGTACACCACCAGCACCCAAAACAGAATATTCTTCTGTAAATAGAAAACTATTATTTTTGATATCATGCCAATCAATCAGCGGAATAGTCGGATTTATTTTTTTACCACCAACAAATTCAGTGACAGTAATGCCATACAAGATGTGGTTATATATCCGCTCATTTGCCTTGGTTAATCCCTCATTTAATGCTGGAGTGCTAATTTCTGCAACGATGGCATCTATCGATTTATCAGAAAGTGGGTACTCTTTTCCCGCAAATATAAAGCGGCGTTTTCTTAACACATCATATAGTGAAGCTTTTAAGACTACCTCATTAGGTTTACCATCACGTAAAGCTAAGGCTTGTTCTGGAGATAGGAAATTCCAACCTAAATTGTTGAGAACAACCAGCGCAGGTATTTTTGCGCTGTATTCTTCTTGAAAACGAGGTAATTGGGTCATAGTTGCCCCTTATTTTTTAACCACTGCCTTCCTTTCTCTGTGATAACGTAAGCTTGATTTGGATGATTTCGTACCTCTGGATGGGTATATGTTATCAAACCTTCTTCACACATAGGTACAAGTTGTTTCGTTTTTAAAGAATTCGGGTTTCTATTAAGAATAGTCCCCATTTGATCGGCAGAATACGAGTGATGTAGGCATAACTTCAAAATGACAGGCCTTATCTGACGAGACTTTGGAGTCAATCGATCAATTTCCTCTCGCAAGACATCAGGTAAGTGACTACTATTTGCACCGAGGTCACTACCATTTCGATTGAGGTCACTACTATTTGCCATGAGGTTACTATCATTTCTATTGAGCTCATCTCTATTTTGATGTTCAGAAGGATGATAGCTCATCAGCAAATGGGTCGGCTTATAATAGGTATTACGTCCGCTTCCACCCTTTTCAATCAAATGGTGTTGTTGCCAGAGGCGACCAAGCACTTTACTTGCTGCCAGCGTATCTAAGTCTGTAATTGCTCGCAGAGCACCATTATCGATGGCTCCCACCTCTCTAATTAAGACCAACGCTTTGGCTTCATCAGAACTTAAATTCAAGTATCTAAACTGCTTTAACCAAAGCAATTGCTCTTCATTCATCAGTTGATGCAGTAAAAAGGTTGCTTTGAAATAGTTACTTTGTCTATTAGATAATAAAATAGGTTTAGTTAAGCCTGCATCGTTTAGCAAACGCTGCATGGTGCGGAACCCTGTTCCCTTAGTCTCTGCGAAATTCAAGTCATATAAAACATGAGAAAGGATAGGGTTTCTCAACTCAGAACCCGTATCATCATATTCATCTAATGACTTCAATGAGTAACCTGCATTTCGGATCTCAAGCCGATTACTATAGCGCACAACCATTGTCGGCTGGTATACATGGTAATCTCTGTGCATCACAGCATTCACAATCGCCTCGCGAATCACTTTTTGAGGTAAAAACGGTTGATCAGAGCGCTGTAGCTGTCCTTCTTCTAAACGAAAATAGCGAGGCATGTCATCTAAAATCACATTTTCGAGTTTAGGAATAAGGGTTAATAACGGCTCTCGTAGATCAAGAGAGTACTGAAAACGTTGTTCAGGATCTTCCACCCATTCAGTACCGGCAGCCCGAACATAATCCACGCGCACAGCAGGCAATAATCCACGTAAAGAAAGCGTTTTGCCAAATAACAATAGTCCTGCAATGTTGGGGATATAGTCATTCCCTTGTTTTTTAACAACGCGCAAAGCGCGTAACAACCCCAAATCATCAGCTTGCAATTCTTCAGCATTAGGTCTAACTTTTGCACGTAGTTTTCGATATAAGGCGAGGGCATTTTCATCCAAATCATCGAGAGTGGTATCCGGTAAAATAATTTGTTCGTAGCTGGTGCCAGCCTTTGCCATTAAAATGGGCTCTAGCTCTTTTTCAGTGCATTCATAATCACCGTTTGCCCCACGTCGCCAAACACCCGTTTTACGTTTATTGTGTTTGTCTTGTTTTCCAATAAAGCGACATGGTTTTGCATTAGGTTCAAGTTCATGGACAAAAACACCGATGACTGATTTGGCATCAAATTTTTCATGCTTACATTCAATGCGGACAGGATGTTCAAACTGTGTACGGCAATTGTTTTGCAGCTCACCTAATAACTTGTCGATATTTTCAACGCCACTAACCCAATGTGTGCTATGTTCATCGTTTGGTTCATCAACACCAAGAAGCAGCCAGCCACCTCCTAAACCGGGTTCGTTTGCAAAAGCACAAATAGTTTGCATCACTGAAGGCCCAATTTCACTGGCTCGTTTGGCTTCGATACGTTGATGCTCATCGAGTTGGATGAGTTCATTTAAAATTAGTTCAACTGTCCATGTCATGATATAAATCTCTTTTGGATAGTAAAGGAAGTGGGCTTTTGATTGAAAATCATCATACTCCCCACACATTAGCGGATAAAGAGTCATAAAATGCTAAATTTAAGGGATATTTTTTATCCCTTAAAGCGACTAATTTTTTGGCCTGTTGAATAATGTGTTTATTTCCTTGATTGGATGGGTCTCCGTATAACCCTATGTACAATTTAGGGAATTTACCTTTACCTATCTTCCTTAAAATGTGATTATCATTTTCAGCAAGGGAGTGTCCATAAATAAAAACACAAGGCTCTTTTTGCTTGCAGTTTGCGATCAAGCTCTTATAGCTATGATAAAGATACGCATGATGTTCAATTTTAGCCATTTTTTCTTGGCTGGTACCTTCTGTAACAAACAATGGAAATTCATTGTTTTCAAGTGATTCACGGACTTGATCAATAAGCCGAACACCACTTCTGAGCCAGGTATATTTTCTTAATTCATATCCTGCATCGAATAAATGAAGTGCGCCATGTAGATAGTGAACGCGTTGCTGTCCTGAGTTAGAGTGACCTTGCCAAATGACATATGAAGTATCAAATTCATCTTCAACATTTCCAAAACCATCATTTTTGCTTATTTTGTTTGATGATTCATCAATAAAATCGCTGGAATGCATTAGAACCCAATAAAGAAGCAAGTCATAATTAAGTGTATAAACTTGTCCAGAGGTTCCTTCTCCAAGGAAATAATTAATAAACTTCTTACAGTGCAGATATTTCGTTTCTGAAATGTCAGATGGAATCTTCGGGTGATTTTCTGAAATAGTCTGAATTAACACTTCTTTTAAGCAAGCAATATGTACTTCTATTTTTTTTATGAATGCTTGATTATTTGGTACATAAATAGGTAATAGATTAATGCCATTAGTGAGTGCTTTAAGAATGATTTCGAAATCTTGTGTATTAAAAGCTTCAAAAGCCTGTTTTAATTCTGGTGTATTAGAAAAGTCTGCTTTCTTATATAAAGAGTAATAGTGAAAAATATCGGGGAAACAGCCTATACTAAATCCATTTCCTAGAATTAAATGCCGTTTAGAATAGTTTTGTGAATCAATAATAGCTTCTTCAAAGGAAGTTAATTTAAGCATTATTTATCTCCGCTACTTTAACTCGTTTTTTCCCTGTTAAAAGTTGCTGCATTAATGCTTTTTTCTCTTCTTTTAGGTGATCTAAAGTTTGTTTCAATATCTCAATTTCTTGATCAACAAGAGATAGTGTCGAGGCGATTTCATTTTGCTCTTCTAAGGTGGGTAGTGGAACATGAATGGAAGAAAACTCATTCCAACGTAAACTTCCTCTTCTATCAACCGAAGCATTAGTCGCTGCAGAAAAAATTTGTCGATAATGCTCCGTTTTAAGTAAGGCAAAAAGATACTGATTATTTACCCTTTTAGGATTTGCTCTAAAAACAACATATATTGGACTAACTATCCCAAAGTCATGACTATTCTGAAGGCCAATGGAGCCCTCTTCAATATGATTGGATGGGAACCCGAAGCAGCCCCTTGGAATGAGCCGATATGCGCTAGTATCATCACTGTAAACTTTCTTTTTAAAATATTTCAGCGAATCAACAAACCCATCATATTTTGAGCATGAAAGCACTGGATAATTAGCCTTCGTACTATTTTTTTCTGATATTTGAGAGCAAATATCTCTGATAGCAGGATGTTCCCAGTCCGCCGGAATTGTTCCATATCGAGTTTTAGTATAGTTGAATGAAGTTGATAGCCTGCTAAAACGCTTTTTCCCCGTAAGTAACTGCTGTATTAACGCTTTTTTTTGTTGTTCGCTGTTGACTAATAATTTTTCGGTGGTGGTGATGGCTTTATCCCATGTTGATAGAATTTGGGCAATTTTTATTTGCTCATCTAGTGGAGGAAGTGCCATTGGATAGGTTCTTAGTAAATCCATTTCAATTCCGGTTTGTCCAGATGTTCGCTGAGAAAAAGACTCAATATATTTAAGCAATGGTGCTCTAGACAAAAAATAATACATATAATTTTTATCTACCCCTTTTTTAGGGATAGCTTTGATTAGAGCTACATTATATGCACCCTCCAGTCCTCTTAAAATTTGAAAAATTGGAGGGCCATAACGGCCTATCATGACATCGTCAGATGAACAAGTTTTTTTTGCTTTATTTTTTGGTATATATGTTGCAAATTTGTCTGTTTTATAGTCTCTAATTTGAATTAGTCGAATATAACCTTCCATTAAAGTAAATTGAAAGACCTCTCTTGGTGGTTGCGCTCCACCAGAGAATGTAATATTGTCACCGATTGCTCTTTTTAACCATCCTTCAGGCACCATAGCCTAACTCCTTCAAATACATTTCCATTTGAAGCTCAAGCTCCGCCAGTTCTTTTTTCAGTGCTATGCGTTCAGTTCTTACTGCTATCAAATCAATTTCTTCTTCCTCTTCAAAGGTATCAACATAGCGAGGAATATTCAGGTTGTAATCGTTCTCTTTAATTTCATCGAGGCTAGCCAGATAGGCATACTTATCAATGGATTGTCGTTCTTTGTATGTAGCAATGATTTTATCAATATTTGCTTGAGACAATTGGTTTTGATTTTTTCCTGACTTAAATTCTTTAGACGCATCAATAAAAAGAACTTTATCATCTGACTTTTGATTTTTTAAAATAAGTATAGCCGCAGGAATACCAGTACCATAAAATAGTTTTTCAGGTAAGCCAATCACTGCATCCAGTAAATTTTCCTCAATCAATTTTTGTCTAATTGTCCCTTCGCTTGAGCCTCTGAATAGAACGCCATGAGGCACAACTACACCCATGCGGCCTGTTTTAGGTTTAAGTGTCTCAATCATATGTAAAATAAATGCATAATCGCCTTTGGTTTTTGGCGGTACCCCGCGGCGAAAACGGCCAAAATGATCATTTTCAGCTTCTTCATGACCCCATTTATCCAGTGAGAAGGGGGGATTTGCTGTGACAATGTCAAACAACATCAAATGCCCTTTACTATCCAATAGTTTTGGATTTCTAATAGTATCGCCCCATTCGATTTTATGATTGTCTTCGCCATGCAAAAACATGTTCATTTTTGCCAGCGACCATGTAGAGCCTATAGCTTCTTGTCCGAAGAGCGCATAATTTTTTTTGTGATGATGTTCGCGAATGAGTCGCCCACACTTCATTAATAGTGAACCAGAGCCACAAGCAGGGTCGCATATGCTGTCACCGGCTTGAGGATCAAGCAAAGTTGCCATCAAACTAGAAACTTCAGGAGGAGTGTAAAATTCACCTGCTTTTTGCCCACCACTTGCAGCAAAATTTTTGATGAGGTATTCATAAGCATTGCCAATAATATCAAGTCCAGCAACACGAGAAGGTCTTAAGTTCAATTCAGGCTTAGCAAAATCTTCCAACAAATGCCTTAATATAGTGTTCTTTTGCTTCTCTTCACCGAGTTTATCGGTATTAAAACTGATATCTTGGAAAACACTTTTAGCGTTATCGCGTAGTTTGGTACCATTCGCTTCTTCTATAGCATGTAAGCACATATCAATTCGCTCGCCATTTCCGGGTTCATGGCGTCGTTCCCAAAGGTTTCTAAACGTTGCTTGAAATTGATCTCTAACTGAGCCATCTTCCTTTTTAAGCGTAATTTCAGGAATAACAAAACGTTCATTTTTCATCATTTCATGAATTAATTCCGGCTCATCGCCATATTGCTTTTGATATTCGTCAAAATGATCCTGCCATACATCTGATATATATTTCAAAAAGAGCATGGTAAGAATAAAATCTTTATAGGTATCAGCACTAATCGTTCCACGAAAAGTATCACACGCTGCCATAAGCGCTTTATTGATTGTATCTTGATTAACAGGATCGGCATTGATGGTTATAGTATTTAACGCATGGCTATTTAGCATGATGGAACATCCTCTTCATTCAATTTGGTTTGACTGATTTCATTAAGCAGTGTTTGCATAAGTAACTCGCCATTGACGATCATTTTGTGTGCTAACTGTTTTTCTTTGCTAATGGTTTTAGCTAATTCTATGATGGTTTTTTGTTGCTTCAATGTAGGTAAAATAATTGGTGTTGCTTCTAATACCTGTCTACGAATACTTGGCGTTGTACTACCTTCAGCATTACTGAGAAAATAGCGTTGTGCGATAGTTTGATTTAGAAGCCAAGCTATATATTCTGGTAGAACATCAGGAACATTTAAACGAATTACAAAGAATTGAGGTGCTGCAATCGCAAGACGCTCTTTTAGCTCAGCATCTATTAATGCGGCGTAATTGCGCTGACCACGTGCTGCGAATAAAATATCCCCAGACTGAAGTGATACCTGAGATTGGCGGCTAGGTAATATAGTCTCTATTACTGTGCTCCAGTTTACATTATATGTTTCATTAATGTCTTTCATTTGAACACAATAAACGCCTGAGTTTTTAAGTTCAGGAATTTTTCCGCGAAATGAATAGCCTGCACTAATTGTTGATATGTTTATCAGATCCAAAATATTAGCATCCTTGGTAATGATGTTGATAATTATTGAGTACAAAGCAAATTTTGTCAAATTTATTTTGCATCAATGGCAAGGATGTAATAATATCCAGCTTTAAAAAGGAGTTTATTTTATGACAGCAAGCATCCGCACTATAATCTCTACGCTAGAGCAATTGTCCTTGGAAGGGTATGTTTTCAGAGGACATGAAGATTTTAGGTATCAGTTAACACCCAGTGCTTTTAGAGAGCATTCGATTGCTCAAATGAAGATAGACTTTAATATTCCCCCAACGATCCTTGGTGAATGGTTCAATAGTAAAGAAATTAAAAAAACTATAGCATCATGGTATTCGTCCAATCCTATTCATTCGCAACATCCAGCAATACATTTATTAAAAGAATGGTGCCTTTATATAATGTGCTACAACCATTCTCTCCATCTTTTTGTTAAAAATAATCCCAATAACGTCTCTGAACAGGATGCTGCCAGCTTTTTATTACGTGACGCTGAGTATTGGAGGAAGGAAACAACTTTTCAACAAATGTTCGAAAGATACCTCCCAACCATTATTGACCGTCACAGTTTAAAGGATGGAGGGCTCATTCAACAAGCTAATCCCTATGAAGATCTGGCTGCTGTAGACGAGACATTGCCACAACATTACGGGATCCCAACTGCGGCATTAGATTGGTCATATAATTTTCATGTGGCTATTCATTTTGCTTTAGGAAATGAGTCTGAGCAAAACTCCAAATTTCTTGCTTTATACGCTTTTAGAATCCTTGATCCACAGTCGCCAATTAAAATGCTTGATAGAAATATACACACAGAAAACATTAGAGCGGAAAGACAAGAAGGTACTTTCAGCTATTTTAGCCATCCGTGTTCTTTCTTTTTGCAAAACGGAGCCTTCCCATCATTAAATTATTTTAGTCAACGCTGTAAAAATCAATTGGACATCTGTAGCTTTGAGCTAAAGGAATTTTTGATTGAACGAACAGAAAGCAACTTATGCTACCTCAAGGGGCTACTGAAAGAGAAGGGGATAAATAAGATGTATCTTTTTCCTGATGTTATCGAGCATGCTGAACTCACCTCTTAATTAGCCGCAACAAAACGGCGCCACCTGAGGACAATTACTGACGATGAAAGATAACTTAATAATATATTTGGAGAAAGAACGATAGTCCAGAATTGACATGGTTTTTCATGGTCTTTAGTGGTATTGCATGAAACACTCAAAAAACATGGCAGCGGGTTTGATTCCCGCTGAATACAACATAATTTATTGATTTATATCAATATTTTTCATTGAGTTTTTCAAGTGGTACCACTGCGACACCAAAAATATCTAAAATCAATTCACTTACTTGCTCGTTATAAAGAACTGATTTGTGAAGATTTGTTCTTTATGGTTAAGGCATTTTATATGGGGTGTATTCAATAAAGTTTAATTCCCTTATAACATTATTCTTGCTTAGCAACTTTGATTGAATACTCCTGACCCCTTTATCTATATATTCATGAAAATCGTAAAAGGTCTGATAACGGATTAGATCTCTGTAGAATCCAAAGTAACAAATTGGTTTTAATTGAATATTATTCAATAGGCACCATTTGTGACCTAAGTACTAAATTATTTGTTGATACCGAAAGATAAAAATGTTTTGATGAAGAGCCCAAATCTATGCTCTAAAAAACTTTATGAACTTAATTATTAAAAATGTTAACATCAAAGCCTTTAAGGGCATTAAAGATATTCAAATATCTGAATGTGCCAGGATAAATGCATTTGTTGGGAAAAATAATTCGGGAAAGAGCTCCATTCTTCATGCTATCGAGATGGCTAGCCTAGCTTTAAAAACTAATGATTGGAATAACTTTCACTTTAAATTAGAAATAAAGGATATGTTAACGGATCTTGGGAATTTTGAAATCTCATTAACATATGAAAATAGTAGCTCTATTTCAATAAAATCTAATGCTCCGAATATTGTTCCAAATATTCAGCCACATGCAACTAATGATCAAAAATTTCAATCAGTCTTAATAGTTCCTGACTCAGGAGTAAATCTTCTTACTCGGCAGCATAAAACACCTAAACAAGTACTTAATCAAGTAAGAGCGAAGCAGTTTGCCTACATCAATGCCATGGATATTTTGTATGCGATTAAATTCTATGCGGATCGTAATGAAGAAGGCATCACTCCATATGATTATGACTCCATAATCACCGAAATAAAAAATTATTTTCCTGATATTCAAGATTTAAATGCTATTCGTACAGAAAATGATATTTCTAGTTTAGAATATACAGAGTTTGGAAAGAGGCTGGATATTTTATATTCCGGTACAGGATTAAAACATTTTTTGGATGTTTTAATTAAGACTACATTATCTAATGCACAAATACTTCTTCTTGATGAACCAGAGATGGGGCTTCATCCTGACTTACAACGTCGTTTTATGGAGTATCTTCTAAAATTAGCCACCGAAAAAAATCTTCAAATCTTTATCGCCACTCATTCCCCTGTATTACTAAACTATACTACTGACATTCAATGTTACAGGATTATTAATTCAAAAGGGGTTCGTGAAATCAATAAAGTACCTACAGAGGCTAATCATCTACTTCTGAGTGATTTAGGTATACGTCCAAGCGATATATTTAACTATGATATTTGCTTAATGGTTGAGGGGCAGTCTGAAGTAATTTTTTTTGAGCATATCCTCCGCATACTTTATAAAGATGATTTCTCTGGGGTCGCCGTGACTGTTATACAATACGGAGGGGATGCGGCAGCGGCTATTTCTAATGGGGCTTTGCAAATAAGAAATATAACAGCTGCTCAGAAGTATACTTTTTGGCTTAGAGATCGTGATGCAATGCCTAAAGAAGAACCTTCTACCAATTCTACCAAATTTAAAAATTCTCTTGAGAGAGCCGGACTTCCAATACATATTACATTGAAGAGGGAAATCGAGTTCTATTATCCCTTATTAATTCATTTAAAAGCGCAACAAGGTGATGTAACTAAAGAGGAAGCAACGAGGTCAATTTACAACGGAAAACAAGACCAAAAATATCGCACCGCGGCTGAAACAAAAAACATATGTGTGCCTCAAGGCGTATATTTAAAAAAGCTTCTTGAAGAACATTTACTTTCAAAAGAGGATCTAGATCAGGAGATTGTTGATATTTTTGAGGAAAAATTGTTGTTATGGAAACAAGAAATTTTGGGATAAATGGAAACTCTGATTAACATAGCCCAAAAGATTATTTCAAACTATGAGGAATTATTTGATAAATCAGTTGCAGCATATTTTACGATGTAAAATGCTATTCACACCGTTATGAGACTCTTTGGAATCTAGTTGCTTTAGAAAAAAAACGAGTTAATTGTTTCATGATGAAAGAGAAATTTACCGGCACCAAAACGGCACCATCTGCAGACCATAACAGACCATGAAAGACAACCTAGTGCTTTTGGGGAAAAAGGTGATAAGCTAGAATTGACATAGTTTTTAATGGTCTTTGGTGGTCTTTCATGAAAAGTGTAAAAGAGCTGGTAGCGGGTTCGATTCCCGCCGCCTTCAAACTCTAAGCAAAAAGACTATTCAAAGATTACAAAACCAAAACACCATACCTTGATGAAGTAATTAACGATTATTTATATGAATATAAACCTCAACACTTTGATATAGATGAAATTATTTTATCTTACGACATAGACGAGGACAATTTTAGCCTAATGAAAGCCCAGCATATTATCGCGCTTATGGTCGGCTTCGATAAATGGGCCGATTTATTGAAATCCTCTGAGTTTGAGTTAGAACTCGCTAAGTTATTAATTGATAACTACGATAAAGTAAGCTTAGTTGATTGGGAGATATATATTGCTGGTGTGGAGCGCGATAATAACACAAGCATTGATTCTCAATCCAAATTAGAAATATTTAAACAGATTTTTATCAATATAGAATCTGAAAATTCTGTTTAAATTGTTGTTCAGGATAGGGCAATCTAAGCTAAGCTCCCTAATTGGAGAGAGCTTATTACATTTAATATGTCCTAAATTGACGCTAAATTTATGTGTGTTGAGAAAGGCCTTAATGCTAGATAAAACCAATATAGTTGACTAAAATTATTCTTTATTCTTTATTCTTTATTCTTTATTCTTTATTCTAGAATACGGAATAAAGGGTGATGATCGATGATTAAATCACAAGATATCGTAGTTCTAGCCAAGCTGTTGGCTTACCAAACAGATAAAAGCTGGTCTCAAAATAGTATTGCATTTGAATTGTGTTTGAGTCCTTCTCAAATCAATAGTGCATTTAAACGATTGGTTGTAGCAGGGTTAATTACACCATATCATCCACCAAGCAAGCCGCAACCCATTATTCAGGCTTGTGAAGAGTTTTTTGTTCATGGATTAAAGTATGTCTTTCCTGCTAAATTAGGCGAGCTAGTCCGTGGCATTCCCACTAGTTATGCTGCTCCATGTTTAAGTGATCAGATTGTTGCTGGTAGTGATCCTATCCCTGTATGGCCATATGGCGAAGGGAGCGAGCGTGGTCTTGCTTTAAAACCATTATATTCTTCAGTACCTGAATCTGTAGCAAAGCATCCAGATCCGTTATTTTATGACTTATTGACATTAATTGATGCTATTCGTTCTGGGCGTGTAAGAGAAAGACAAATTGCTTCACAAAAAATATTGGCATTATTAAAACAAAAAGAGTTGGCATCAAATGAACATTAAATTTTAATCATTTTCTTGAATAAATTAGCGTTTATTTCTAATAATCATAGGAATTTATCATCATATCTTGCTGGTTGTGGAGCTTAGCCCTGCCAATATTCATCACGGTCTTCTCGTAATTCAGGGGCATCCGGTTGCATGCTCTGGTAACGAATAAACACTTTACGCATCCATACTGGCATCTTATCAAGATGCATTAAAACCTCACTGAAATATTTATCTTTTAGGCGATCATGAAGCTTTTTAACTACTCGTGGTTTTAAATACCCCTTACCCTCATACCACAACGCATTAACCACATGACATGTTACTGTATTTGGCATGACTATTTTTCTAGGACTCACATGCACAAGTTTAATTCTATTTTCACCATTAATTTTGATATAACGTGAGCGACCAGTCGTATAGTAAATTTCGTGAACAGGAATTTGTGTACTAAGACCAAGCTGATTCAAAGCTACAGCTGGATGAACTGTTATTATTTCACCTGTTTTCTTAGAAACAGCTTCAATGATTTTATCTGTACTTGGCGGAATTGGACGACCTGGCAGCAAGCGATTTTTTTCAGGTCTAAAATATATACCACGAGATATAGTGCCCACGTCATTGCTTTTTGCTAACCGCAATAAAACACGTTGTACAAGCTTAATTGGATATTTCTTGTAAATTGAGTCCACAAAAAAAATCCTTCCTTTTGGAATTTTTTTTATGAATTTTTCAATTAATACCGTTGTGCTCATATCTTTGACCTGTTTATTTAAGCCTTTAAAAGATTATTAACTATAACTACCATGCTGTATTACTTTTTAATCAGAGTCCTTAAATAAGATTTGCATAAATCTTGTATTGATATATATTTTTTCTCTTCCAATTTCTATTTCTTTCAAAATTCCCTCACTGACTAGCTTCTGCAGGTATTCGGCAGCAGTTTGTCTCTTTACTATCCCTGCATCTACTACATTAGAAATTCTACAGTAAGGTTGTACAAAGAGGAGTTCGACTAATTCTCTTGAATATATTTTAGGTTGTTTATTTTTTACATACTCCACAGTTTCTTCCATTAAACCAACAATGTTCTTAATCCTATTACAAGTCCATTGGGATGTGTTTGCGACGGCATTTAACATGTAAATAATCCAAGATTCCCAGTCATCTTTTAAAGTGACATTTAAGAGATATTGGTAATATTCCCTCTTATTCTTGATGATATAACGGCTCAAATAAAGAACAGGTATAGTTAAGAGTTCCCGCTCGATTAAATACAATATATTTAAAATTCTCCCCGTTCGACCATTTCCATCTGTAAATGGATGGATTGCTTCAAATTGATAATGTCCTATAGCCATTTTTATTAATGGGTCAATATCATTTTGATCATGTAAAAATACCTCCCAATTGTGAAGCTTTTGCCTTAAAAGCGCCTCGCCTTCAGGAGGAGTATAAATTATTTCTCCAGTTGCCTGATTAGATAGAGTTGTGCCTGGAACCTTTCTTACGGTCATTTCAACGCCGTGCAAGGTTGAACATACACTCTCTGCTAAGACTGTATTTAATGGCCGAGACTTAATAGATTCAAAGCCTTCTCTCAGAGCAGTTCTGTAACGTAAAGCCTCTTTTGTCGCTGGATCTATATTAGTTTCGGAACTGCTATTGGCATATTGAAATAACTTATCTGTTGTAGTCACTATATTTTCGATCTCTGAGCTGGCTTGAGCTTCTAACAAAGGCAACGAGTTTATTAAAACGCTTTGGTTTGGTAACATTTCTGCGGCCTTTCTCAGTTCTGCTAGTGATGCACGTGCTTCAATGCATACTTTCAGTATTTTTTTAGTTTCTATATCCTGTCTAGGAGGCAGTGCAGGCAATTCATTGTATGCTTTAGTTACATCAATTTTTATCATGTTTAAATTTTTCCATTTTATCGACATGTTTTAAGGATATGTCGATGCGGTATACATGTCCAGATAATGTGTCGATATTTTCCAGTTTTGTCGACATTTTTTTGGAATGTGTCGATGGTATAAACATATTCGTATAATATGTCGATAATTTAATATTATATCGACATGTCATTATAATAAATTAAAGATATGAGATGTTGCTGGGGGTATAAATGGGGGTATATTTAAATTTATAAAAAATAAATACATTAAAAATCAATTAATTATATTTAAAGTTAAATAGCCGCTGCCCCAATTTCCAAATATTAGCTTCAATTTTTCAATGATTTTTCTAAAATCTAGTGTCGTAAAGTATTAGGTTTTGCTTTGAATCGTGAATGTCTTGTTTGCTTTTTAGTATTTTCTTTGGGGCTCTATAATTAATATAGGGTTATTTTTAAGAGAAAAAGCATGGAAGCATATCAAAATAAAAGCGGGATCTCAGGTGTTGTTGCCTATGAAATTGGAGGTGACTTTATAAAAGTTAAATTTCAAAAAAATAACGGTGTGTATTTATATAATTATCAAAGTCCAGGAGCTTTGCATGTTGAAGCAATGAAGGAGAGAGCAATGGATGGCATTGGTCTAGCTACGTATATAAACGAACACATAAGAAAGAATTATTTTAGTAAAGAATGTTAATTGCTAATAAAGCTTGTTTATCTTTATACATTGTCCTACATAAACTGCAAAGCCTCGAAGTACACATTCCCGTGAAATTGAGCAAATGAATTGGTTTCATTATGATGGGCTATCAGAAATGGTTAGCCCTGGCACAAAGCGTAGGCTAAAGGAGTATTTTACTCATTCCCTTCAATCGGAAAAATGGTATGTTAAAATTGAATATTCTCGGGCAAATCTTGATAATACCATTTTGAGTACTCATTATTTTAAAATAATATTAGCAAAAGACTTGAGCCTTCCGGCTTGTAATTTTCCATCAATATGATAGGTATTGGTTCGCACCTACATTATAGAATTAGACTCTTATGAATAGTACATTTAATAAAATTGATCTTTTAGTTAATGAAGCTAAGTTATCTCTTAAGGAGACTCAATCTCTTTTAGGTGGCCTTTTGCAGGTAACAACGGATAGTGACAGTGAGGGCTCTTCTGAAGAAGACAAAATTCTCAAAATTCAATTAACGCTGCAATATCGTTTAAGTTGCGAAGATGCTTTGAGTTTTTTATTAAAGCTGGATCATAACTTACTCTATTTTCTCGGAGTTCAACCTCAGCAGTCCGCTAAAATGAATATTGAACGATTAGCATATGCTGTAGGGAATGAGGATTTAAAACAAATTTTAAATGTTTTGGCCATACTGACCGGCTCACTATCTAAAATTGTTGCGCGCTATAAAAATACCCATACCTCTTTTGCATTAAAGGAGAGAGTTTCGCAAAAACAACACACCATAACCAACGAACTCTCTAGATTGCTTGTTAAGCAAAATCGGTTTTTAACCGTGCTACATCAGCTTGATGCTGAAATTGCACAACTGAAAAAGCTACAAGTTGGAGAACCTATTTTGGATTATATTGCCGCACTAAGAGGGCCCATTTCACATTTTCACCAAGCCATCATTCATGGTCTTGAGCAGGGAAAACAGCTCTATCACCAAGTAAATAAAACGCCTTTAATTGACTATCAACTCGATGCTTTACTCAAAGAAACGCAACAAGTACTTCACTTAATGCCAAGTACTTATAATCTGCAGCCTAATAATCCGATTAAACAATTTGATCATCCAATGACTTCTGAACAATTAGAACAACGTGCTGCAGCAAAACGATTACGTCCATTTTTTGGATAAAAACCTATTTCCCTAAGATGCATGGCTCATGAACTCCCTGAGATGTAGGTTGGCCCATATGCCTAATGGCACTTACTTAAGGAATTTGCTTTGCTCATGGTCTTCCGGATTTGGCTGCGCTGCATTCAGCGAGCCAAATCCGGGGAGTGATGAGTATAGAGAAAATTAGCAGTTAATTCATAAATAGATCAGCATGTGCTCCTGTTGTGCTATAATCGATTCACACCAACCATTCAATTTCTAAATGAGATACAGACGAAATTCTTATTCATTTTTATTTATACATGATGAAAGAGGTATAGCCTGTTATGCCACACAATAAATTTCCTTCATTAATTGTTCTCTCAGCCGCGCCTAATGGCAAAGTTCAATGTCTGGACGACAATGATGAGCCATTATCATTGCTTGGGCATGGCCAGTCATTGGCCTGCATTTTTGTGCCGCTCCTGATGGTGGAGCAGCAGCTGGCATATAAAGATTACTCTCTTTATATTTTTGAAAATGCCGATGATCTGCCAATTAAAATCAACAAAATTATGCAGCATGAACAGGATGCAATTTTGTTAATAGGCGCTCGCGAGCAGCGCGAGATTTATTACATTGAGGACAGTACATTAGTTTTTGACACGCCGATCCTTATTTCCTGTGAGATTCATCTTGAGTTAATCGATGAACTAGATATCGGCCCTGAGGGTAAAGTGACCAGTCAAGAATCCTATTATCGGGATACGGTGATTACATTATTGCGGAATGCAGGTCATCGTGGAAATGAAGCTGAAATATCAGGTACACGAGTGGGCCTTAATGTATTTTCAAGAGATTTTTCTCCGTGTAATGCTATTGTTGCCAAAAGAAAACTAGATAATCAATTTGTTCTACACCACTCGACAAGTGCAAGCATGGATAAAACCAGGCCTGGGGTGGAGCTTTTTATGGAGGGGATAGAGGACGGATTTTCCTTTGCAGCAGTGATGCAAAACCCTCGAAATAAAAAAAATTACTTAAAAGCACCGATGCTTGCCGCCCAATTGGCAATACAACTTCATGACGAGAATATAAGCCGTATTAATATTCCTGAGGGGTATGGTGCAATCGCATGCATTAACGGTGATACCATTATCATGGCTCAAAGGATGGAGTTTTTTAAGAGCGAATTAGATAAACGAACAGTCATTGGGCAACTTAAAACAAAAAGCGAAGAGACCACTCGTTTTATTGAATTAGATAATGAATGCCTTTCTTTACCTGAAACTGCAAAAGAACTCCGGGGGCAACTCTTAGTAGAAGAGAACTCAGGAATGAGGGCTGTATACAGAAACCTTTTAGGGCAACTAGGTTTATTCGCAACAGTACAGAAAGATTTACCCCAGCTTGAACAAAAGAGTAGGTGTACTTTAATATAAGTTTAACCCAAATGATGAGAATCTTGCTGATGGAAGTCGGCCATAGCCCGATATTCATATTTGGGATAAAAATATAAACGCCTACTTCGCGATCTTAATTCAGTGCGCTGAAATAAAAAATGCCTTTAAAAAACGATTAAAAATTTTTGCAGAGCTCATTTTCATTGGCTAAGTAAAAATGGGATTAAAAATTGAGAGTGACATAAAAAGCCCGTAGCATTTTTCATTGAATAGTACATCTGTTGTCTTATTCATAAAAAATACCTCTGCCCCGCGATTTTTTGCTTTACCATTAAACGATAAAATAGACGAGAAAACGCCTTTATCACAACCGTCATCTCCATCGTTATAATTGTTTTTGAGGAGGTTGTTGAATATTGGATACCGACTTTTGAGACGAGATTATTTTGATGAATAAATTAACGCAGCGTATTAAAAAGTACGAGTCTGTTTCAACACATATGGCTTGTCTAAGCAATGAAACGCTAGGACAGATTTTAAATCAGGCAAAGCCGGTACATGCTGGCATCGGTGGCAAATCAGTCTTTGCTTATATAAACAACATCCCCGTATTTGTGAAAAAAATTCCAATAACCGATAGAGAACAGCTTCCACAAAACCTAATGTCCACGGCCAATATTTTTGATTTGCCTTTATTTTACCAATACGGTGTTGGCTCTGCCGGTTTTGGCGTATGGCGCGAGCTAGCCACACACATTATGACAACCAATTGGGTCATTTTAGCGGAATGCGTTAATTTTCCTCTAATGTATCATTGGCGTATCCTTCCTGGCACCCCAGAGGATTTAAATATTGATCATTGGGGTAATATCGATGAATATACTCAATATTGGGAAAATTCGAGCTCCGTGCGTATGCGCGTACAAGATATTAATAATGCTTCCACTTATGCCGCAGTATTTCTGGAATATGTCCCGCAAAATTTGGAACATTGGTTAGGTAATGAAATAAAACAAGGGGATGAGCGCGCGGAGCGCGCTATTCAATTCGTTGAGCGTAGTCTTAATTCCACAAATCGTTATATGAATGCTCACGGTCTTATTCATTTTGATGCGCATTTTAGAAATATTCTGACCGATGGTGATACCTTATTTTTTACTGACTTTGGCTTGGCTTTATCGGAAAAATTTGCACTAAGCTCTGCTGAAGCTGCGTTTTTAAAACAGCATCGCAATTATGATGAAGCCTGTGCTGCCGTTAATTTACTCCATTGCCTCATCACGTCAATTTTTGGCAAAGAGCACTGGGAAAGAAAGCTGCATGAACTGATTCAAAGTGAGGCAACACAATTGATGCCAATTTTAGCAGCATGTATTAAACGTTATGGTTTAACTGCGTTAATGATGGATGAGTTTTTTCAACAACTGCAAAAAGACAGTAAATTAACGCCTTATCCGGCATCGCGCATCAATGAGTTATTAATGAAGAATGAGTGCTAAAACTAAAGATTTTTGGAAAAAATAATAATAGTCTACAAGACATCAACGTAAGTATCGGCTATCCTGCTAATTGCATTTTATATCAGTAAAAGGAATTTAAGATGAGTAAAGTATTAGTGTTATATTATTCAAGCTACGGGCATGTTGAGACAATGGCTTATGCGGTTGCAGAAGGGGCAAAAGAAGTTCCTGGTGTTGAGGTGGTAGTTAAACGCGTACCTGAAACAATGCCAGACGATGTTGCCAAAAAAGCAGGGGTAAAGCTTGATCAAAAGGCTCCGATTGCAAGCCCATCAGAGTTAGTAGATTATGATGCCATTATTTTTGGCACACCTACTCGTTTCGGTAATATGGCAGCACAAATGCGTAACTTTCTTGATCAAACTGGCAGCTTATGGGTGCAAGGGAAATTAATTGGAAAAATAGGAAGTGTTTTTGTCTCTACTGGCACCGGAGGCGGAAATGAAACAACGATTACTTCTTTTTGGAATACGCTTGCCCATCATGGAATGTTGATAACCGGCGTTCCTTATAGTGAATCGAGTCTGTTTGACCTGAGTGAAATGCGTGGAAGCTCACCTTATGGAGCGGGCACCATTGCGGGCGCCGATGGCAGTCGTACTCCCCTGGAAATCGAAAAGAAAATTGCCAGATCCCAAGGGCGCCATGTTGCTGAACTTAGCAAAAAACTAGCTTAAAGAGATTAAATGTAATCATTGTCTGTGATGGCAATGATTACATCGCTGGATCTTCTGCAATGGTTGTTGAGGTAGCTTGTAAGTGGTATAGGCTATACCTATTTTAATCCAGGAACAGGATATGAGTTTTCTTCCGTGTTAGGCTGGACTTATAACTTTGAAAATAAACAGACCCACACCAAAATGGTGTAGATATGCATTCGGACTTTAGTGCTTCTAAGTTTTTTTCTAGAAAACGCAACTAGGAGCCGTTGGTTATATCTATCAACAATTATTCTGTGATCGGGGGCGTGGCAATTTTGTTGGGTGTTTTAAATCGCGAGTATTTAGTGCCGGGCCACAAATTGGTTATTTAAAAGTATTTAAACGGGTACACGTATTGCTTAATCTCAAAGGTTATAAAGAGTTTAATGCACAGGCTAGAGCATCAGGATGGAATAGTTGGTTAACTCTTTCTATTTCTCCTTTTAATACTAAAGGTTAAGACTTTTAGGAGGAGTTTTTTTATGGAAAAGAATAATGCGCTACATCCTTGGACTGCGCGGTTTGCTGTCGGAATAATCATACTGCTGCTTACCTTCATCGGTCTAATTCTGACCAATATGAAAGCCTCAGGCGCGTGGCGCTTTTGGCAAATCACCACCGTTATCATCGCTTTACTTGCTTTGGGCTTGAGTTTTTACCTTAAACATAAGAATGCTATCTCAACGCCTGCGCTTATTTGGCATGAACTATTGCATTGGTTAGGGCTAATTGGTTCGGTTTATATCATGTCAATTTATGTCGATATAGGTATTATAAGTCCCTTTCTTGGAACATTAGGGGTTATCACACTAATTGCTCAAGCGATTTTTTTGGCCGGTATTTATATTGAGTCGACTTTCCTTTTTATAGGGGTAGTACTTGGTTTATTCGCCATAAGTATTGCGTGGATGGAAACACATATATTTCTTTTCATTGTGCCTATTTTAATTATTGCCATTGTTGCCTTAGGATTTTTCCTACGACGCAAGCATTTAGCTTCAGTAGCTAGTTTGAATAAAGATGAATGAAAAATTAAATAATATAGCCTGGTTGCTCGCAACCAGGTTTTCATTGAACTGCACTACATTAGTACACAAACACGCATTATTTAAACCACAACCCCAAGCTCAAACCAAGAGATAGCCTCTTGCTCCTCATCATAAATGCTCTTAAACCAAGAGGGTATGTGCATAGCAGATGTTGAATGAGTGTCTTGTCTTTCTTGTCTTGGTAAATAGCTATAAAATAATTTCTCTAAAGCCTGATTATCATCAATTAACAGGGTAATTTGATTTACTAGATAATAGGTTTCTCGCGGTTTAATTTTGCTTCCTTGTCCATTTTGATCAAGCCAGCGTAACGACGCTAAGCCAATAAACATAGACCAGGCGCAGAATAAACGATATGGGCGTCCTGTAACTATGGGAATGCTTTTTATATAGGCTAGCGAATGATGGGCATTGATGGCTAAACTCTCGTGTAAATTTGTTCCTGGCGAAACAAAAAAGCGCCCGTTTGCTTCATCATCTATCTTATCTTTTAAGATATTAACTTTTTGTAAAAAAAAGCCAAAATGAAAGGATTGATTTAACAGCTCAGCAGTCCATTTAAAATCAGCAATTACGTAAGTAAAAATTTGTGACAGTAGTTTGCCAACGATTCCTGCAACAAAAAAGCAATACTGATTGGTGGTTGCTAGAGAAGGAAAGATAATTTTGTCTTCAACTGTATAATGATTAAGAAAATGCTGCATCCCATCGATCATTTGCACAATGGTTTTTATCATCGCGTTTTTTATGGGGGCAGGTAATTTATCTTTATCTTCGAGCAAGAGCGGAAGATCGCAAAGTAACAGTTTTTCTTCCGAGGGTAGTTGAGCTGGAAAACGAGCGAGCCATTTAATGAATTGCTCATTAGATGGCTTTTCTATTAGAAATGATTTGAATGTTGCAAATGAGTTATTTTGTGCCTGCATTTCATGCCAGTTTGCATCTTCAATACTATCGACAATACGCAAAAACAAATAACTCAATGCAACCCATTCTTTTGCAGGCGAAGTTAATTGGCTAATACAAAAGCTAAAACTTCTGCTTACACGTTCTAAGTGTTGATAATAAAAAGAAAACTGCCGCATAAAGGTTAACCAACTTGTCCTTCACTTTGCGGCAGATTCTTTCTTATTTTACGGTAACTGTCCTCGATGCTTTTTGCCAACTCATCATAGGAAATATAATTTTTCCACACATGCATGAGTGAAAATAAATAAAGGAATCCAAATTCCAGGTCATTTTCTAAGAGTGTATTACTGTATTTGATAAACTTATCTAGGTTTGAAAATGGTCGTGATATGGGTTTGGATTTAGCTTGCTCCATATCAGCAAACATTTGATCAAAGGCATCTTGCATGTAATGTGGTAGTGGGATATTGCCATCAAATACACGATGGTCAACACTTAGGCCTACAGGCAATATATCTTGGGCTTCAAATTGTTTCGTTGTTTTATTCCAAACCTGTCTCTTTTCTATTTCGGTTAAGGTTAATTTAAAGGTTTCACTGGGAAATAAGGGCGAAATAGCTGCCTGATAGCCCCAATGACCAATGTTACTCAATGAAATAGCCGGTCTTGCAAATAAGAAATCACGATATACTCGCTCATGTCGAGGAGTCAGGAGGCGGTTTACTACCTCATTTAAATAGGGGTGTTCTTTTTGTAAGGCTTGGGTTTTTTTATAACAATAGGTCATGATGCTCATATCATGCTGAATATGTTGCGCTAATTCAGCCATAGTCATTTCATGACAATTTTTAAATTCAATCGCACCCAGCTGATCACTGCCTGGAATTTTTACTGCAAGCGCAACATGACTGTCATGGGAGTTGTACAGTTTATGATTGAAAATATAATTTCTCGCTTGCGGGTTATCAAAACAGGACTTACTTAGTGCTTGCAACATCAGACAAGTGATTGTTTCTGGTTTAAATTTCTTTTCGAAAAAGCAAACGGGGCTAACATTAATGCTAAAAATGGCGGATTCAGTAGGTAATTCGGGATCATTCCATAATGCGGACAGTAGCTTACGCACATTGGTAAGTTCAACTGGCGTATCTTTTTCATAATCATGAGATAGGTTTTTCAGCAATAGGGGCATGCTCTCCATAAACAACTGCCAATGAGCTGAGGGTGTGATGCCTATTTGTTTTAACATGGAATGTTGTTTCTGATTAATATTGTTCATCAACTTCAACGAGCCTTCCTTGCCTAAAAGGATGCCCAGGGTTGTTACGTATTGTTCATGAGCGAATACAGTATTAATTAACTCATCTTCAAAAATGGCTAATTTTTTCTGTAAATATTCTTTATTAGGCAAGCCAATTTGGCGGTATAAATCATATTCATCCATATGCCGGCTTTCATCTGCAAGTACGGCTTCAAAAACAGATGTGGCAATGTTTTTCTCTTTCATGGCAATACATAATTCTTCTACCCAACCTTCGCCGACTAAATTTACTAAAGTTAAGGAAGTTGCTAGATCATCTTCGCCCTCAAGGGAGGAAATAAAATGATTGATGCTCTTTTGATGCCCTAAAGGTAGTGAATAAGGAGCGGACAGCTGGAATGCCAGTTTGGTAAACATCGTCGCATGAAAAATTTCATCCGTAATTTGTTGGCGCATTTGTTGATACAAATCGGTGCCACGGAGTTTCTCAAGCGATCTTATTAGGCCTCTTAAACCAATCGTTTCTAATTGGGCAAATAATGAAAATAAATGAATGTAGATAAGCTTATCATGCTCAAGTTGAAATGGTATTTCATTATAAAATATCTTATCAATTCGATTCTGGATTGTTTCCTTTTCCTCAGCAGTTAGTACAGACCATGCTTTGTTTAAGGCTCTTTCTGCACTCCAAGTTGGTTTTATCAAATCATTTAATTGAGTCATAAATTAATACCAGTCCATTAGTTAGGTAATATGCGCCTACACTCTACCACAGTTGGCGAATTGTAAAAATATATCAAGAGGATAAAAGAAACAGAACCAATTTAGAAGATGTTGTAATCAGGCTGCCCACGCTATCACAAGACAATTGCATTTCCATGTAGTGTTACTTTAAGATGGGTTTTCAGTGAGTTGGAACATGCACTAAGTCTAAGCGGTGTTTTGCTTGGTATATTGCCAAAACAAAGAGTTATTATGACAACATTAGAATGGTTAACGAAACTCATTGCATTTGATACTACGTCTCGTAATTCAAATATGCCGCTAATTGATTATGTGACCAATGGCTTCAATGATATGAACCTTGAGCCGATTTTGATTCCTGATACGAAAGAGCCTAAGGCAAATTTATTAGCTACTTTGCCTGGAAAAAATGGTTGTCGAGAGGGCGGTATCGTCTTGTCAGGCCACACGGATGTAGTTCCTGTCGATGGGCAAGATTGGGCTACAGATCCTTTTAAGGCTACCGTGATTGGCGATAAAGTATATGGGCGTGGCACTTGCGATATGAAGGGTTTTATTGCGGTAGTTATGGCTCTTATTCCTGAATTGAAAGCCCAAAACTTTGCATTTCCTATCCATTTTGCGTTTTCTTATGATGAGGAAATTGGTTGCCTGGGGGCGCCGCATTTAATTGAAAAAATGGTTGCACTTAATTACCAACCTAAAGCGTGTATTGTTGGTGAACCGACGCTTATGTTGCCAGTTATTGGTCATAAGGGAATACGCGTTTATCGGTGCCAAATCCACGGTGTTGCAGCTCATTCGTCGTTGACTAGTCAAGGATGTAATGCAATTGAGCACGCGGCGGGTTTCATTAGCTATCTTCGTTCCATCGCTCAACGTTTTAAAACCGAAGGTACTCAAGACAAAGCTTATGATGTGCCTTATACCACCTTAACGACTAATTTAGTTAAAGGTGGGAATGCTTATAATACGATTCCTAGTTTATGTGAGTTTATTTTTGAGTTTAGAAACTTAGCAGCGGATAATCCTGACGCACTGCATCGCTCTATTTTGGCTTACGTTGCCGAGCAGTTAGTGCCTGGGATGCAAGAAGAGCAAGCAGCTGCTCAAGTTGTGCTTGATACCATTGCGAGTGCCCCAGGCTTAGATACGCCGCCTACGGAAGCCTTGGTTCGTGCTGCCCAAGCAGTGACGAATAGCTCGGAATTATTAAAGGTTGCTTATGCTACTGAGGCAGGGTTATTTCAACAAGCCCACGTCCCTACAATTGTTTGTGGTCCTGGGAGTATCGAACAAGCACATCGCGCAGATGAATTTGTTGCATT
Source organism: Legionella lytica (assembly GCF_023921225.1). Lineage (NCBI taxonomy): Bacteria > Pseudomonadati > Pseudomonadota > Gammaproteobacteria > Legionellales > Legionellaceae > Legionella > Legionella lytica. Next base: position 281,776 of record NZ_CP071527.1, read on the forward strand.
AGAGCAATTACAGCGATGCGAGCGCTTTATCATCGATATGCTTCACGCCCCATTTTTATGAAGCTTTAAGTAGAAAAAATTGTAGCCTTGACGCAGCGCAGCATCAAGGCTACACACGTAGCCCGAGTTTACATACCACCATTATTTACGTTTTGGCAAAGCAACATACAATGAGCCAGTATGATTCAACTGATTTGCCTCCACGCCAGCACGGTCTCCCTCACCCTTATAGACGTCAACATGGGCTCCCATAATGGCACCACCGGCATCTTGAGCGACACACCAGGAAGTGGCATTTTTACAGTTATAAATAAAATTCATGCCAATAGGAATCACTTTATGATCTGTTGCACAGGAAGCATGTGCTGTTAGCGAAATATTTTCTGATCCATAAGGCCCGCCATCTTCTTTCGCAAAGAATACATAGCTTTGATCACGATTTCGCAAGTTATCTGCTTTAGCACGGTTTAGAGGGTTATCCAGATATTGGCGAATTTGCTTTTCTGATGCCGCACTTTGCCTAATTTCTTTAGACACATTACAACGTAATTTAGCCTCATCGTGGCACTTAGGATCTTTAGCGCAACGCTCAATGTTATCCAGATTACCACCACAGGTTGGGTCTTGGGCGCATTGGACTATACGGCCTAACATCGTGCGAGGCCTGCCGTTGAAGCCATCATAATTGATATGGAGCAACTTGCCATCAAGTATCAATGAACCAGAGCCTTCAAGCATTAAAAACGCAGGGTCGTTAGGATCTTTAACATAGCCAATGATGTGTTTAGCATTTAATGCCCCATGCTCAATTTCTTCGCGGTCCGGAATAATTGAGTAGGTGCCATTGGCGTTTTTCATACAAAATCCACGTGGTGTTTTGGTTAGTGGATCAACGCCGCAAAGCGGGCCTTTTAATTTAAGCCTTCTGCTCTCAGCCGCTGCATTGACAATACCTGGATTGCCATAAAGTGGATATAAAAATGCACCACCACGTTTGCTACGTGCTTCAACCGCAGCTGGCGCGTAATAAGCGGTAAATTGAAATTCACCTTTTTTAAATCCGGCATGATTTTCTGGCCAGCCATCACTTTTATACCAATCGAATTCAGTTTTGATATTGGTTAAATATTTTTGAAAATCGCCCCGAGCCGCTTTAGCAAATGTGAGCAGTTTTTTATTGGTATTAATGCACCATTCCTGACGGGTAAAGCGATGGCCTGCAATAGTCACTGCCTGATATTCGCCGCGGTATTTGGTACAGTTGGCAATCTGATGATTTAAGGCATCAATAATTTCATTCATATTACCCACAGGATTATCTAGTGGGAGTTCAGAGACAGAAATTTTATGAAATTTAAAGCGCAACACGCCAGGTTCCTTGGCTGCCATTTTCTGTCGGGTGGTAAAGTCTGCGAACCGTCGAACATCCAAGCAACGTTGAATTGGATCGGCGGGTAGGGCTGCTTGAGCAATGATGCTAAACGTCATTAGTGCAATGATGAGAGCTGATTGAAACATGGGTGTCCTTTAGCCTAAATTGGTAATCAAGATTATATAGACTATTGTTCAGTCATCAAAGGCAGGCGTCAAGTTAAATTGGTAGGCCAATCAACATAGAAATAGATCCTGGATTTGAAGCCATACATGAAGATAATTGATGCCATTCATTATATTTAATGATGCTTATAGGTTGTTCGTATAAGATGAGGCTAAGAGATTACATGCTCAGGCCATTCTTCATTCCCAAACAATGGGCCAAAAACGGGGGCATTGCCGGTTTCTCTACCCCAAAAAATAGTCCCAATATCAAAATGCCACCATTCATGTTGATATGAAGTAAATCCTGCATTTTCCATTAAATCTCTCAGGGTATTTCGCTGTTTTTTGATGTTCATTTCTTCCGCAGATAAATTGATTTTTTTGTTAAAATAATCTCGATCAGCTTTGTCACTGCAGTCGTCAAACTCTGTTCCCATATCTAATTCGGTACCTGTAGGCACATGATATAATGTCAGATCTATCGCACCACCACTTAAATGAGGAGGGCAGTATGAATCGCCTATCTGCGATGGAGGTGACATATATTTTTTAGTTTCGCTATAGTTTTCTTCATCGCTCAACGTAGGATTTTTTTTCCTAATTTCATTTCTCATCCACTCAAATAAGGTACATTGTACTTCTCTTGGGCGATACACATCCCAGATAAGGAGGCCATATTCTGCAGGAAGTTGCTCAAGGGCACTTAATATTCGTTGAAGAACGGCCTTTCGCCCATAAATATGAGGAACCACACTAAATCCCAATTCGTAATATTTTGGGCAAACTTTGATTCTCGGATGCGTTTGATTATGTAGTTCGATAGGAGCATAGTCATTATCTGAAAAATATTCGGTCATTCTCTTTAATCCCTTAGTAAAGTCACTGCTCTCAAGGTCTTATTAACTCAAAATCCGTCTCGATTTTGGTATAGGAGTTATATCCTAATCTTGCGATAAGATTAAGTTTATTGGTATCAATTCGTTGATCTGTTGTTAAAATTTCTGGATTAAGGTGGATCCCAATCACTTTACCAATGACCATTCGATTAATTAAGTTCGAGTGCTCTGGCCTAGGTAGTTGAATTGATTCATGATATACACATTCCAAACTAATTGGAGACTCTTTGACTCTATGTGTTTTAACCAGCTCTCCTGGCACATGCTCTATTCCTGCAGCCTCAAATTCATTAGTTTCTCGCGAAAAATCCTGCGAAGTAATATTCATTGCTTCTTTACTGCCATAGCTAACTAGGTTAATGGTAAACTCCATCGTCTCTTCCACATTTTTTAGCGTATCCTTAGCACCTCCATCGCTATGCGAACCAGTTGTCGCAAACATAATCATCGGTGGATCCTCACAGACAATATTAAAATAACTAAAAGGCGATAAATTATGATTGCCCTCAGTATTTTTGGTGCTGATCCAGGCAATAGGCCTGGGCACAATACATGCTTTAAATATTCCTCTAGGTAACTTCTGGGATGTGCGAAAAAACATGATAATGTATTCCTTTTTTAAATCAGGTTGGAATGCTGCGTATTTTGCTATTCGCCAGCCTATCATATGCTTCATATTGGGAACAAGTTATTGGCTTTTGTGATAAATCGATCATTTCAAAAGCCACTGCTCGAATATGAGGTAATTGATAAAGAGGCTGACATTGAGCGTATATAGTAAAGATATTTTATTCACGGATGAGTTCTATCATATACCGTTATTTTGGGGGATATATAGTTCAGGTACTAATCTTGGATAGATAAGCAATAACTGTTTCAATTAATTGGGTCTTAGAGAATACGCCAAATTTCATTTTTATATTGTTTAAATGTTCCTCTACAGTGCGTGATGAAATATTTAGTTGATAGGCAACTTGTTTGGCAGATTTTCCTGTTAAGGTAAGTAATAAACAATCGCATTCTCGATTGGTAAGTGTAATGTTATGTGTTTTTAAAAAATGCGTAGCAAGTTTTTTTTCTTCGATGAGAGAAAATGTTTGTTGAAAACTTTTTTGGGGAGTGGATACGATAGCCTTAAGAAAGGTTTTTCTTTGTTCCTCATGATGAACCGCATGGGTCGTTTCATAGATAGGACAGTCAAGTTCATACTGAACTTGGTAAATACTGGATAGAGTTTTTGAATGACTAATCTGTTCTTTATAGTGTGTAATAAATTTTTGTAATAGGTCAAGATTAGAAAAATAAGATTGATTTATTTCTGGTTTCGGGAAGCGTGTTGCAAAATGATAGTAATTTCGTATGTTGGCAACGTTTTCGATAATAGTGAAGGTATGGAAAACGCCAAAAGCCAAGGATTCCTCTTCCATCATTTTACACATACCATCTAATTGGATCGTATCCCAGGCAATAAAATTATGTTGCTGCCCTAAATCGATGGTATGCAGATCCGCATTATAGTATTCATTTTTCAAATAATGCTCAAAAAAAGTAGGATTAGTACTTGCTGCTGAAAATTGATTATTTTCCGTAAGTTGGGCATGGCCAAAGTAGGTTATATCAAGATGCTGTAAAGGGCTGCAAATATCTTGAATATCTTGAGAATAAGTAAGGGCCGGATGTTTAATAATACTTGATGTCATTGTAAAACCTTAACGCTTAGCACAATAGTTTCGGGCGTGGTCAATAAGCTCTTCTAAAACCACCGCGAAAAATATTTTTTTGCCATCCCATATGTTTTTTGAATCCTTGGGGGCTCGTTGAGGCGCTACAGAGGTAAAAAAATTTTCGATGTAATAGATATTGGACATAGCTTTTTCATGGGTTGGTTTGGCACAAAATTATACACTCGACTTATTGCGTACTCAATACCTCTTGATGGTAATTAGAGCAACGTTATAAGATTAGGGGAGGTAAAAATACGAGGATTCTGAATAAATGATTTCAATGTTTGCTATTCCTAATTGCGATACGGTAAAAAAAGCACGTAGTTTTCTTGAGAAAAATAAAGTTGATTATGAGTTTATCGATTTTAAAAAAACACCTCCCACGCCAGAGCAAATCAAACAATGGAGCGATTTTGCAGGTGAGCTTCCCGTCAATAAACGAGGGACCACATATCGCAAATATAAAGATGATTATGAAATCCTAAGTTTAGAGGGAAAAACCGCATTTATTATCGCCAATGTCTCACTAATCAAAAGGCCTGTTTTAGCAAAAAATGGCAAAATAATTGCATTGGGTTTTGATGAAGAAGTCTACAAGGAATTAATAAAATAGGTATTAGTTGCACGCTTGTGTAATTAAGATAAAGCGCGGAATATTAACCAGGTACCGGCAATGAGGGTTGCCACCCCCGTAATATAAATCATTGCCTTCATGATCTTCGATGGGTTATCCAGTTTACATCGGCCCAAGGTAAGCATTCGCAGTGTGCATTTTCCTATTGAGTAGATTATTGGGTCAATAATTTGCTCAAATATAAAATCATTGAGCAACCACCCGAAAAATTTAAATGGTGCGCGCAGCAAACCGGAAATCAATTCATCTAACATGTTGTGTAAAAAATAGTGCTCTTTTTTTATTTTAACATGAGTGTGCTTTTTTTTCTCCATGCATGCCTAATCAATAATATTATCAATCGTTTACAGATTATTGTAAAATGCCAGCTCAAATTACAGGCTAGCTGTTATGTAGCCTGGTTGCTTGCAACCAGGTTTTCGATAAAAGAAGAATCCTGGTTAGAGCAACCAGGCTACGACAAGGACGAACAACATGCTGCATTTGTGTAAAAAGGCATTACTCTATGTATCGCTTATTTCTGCTGTAACTTATGCCTCGGCCACCTCATTTTCTGGCTTAGTTGGCGTGGACTACCAACCGAATCATTATCCTAATGGAAATTTGCTTAATTACCATGATGTATTTTATGTTGGAACTAATGCCGCGGGTAAAGCCATTACCAACGTCTATGCGGAGCTTTCTCAATTAAAAGCCGCAGGGTTTACCACCGTTCGCTCCTATCAAACCACCGATTATTCTTGGGTAGATATCATCAACCAGGCTAACGCCTTAGGCATGAAAGTAATTTATGAGGCGGTGATCCCGCAACAAGCAGCAGATTCGGCATACACCGGGGGTTGTCCTACAGCCCCTGCGGCGCAAAACTATATTCCTTGTGCCCAGACTGTACTGAGTACAGTAATTAATACAGTGGGAGCCCAAGTGTTCCAAAATACCGTGATTCTGGTATTTGCTGGGCATGAAAATTATTGTGAGGCGGGGAATATAACTGCACCTTGCAATAATCCAACAACCTCAAATGTGGGCTATCTTACTTCTGCGGTAAGTGCGCTGCAAAGTACCTTAACAGCGGCAGGACTCACTACCCCAGTAGGTTCTGCTTTGGTAAGTGGTAATTTAACAACCCCTAGCTCTGCGATTTCGCAAGACATGGTCACTTTAGTTAATAGTTATTCTGCCACTGCCCCCTTGTCTTTTGATCCCTATCCTTTTCAATGGGGGGTAACACCCTCATCTGCGGTGTGGATCCAACCATTAACGACAACACAGTTAAATAACTCATTGGCTTGGGATTATCTGCGTGTTGTTGGTTCAACGAACCCGCCAGCAAATCCAGCAGCACCTACGCAACCTTTTTATACCCCTTTAGGTCGTACACTTTTATCTGCTGAAACCGGTTGGGCAACAAAGGGGAGTACGTCAATTTACGCGTGCAATAGCCCTGGTCCTTGCGCACCATCTGTTGCTAATGCAGTGACTTATTATCGAGCCCTTTATCAACAAGCAAGTGCTAATTTTGTCGTCAGTTCAGGATATCCTATCGGTGTTTTGGCATTTGAGGCCTATGATGAGCCGGTTAAAGGAGTCGCTTCTGCGGAGGGAAATTATGGTCTTTTTGATACCAATTGTACTCAAAAAGCAGCGGGCTTGGTTCCTAAAAATGTGATGGTTACTGACAATGGCTGTAAAGGCTTTTCAGCTGGTGCGTTGCTCACCATAGTTGGTTTTGGTAATCCTTATACACTAATTATCACGCAAACTAACCCCGTTACTGGTAAAAATGCCAACGTGGTTATGGCCAGTACAGGAAACCAAGGTCCTCTAGCAGATGCTCCTTGGCCTGAATACTTGGTATTTCCCGGTGCAAAAATCACTATTAGAGGAAATCCTTCGTGTACCAGTACGGTGCAATCAATTAATGCCGCACAACAAATTACCTTTTCCGGCAAATGCAACTGCCCGAATAATAATGGCAATAACTGTTATTTCTAACCGTTCTATAAATGAAACCGCTGCATGTTATGGCGGTTTCTCTGGAGATTAATGTGAAGCAGCTCAAGTTATGTTTATTGGTTTGGGGGTTAATGAGTTCGTTCGTGTTTGCCGGTACTTTAGGAGAGGTTTCTTCTGCATCTATCAATCAAACGGGACTTTTTATTGGGCTCGGTGGCAGTTATAACTTTGTTCGCTTGAATTCAGATCTACTAGGAACACTTAATGTAACCGGCGGTTTGCCACCATTAGGCGTTTTTGCTGGTAGTAGAGAATCGTTCCACAATAGTGCGCAAGATTTTTCTTTTGAAGCACAAGCGGGTTATTTTAAACAGTTCTCAGGTAGTGAATGGTTGTGGGGGATTGAGTTTTTATACCAATACACTAATTTAAAAATTAGAGCACCGGGTTCAGTACGCGCAATTAATTTAATGGCTCCTACGTTGAATACGACGGACACCGTGAGCTTTGCTGCTATCGAGGCTAAAGTGCATGATACCTTAATGCTGCCAGCTTTTATTGGGCGTTCCTATAAACGCAGTTTTATTTATGTTGGTGTCGGTCCTTCATTATTTAATACTCAGCAAAAAATTGCCGAAATGAGTGACACTGAGTCTGCCTATTATTTGGGTACTTTGGATGGCATTTCGAAAAGCAAATGGATATGGGGAGGGGCGGTACAGGCGGGTATGGCTTATTATGTTAATTCTACTTGGTTCTTTAAGTTAAATTATACCTGCGCGTTCACCGGTAATTATGCAATAAACAAAACCATTTCATTCGCGCCAGAAATGAACCAGGGATTTAATTCCGGCACCTTGACTTTTCATAGCCGACAAAGCCTTGTTGGCCAAGAAGTTGCGCTGTCACTTAATAAAGTATTTGCATTGTGAGTGGGGCTTGCTGAATTTTTTCCGGATTATGGTGGATGTCATAATCCGGTATTAGACTGTTTTTTACATGGAGAATTCGGTTTGTGCCACAGAAGGATTATCAGTGGGGGCAACTACCGTAATCGCTGCAGGGCCTTCTGGTAAGGCAAAGAAACCTGACTCGCTTGTTTTTGAGGACGACGCTTTATTGTTCTCTTCACGTAGCGTTTTTAGTTGCTTATGCAGTGCTTTAAATTGAGCGCACAATAGCGTTTCTTCTTTTAGTAATATCGCTTCATCTTTTGTAGGCAACATCGCTTTATTCATTGTTTTAATACAGTCAGTATTACGCACTAAACCATCAAAATCTAAACCATAGCCGATAATAAATGCCTCTTCTGAAACCGTAAATCCAACGAAGTCTGGCTCTATGCGTCTACCTTTTTGCTTTTTATCAACAAGAACCATTAATTGTACTTGTTTCGCACATTCTTCATTTTCAAAATGCTTCTTTATCGCATCTGCTGTTTTACCTGTATCACAAACATCATCAGCAACGATAACTAAGCGGTTAGTTAAAATACCCTTGGGTTGGGTAAAACGTAAGTTTCCAGACTGCATGCCTTCATAACTGGTTGTTTGCATTGTTGAGTATTGGAAACGGTAATCGCGTTTGGTCAATTCGGAGTAGAGTGCAGCAAAGAAGGGGTGTGCTCCATCCATTAAGCCAACTAAAATAGGGAATGCATCAGGATGTTGGGTTATTAGTTGATCTGCAAGTCGCTCTACAGCCTGTTGAATATTTTCTTTTGAAAGAGGAACACCATTAATATCTTCGCATACATCCGAATTGCCCCAAAAACGGGATTCGAGAGTCTTTTTTAACTCGGTGAGTTTATCTAATTTTGTTTGAGTTTCCTTTAATTGTTCTTGAATTTCCTGCTCTGTAACCATAACAACATCCTATTTAATATAAAGTACAGTTAAAAACTATTGGCAAGGGTTAATAAATAAATTGCCAAAATGCCCTGTAATCAAGTAACTTAGAGCCTAAATAATTCTTAATGCATGTATAAAACATTAGTCAAAAAGGCGCGCTATTCTCCGTAATTTGCAATAAAAATACAAGAGTAATATTACGTCTGTAAAAGCACAGAAATGTCCGCAAGCTCTTGTTAAGAATGTTTAAATATGCATGAATAGAGAGTAAAGATAATTAAATAATGACGAATGGATTAACTACTGTATGAAAATCAAATTATTTGAGATTTTAAAGCTAAAGAATAGCTTATATGGATTTTGTGCCCTGCTGTTTTCTGTGAATTGCTGGGCGGTAAATGCAGACGTAGCACTGACTAAAAAAATTAAGGAAATCGAGAAAAAATCTCATTTAGTTATGGGGATCACGGCCATTCACATCGAGAAAAATCAAATGATTACGCATAATAGTAATCAGCGTTTTTTCATGGCCAGTACCATTAAATTACCCATCGCCTTGGCTTTTTTACATCTCGTGGATGAAAAAAAAGAATCATTAAGTCGTATGATTAAACTGAACTCAAAAAACGCGGTCCCAGGCTCAGGCTATTTACATCATATGTTTGAAAAGAAACAAATTAATATTTCTTTACAACAAATACTTAAATATACCTTGATCAACAGTGACAACAGTGCCAGTGATTCGTTATTAAAAGCGGCTAAAGGGCCTGAGGCAGTGAAAAAACGTATGGCGGCTCTAGGTTTTAAAGACATCCATGTTAATCGCTCGATCATGGAAATGTTTGTCGATACCAATCACGTAGACCATGCTTTATTAAAAAAACGCCCACCTGTATTAACTTGGGAACGTGCTTTTGCTCGTGTTTCTCTTAAAGATAAACAGAAGGCTTGGCAGCGGTTTCAAAAAGATACTCGTGATACAACGACTCCAAACGATATGGCTAAGCTGCTGGTGAAGGTTTATAAAAAACAAGCGCTATCAGAGTCCAGTACTCAGTTGCTTATGAAGATTATGGAACAATGTCGAACCGGTAGAAGTCGCATAAGAGGCTTGTTACCCCCTGGGGTTAAAGTGGCACATAAAACAGGCACTTGGTCTATCTATGAACCCAAATATTTAAATTATTCGGGCTCAAAGAAATTGTATCGTTTTGTGAGTGATGTTGGGATTATTACTTTACCTCATAATAAAGGGCATATTGCAATCGCGGTTTATGTTAAATCCCAATCTGCGAGTGATTACCCACGAAGCCGTGCTATCGCTTTAGCAAGCCGAGCTATTTATGATCATTTTATGAAGTCTTAGAGGTGTTACACTTCGCCTCAATGTGTTTCATTTTTATGTCCCGCAGCTTGTCTGCGGGATCTCGTAATTTAGTACAATACATCCAGCTCCCACTCTATGGCTGTGAACCACTCGGATTCGGTTTATCCGGTTCTGATTCTAAATCGGGCGATTCATCATCTGGATAAAATATCTCATATCCATCTGGCCCTGGTTTGCTTCTAATTGATTGTGCCGGGGTCGTCGAGGGGGTAAAGAAGGATGAAGACGCGTTGCTGGCAGATGTCTGCGGGGTACTATCGGCCATCTCCACATAGGTAAAGGCTTCGGCTAATAATTGGCTTAATTGTTGGGCTGAATGGCTGACCACGGCTTCTATCTCTTGCGAAAGTTCCTGAGAACACAGGAGTGTTAATGCTTCTATAGGGGTTAAGCGTTTTGTATAATCTGGATTTAACAAGCCTAACAAGGCTTCTATAACTTCCTCCGTATATCCTAGTTCATGTAGTTTATTATCTAACTCAAGATGAAAATTTTGATACGCTACCAATCGTGTTGCATGAGGGTGCGAATCTTTCATCGGTAGTTGTAACAATGATTGTACTAGCTCATGAAGATCTGGATCAATGAATGGTGCGATAGTAAAGCCAAGTTTCCATGAGTCAACTAATTTAATTCGATCTTCTTCGGTATAGCTTGCAGGAATAGGAGTATAGGTGGTATCCGTAGGTAAACGTTTTATAAATTCAGGAGGATTGTACATTACATCGCCATTGGGATAGGCTTGTATTTTACCTTGGGCATTATAAATTACTGCAGAACCAAAATCAGCCACAACTACTTCATATTGAGAGGTGATGAGTATGTTTTCGGGTTTTAAATCACGGTGATAGATATGGTGTTCATGAAGATCGGCGAAAGTTTTGGCCAGTATTAAGAGAAGGTGAGGAACCAACTTTTTATTTGTGTCCCCAGAGTTAAAAGCAATTTTTTCAATGAAGTTATTGCCATCTCCGCGACTGGCCAGAGGGAAAATTTGGTATATAGTTTCTTCATTCTTGCTGCTTACGGTTCGGATCATATCAATAGCACTCAATGTTCCTTTAATCTGGTGCTGTTGAATTGCTTCGTGTATTTCTTGTTCTATCTCCAATTTATCCAAATCTGCGGAAGTTAATTTTGCTTTCGCTTTAGATGGTTTTATTTTTTTTACTACCAGAAATAAACCTGAGGCTTCATCTTGAGCCAGTCGCACTGTACCGAAAGATCCCTTTCCTAATATGATTTTATTGATGCTCTTTCCTTCTTTTTTTATGCTTTCTTGCTGAGCAAAATGCTTGTACTCATCTTCCAGCAAGGTACCCATTAAGGTATAGGAGTGACCACGTGTCGAGTGTAAACTGCTATGAGTTTTTCCCGAGAGTTTTTTATCAGTTCGTTGCCCTAAATTATTATTATTCTTCTCGGTTTTTTCATCAGTCATATCTCCCCCCAAAGGCAACCACCTTAAATTTAGTGATTCACTTAACTTTAAGTATAGAAGGGCTTTATGGTTGTTCAATATTTGAGCTGATTGTTTCTGTCATTGTTGTGCAGAAAGCTATTGCTCAATAGCGTTAATTAGCAAATAATGATCATCTCCATCGGAGATTACCGCCACCCAACGGATATTGATAATGTTTTAGAGTAAATCTATGGCTTAGAGTAAATCTATGGCTTAGAGTAAAGGCTAAAATTTGATCTATGCTTATTCTGGAAGGAGTAAGTATTTATCGTTAAAAGATTACCTATAAAAGGACTTTATACATGAGCACTTCAGATCAAGAACGACAATCCCCCACAGGTAGCTGTATTGCAACAAAATTAACCGCATATGATTTACTAAATAACTCTTTGTTAAATAAAGGTACTGCGTTCACTCAGGAAGAACGAGATATATTTTCTTTGCATGGCTTGTTGCCTCCTCATATCGGTTGTATGGGAGATCAAGAACGTCGCCGATATGCCGTTTTTTCCGAGTTGCCAACCCAATTGGAAAAGTATAGTTTTCTACGCGATCTTCAAGATACGAATGAAACTTTATTTTATTCTTTAATTGCCCATCATATTGAGGAAATGCTTCCTATTGTATACACGCCGACGGTTGGTGAGGGCTGCCAAAAATTTAGTGAAGTATTCCGTAAACCCCGGGGGCTTTTTATTAGTTATCCCAATAGAGATAAGATTGAGCAAATTTTTGCGCATCCGCGTTATGATTCTATTAAATGCATCGTGGTTAGCGATGGGGAGCGCATTTTAGGGCTTGGTGATCAAGGGGCTGGTGGGATGGGAATCCCGATCGGGAAGATGGCCTTATACACCGCTTTAGCGGGCATTCATCCAAAGTATTGTTTACCCATTTTACTTGATGTCGGAACTGATAATGAGGAGCGACTTAATGACCCTTTGTATATTGGTTGGCGAAGCAAGCGTGTACGAGGAGCAGAGTATGATGAATTTGTTGATACCTTTGTTTCTGCAGTAAAACGGCGTTGGCCACATATTTTGTTGCAATGGGAGGATTTTGCAGGGGGCAATGCTGCCAAATTTTTAGCTCATTATCGCAATCAGCTGTGTACTTTTAATGACGATATTCAAGGTACTGCCGCTATGACCACGGGTACTTTATTGTCGGCGATTAATGTCACAGGTATCCCTTTACGTGAGCAACGTGTTGTTTTCTTCGGTTTTGGTGGAACTGGACTGGGAATTGCGCAGTTGATTCGTGCGGCAATGGTTGATGCGGGTTTAACTGAGCAAGAGGCTAGTGAACGTATTTATGCGGTTGATCGTTATGGCCTCTTGGTTGAAGGAGGCAAAGGTCAAAGCCCTTCTCAAGAAACCTTTGTGCGTCAACGCTCGGAAATTGATGGGTGGCAGCTCTCTAATCGCGATGAAATCGGATTGCTTGATGTGGTTCGCAATGTGAAGCCAACCGCTTTGATTGGGGTTTCTACGCAGTTTGGTGCATTTACTGAAGAGATTGTAAGAACCATGGCGCAAAATACAGAGCGCCCTGTTATTTTCCCTCTCTCTAATCCTACGTCGCATTGTGAGGCAACCCCAGAGGATTTATTGCATTGGACTGATGGTCGAGCGTTAATTGGCACCGGAAGCCCTTTTGCTCCCGTTACCTTCAAAGGCAAAGAGTATCATATTGACCAGACGAATAACTCCTATGTTTTCCCTGGTTTAGCTTTGGGAATTATGTCGTCACAGGCAAAACATGTTTCTGATGGCATGATTAAGGCAGCTGCACTGGCACTTGCAGAATGTTCTCCTGCACGCAATGATAAGACGGCAAATCTTTTACCTCCATTATCTGCATTACGTGCGATTAGCTTTGCGGTAGCAAAAGCAGTTGGCAAGCAAGCCATTACTGAAGGGTTGGCTCGCGTTAATGAAGCAGAATTTGAACAAGAGCTTGCTGCAAGCATTTGGGAACCAGTATATCAGCCCTATGTGTTAAGCAAATAATTATAGAGCAGCCCTATGGCCCGACGTTTCTCAAATACGTAGATAGGGGGACTATCGGGCCATGAGCACAACTTACATTATCGTGGTCAAGCGGGGGGTAATTGGGTTTGGTTTAAGGCTAGTTGGTAGAGTCTCAACGAAATCATCAAAACATTGCTGAACCTGCTCAAAGCAAATAACCCATGGACAATGGCCTGCATTGGAGATGAGCTTGTTCATCATATTGGGGCTTTGAAACCGTTCATCATCAAGAAAAATTTGTGGTGGGCAAATAAAATCTTGTTCGCTAGCAATCGTCATGGCTGGGATGGTTTTAGGACTCCACTTGCATGCATAATCAATATAAAAATGTTCCACTGCATAATAGTAGGCTGCATTATTAAATGCAAAAAGAGGGAGCATTTTCTCACCTTCAGAGAGCTCTTCTGCCGTAAAGCAATAATGCTTGTAGGTATGCCAAAACGCCTTATAAGTTTCATTTGACGGATCTAAATGATACTGGCCTGCGGCAGGTACTAGGTCCGGTAAGTCATACTTTTCTTGCATGGCGTTAATGTGTGGGAAAAAGGTATTTTGAGTCGTGGTATTCATTAGCACTAAACCTGACAGCTGTTGTTCCAACTCAGGCATCATCAAGGCAAGCATCCCTGAAAAACTATGAGTAACCAGTATGGGGTTACTAAAGGACTGAAGAAGGTCCATAAGTCCTTCTTTCCAGCATTCTAGGTCCAGTTCTCCATGAGCGGTATTCGTTCCATCTTGAGGGAAGTCTAGAACAAAAATAGCTCCTGGTAGCTGTAATTTGTTACAAAACTCGGTCAAATACTCCGAACCCAAGCCAGGCCCCCCTGGCAAAAAGAGCCAGTTAGGTCCTGAACCTGCGGTAATTTGATTGATTCTATAGCCATAATCAGTGTAGTTCATTGTTACTCTATTTTTTGTTTTGCCAGGCGGCGAAAAACTCTTCAGCACGCTGCTTAATTTGTTCATTGTTGAGATCAACCGTATGGGTCGCAATCATCCAACTGTATCCAAATGGGTCTTTAACTTGACCTACGCGGTCGCCCCAAAACATATCCGTGATAGGCATGGTTACTTGCGCGCCCGCATCGACTGCTTGGCTAAATGCACTATCAACGTCATCCACGTAAACATACATACTTATAGGGGAGTGGCCAAGCGTTTCTGCGCTTTGGGAGCACTGTTCATTACCAGGCATCTCGTCGCCCATCATCATCATCGAGCTGCCAATTTTAAGTTGAGCATGCATTGTACCTTTACCATCAATATTGGGCATAAAACTTATTGTTTCTGCATTAAAAGCCTTTTGGTAAAACTCAATAGCTGCCTTGCAGTTTTTAAACATAAAAGAAGGTGTAAGTGTGTGAAATCCATTTGGAATAGCTTGAGTCATTGTGCTCTCCATACAATATTGACGTAAGTTGGGCGATAAGGATCCCTTAAAAATTTTGATAAATCAACCCCAGGTCTACCTTATTCATCAGGACACCCGGTGTTTCGGGTGATTTTTATACAGATTTAGCTGTTATTTTTCAAAAAGTTAGTGCCTATTTTTGTGCTATATTTTTTTATAAGCATAGGGATAGGAGGTGGCAAATGCATGAATATACAGGCGTATGTACTCGATTTCTTCATGACGATGAGCGTTTTATTTTATCCGATGAGAAGGAAATGCCTTTGGTGATTGAGGCACAGGGTATCAAGACTGCGGCGTTTTTACATCAGTTTTTGGCGGCTAATGCGAGCCAATTAGTAGCAGATATTGCTAAGTATGGCGCGGTGCTCTTTCGTGGTTTTGATATTCACTCAGACCAACAATTTGAAAAGGCAATCACGAGTATTCCTGATTTTCATGGAATAAGCGAAGCGTTTATGTCCGAAAATGGTCGCACGCATGTTGATGATCTAAAATATGTTTTGCATACAAATTCAGTTTATAAAACTGGAGGAACCTTATACCTTGGCGGTTTTCACACAGAAAATTATTATTCTGCAGATGTTCCTAGCTATATTGGTTTTTTTTGCATGGAGCCATCTACTTTAGGTGGGGAAACGGGCATCATTAATACAGAAAAAATCTATCGCCAGCTGTCCGTTGGATTAAAAAATAAATTGGAAGATCATGCCTATTTTGTATCCAAATGGTTAGTCTCGGAGGTTGCTGAACGTTATCACCTTTCGGCAGAAAAAGTAGAAGAAATTTGCGCTTATTTCGATCTCCCTGTCGTGGGTGAAGGAGAAGAACGTTTTGTTCTAATGTATAAACCCAGTGTATTTGAACATCCACTTACCAAAGAAAAAGCCATGCAACTTAATCTTTTTGAATTACCAACCCTTAACGATGAATTGCGCAAACGCTTTATGAATGATTATCAAGGCAAGGCATGGTTTTGGCATCGATTTTTTTGGAAATTACCTAGCCCGGTTTTTCAAGCAATAGAATCCGTTGCTATGGGGGCGATTGCTTTGGCTAAATCACCTAAGAACTCCTATCAGATCGTAAGAAATAAAGCCATTGAGTTTATGGCTAAAAGAAAAACGGACTTATCTGGGTTTGATGAAATAAAGGTAGGAAGTTGTTTTAATGACCAGGAAGTCAAAGAACTCGCTGAATTGATGAGAACTAATTATTCGTCATGCTTATGGAAAAAAGGCGATATTATGCTGATTGATAACCGCAAAGTGATGCATGCCGGGATGCCTGGAATGGGGCCGCGAGTTATTCGCGCCATTATTGGTAATCCCGTGGATATGCACTATACCGTCAAAGAGCCAGGTTGCATACATAGTTCTGAGCGATATACCGATACAATTGGCAGTTGTATGGCTTCCGGAAAAATTAATTCGGTATTTAATCTAAAGGGTCAACCTCCAGTTCTCAATGAACTGGAGGTTCGCTGATAGAACAATTAGGATAGTACTTGAATACTAAAACATGCTGAGGTGGTATTGCTGCCTTTAACTTCGACGTCAATCGGTGGATTTATCGGTAAACCGCTAGCATAAAAGGTTAAGGTGCCTGAAGTATGCGGGGCGATGCTAGCCAGGCCGGTGTCTGGTGATTGGAAAATGTCATAAGAGCTAATAAAGGCCTGATTTGTTGTGACATTTAAAGCCGTTTTATTCGAATTATTGGTAATGGTAAGTGTTCCGGCAAAAGCCGAAGGAGTGAAAACCATCATACACGAACTTGGCACACCGGCAGGACAATTACCCTGTATCTTTTTGGGGCAGGGGCGACTGGCCACTGTTCCATTCTTAATGTTAATCGCATCAATTGATATTTCAACTAGTTCTTGTGCCCAAGCTCCTGTGTTTGTGGCAAAAATCAGGGCCATTAATGCTATTTTTTTGAAAGAGCTCTTATTCATCTATCTGTCCTTAGTTAGGTGTTTGTACGATGCTTTTGTAGCAAAAAGAGAACTGTTGTCGTATCTTACTGAATGGTATCGGTGAAAATAATGATATTAGCAGCAGTTTTAGCAAATGAGCAAGAGCAGGCTAACTGCGGAACTGATATCAAACTATAATAACTAAATATTATTTTACGGACTGTATAAGGAATGAATCATGGGGCTTTTGGTTGATGGGAAATGGCAGGATGTTTGGTATGATACCGATAAAACTAAGGGGGCATTTAAACGCGAGCCTACCCAGTTTCGTTCCGCAATTAGTCATGAGCCCGATGCTCGTTTTCCTGCCGAAAAGGGACGTTATCATTTGTATGTGTCTTTAGCTTGTCCCTGGGCCCATCGCACCTTAATTTTCAGAAAACTCAAAAAGCTCGATGAATACATCGACGTTTCTATTGTCCATCCACATATGCTGGAGAATGGATGGGAGTTTAATACGGGAATGGATGCAACAGGAGACAAACTTTATGGCTTGCGCTATTTATACGAGATTTATCTTAAGGCACACCCTGACTACACTGGGCGGGTTACGGTTCCGGTCTTATGGGATAAAAAAGAACAAACGATTATAAATAATGAATCGGCGGAAATTATTCGCCAATTTAATGAGGCCTTTAATCAACTTACCGGAGACACTCAGGATTTTTACCCCAAACCATTACGCGCAGAAATCGATGCTATGAATGACCGTATTTATAATGGAATTAATAACGGGGTTTATAAATGTGGTTTTGCGACTGCTCAAGAGGCTTATGAGCTTGCCTATCATGAATTATTTACTTTGCTCGAGGAACTGGAGCTGCATTTAGCGAAACACCAATACTTGATTGGGGAGCAATTAACCGAAGCCGATTGGCGCTTTTTTACCACCCTTATACGTTTTGATGCCGTATATTACAGTCATTTTAAAACCAACAAGCAACGTATGAGTGATTACAAAGCAATTCAATCCTACCTAGAGCGTTTGTATTATCATCCAGGGGTACGTGAAACGGTTAATTTTTTACAAATTAAACAACATTATTATTACAGCCATAAGACCATCAACCCAACGCAAATTGTCCCTTTAGGCCCCAAATTGGCTTTTGATTAATGGTGACGGTACTTAAAATAAGGTAGCCTGCTATTGCCATGGCGACTTCCAGGCCTCCTGAGCCGATGGCCAGCATGGCCATAAAGCCAGCGGCACAGGTATGGCTGTCAGAACCGGCGAGTGTTTTTCCAGGGAGACCGAAGTTTTGCATGTGTACCGCATGACTTATTCCATTTCCTGGTCGGCTAAAGTAAAGGCCATAACGCCTGGCTGCGCCTTCAAGGAAAAGATGATCATCAGGATTTTTATTATCTTCTTGAATCAAATTGTGATCGACATATTGCACTGAAACTTCTGCCTTGGTACGTTCTAGTCCGATAGCTTCTAATTCAAGCATAACTAGAGTTCCTGTTACATCTTGGCACAAGGTTTGATCTATTTTTAAGGCGATTTCTTTGCCTGCCTCCATTTTTTCATCCAGCAGGTGAGCATAAATGATCTTTTCAGTAATGTTCAGAGTTTGATCCCTTCCTTGTCATCAATCCATTGGTCAAATATAGCACAGCATGGGCTTGGGCGTTCTGACAAAGGGATGTACTAAACTTTTAATTAAGGGAATAATTTCAAGGAGCCAAACGGTGAACTATGCGAATAGGCAGCAAGCCGGACAGGTTCTCGCTGACTTGTTGCATGATTATGCAGTAAAAGATAACAGTATTATTTTGGGTTTACCCCGAGGGGGAGTGCCTGTGGCCTATGAAATTGCAACCAAACTTTCCTTGCCAATGGATATTTTTATTGTGCGTAAATTAGGGGTTCCTGGGCATGAAGAGTACGCCATGGGTGCCATTGCACCCGGAGGTGTCGTGGTTTTTAATGAGGATGTTGTGCACGGACTGCATATCGACCGTAGTGCAATTGATGAGGTATTGCGGAAAGAAAAGCTGGAATTAGAACGTCGTGATAAGGTTTATCGAGTGAATAAATCTCCTCTGCACCTTATGGGAAAAACCATTATTCTGGTTGATGATGGGATTGCTACCGGTTATACCATGCGTGCAGCTATTGCTGCATTAAAGCAAAAAAATCCAGCAGAGCTTATTGTGGCTGTCCCTGTTGCGGCAAGGTCTACTTGTGCGGAAATGGCAAGCCTGGTTAATAAAATAATTTGTCCATTACAGCCAGCTAATTTTTATGCCGTTGGGTTATGGTATGATGATTTTAGCCAGACGTCCGATGAGGAGGTCATGCGTTTGATGACTACATTAAGTTCTACCCACTAAGAACTACTAATAAAAAGCTCATAGACATTTCAATATTTGCAGTTAAGGATTATAAACAATGAATTTATTAGAGGATAAAATTATTTTAATCACTGGTGCATCGAGTGGCATTGGCCAAGCGTGTGCCCATTATTGTGCAGGACAAGGGGCTCAATTGATTTTGGCTGCCCGCCGTACAGAACGTTTAGAAACTTTAGCGCAACAATTAACTCAAGAATCAGGTAAGGAACATTATGTCTTAACTTTAGATGTAAGTGATCATGAACAAGTTACCAAGCAATTATCTTCGTTGCCCAGCCAATGGAAAGCAATTGATGTGTTAATCAATAATGCTGGTTTAGCCTTAGATACCTTACCCTTACAGCAAGGAGTTGAAGCGCATTGGGATACAATGATTGATACGAATATTAAAGGATTACTTTATGTCAGTCGTGCCATTATTCCTGTGATGATGGCTCGTGGTAGAGGGCATATTGTCAATATAGGTTCTATTGCGGGTCATGAATGCTATCCTAATGGTAATGTTTATGCTGCAACCAAACACGCAGTACACGCTATTTCAAAATCGATGCGCCTGGATTTATTGGGAAGTCCAATTCGAGTTACAGAAATCGCTCCTGGAGCAGTGGAAACTGAGTTTAGTGAAGTGCGCTGGAATGATAAACAACGGGCTAAAGAGTTTTATAGTGGCTTCCATCCGTTGGTTGCCGAGGACATTGCTGATGCAATCCTCTATTGCATTTCACGGCCCCAACACGTTGATATAGAACAAATGATAATCATGCCAACGGTACAAGCATCTGCCAATCACTTATTCAGATATTCACAATAAGCTCAAATGTTGCCCGTATTAATACTGCATAATACGGGTATTTGTAGCATTTAACCTGCATTGTAATTTAGCGAAGAAGTAGCAAAGTATGGCCTATCGGTGGTCAATAATTTTACAATCATTCTATTTTTGGTCTATTATTAAACATATGGGTGATGACTGAACCTAACTGAACCATTAATATTTTCAGATAGGGAGGGTAGTTTGATGGGTGGTGTGCCAGCCTACATGAGTCATAGTAGGACGCCTTAAGCTCAGCATAAACCTCCAACGTGCATTCAGTAGCGGCTCAGGATTCGGTAAGTCGTTACCTATATTTTTCCATGAAAAGTTTTTGGAATTACGTTTTTTCCTCCCTATCTGTGCCCGTTTTCCTGAATAACGCAACCTGTTTTGCTAAACATGGAATCTAGTTGTATAATAATAATACACAAAGAGGGAGTGCTAATTGACTTGGAGGTTATCATGAAAACGCTTATTTTCTCTTTTGTTATTAGTTCATTACTCCTGTTTGGTACTCCAGGGTTTGCCGTGGCTCATGCTTCTATTTATAACCCGGAATTGCGCTCAGACAATAGGACCGCCATTAATTACAATAAGGTAGCTAAAGTTGGTACTAATTACGCTTATTGGCATCATAACCATGGGTATCGTCATGGGCATCATAACCATGGGTATCGTCATGGGCATCATAACCATGGGTATCGTCATGGGCATCATAGACATTGGGATCGTGGACATCATAGGGGTTGGGATCGATGGCACCACCACCATCATCATCATCGCCACCACCATCGTTACTAGTATTAATTAGTTTTAGAATCATAGAAATAGGATGGAACCATGAAAAAATTAATCATTGCTTTAGTTATCGTAGCACCAATGCTCTTAGTAACAAGTTGTGTTACTACAGAAACGGTTTACTATACTCGCGCATATCCTACTCGTACTGTTTACACCGTAGGTTATTATGGTGGGCCATATTGGAATGATGCTTATTACTACGGTTATGATGACTTAGGTGACGTGGGGTACTGGGGTATGTATGACTCTTATAATGTTTATTAGAGCCTATTCGCCTTTGGTATTTTTACTATAGCTAAGTACATTATTCGGAGTGAGCGCCAGCTTATGACGTTAACTTAAACGTATTCGAATTCCCGCGGCTTGGCCGCGGGATCCGGAGGTCTTGCAACGCCGATAACTCGACGTAGTTCGCGAGAACCCTATTCTTTTGCGCGCGAAACGTATTCGCCCTTACGCGTGTCTACCTTAATTAATTCACCTGTTTGTACGAATAAAGGTACTCGCACTACTGCGCCTGTTTCCAGGATGGCAGGTTTTCCGCCACCGCCAGAAGTGTCACCTTTTAGTCCTGGATCGGTTTCAGTAATCGCAAGAATAACAAATGTAGGTGGCAATACCTGAATAGGTTCATTGTTCCACAGGGTCACGATGCAAATATCTTGCTCTTTTAACCAGAGTGCGGCCTCATCAAGAATTTCTTTGGTTAGCGCATATTGTTCAAAATTATCTGGAACCATGAAATGCCAGTGCTCGCCATCAGCGTAGAGAAATTGCATTTCCATATCAACAACATCAGCAGAAGGTAAGGTCTCGTTTGATTTGAAGGTACGTTCTACGACTCGACCTGTTTTCAGATTACGAATTTTAATGCGGGTAAAGGCTTGGCCTTTTCCTGGTTTTACGAATTCACAATCAATGATGGTGCACGGGGCATCATCGACCATTACTTTTAGGCCATTTTTTAATTCATTGGTGCTATAAATTGCCATTAGGACTCCACAGTGTTGAGATTTTTTCTGGTTTTAGTTAAAGTTCGCACAGTTTATCAAGTCTGTGTAATTAATGCGAGATACCTCTTTAAGTTGGCAAAAAAAATTAGCGCAAGGTTTTTCTTCTGTAGCTGATTTATTAGCCTATCTAGAATTACCCCTATCTACTGGAAGCTTATGTGCTGAAGAGCAATTTGCCAGCCGTATTCCTTTGGGATTTGCCCAACGAATGCAAAAGGGGAATCCTCAAGATCCATTACTGTTGCAAGTTTTAGCAACAACTCAAGAAATGAATTCATCAGCAGAGTATGGGGTTGATCCATTGCAAGAACGCGTGAGTAATCCCTTAAGAGGCTTAATTCATAAGTATCATGGGCGAGTCTTACTCACCTTAACTGGGGTTTGCGCAGTTAATTGCCGATTTTGCTTTCGACGACATTTTCCTTATCAGGAGAATAATCCCGGGCGCCAGGGGTTTAACGAAATTTGTGAGTACATTGCGAAGGATTCAAGCATTACCGAAGTAATTTTAAGTGGGGGAGACCCACTTTTAGCGGCTGACGTCGTTATTGCTGAGCTTTTGCAACGATTAGAAATGATTCCCCATGTGCACACCATTCGTTTTCATACCCGTATTCCTGTGGTATTTCCAGAACGAATTGATTCTGGCTTTTTAAGCTTATTAACAACGACTCGGCTGAAAAAAGTAATGGTGCTACATTGTAATCACCCGCAGGAATTGCAGGATACTGCGGTTGGTCAGGCGCTTTATGATTTACGGCAAGCAGGATGTCATTTATTGAATCAGTCGGTGTTATTGGCGGGCATCAATGATGACGCGCAGGTTTTAGCGTCACTAAGCCAGTCTTTATTTAACTATGCGGTGCTTCCTTATTATTTACATACCTTAGATAAAGTAAAAGGCGCTGCTCATTTTGATATGCCCTTTACGAAAGCCCAAGCAATCTACCACCAATTGCAACAATTAGTGCCAGGATATTTATTACCGCGCTTAGCTTGCGAAGAACCTGGAAAGTTAAGTAAAACGCTTTTAATATAGTACGATTACTTTTTAGCAAAGATAAACAATGAAAACATTACCGGTACTTAAGCCAGGCGATCTCGTTGAGTTGATAGCCCCTGCCTCCCGTTGTACGGATCAGCAATTACAGGAACTAAAAGAGCTTATTAGCTCTTGGCAGTTAAACTGCGTCGTTAAAGAGAATATTTTTGCAGAGGATTTATTCTGTGCAAATAGTGATGAACTGCGTTTCCAGCATTTAAGAAGTGCCTTACTCGATTCAGAGGCGAAAGCACTGATTTGCGTGCGTGGTGGTTATGGTGCGATGCGCTTAATTCCACAATTAGCGAGCCTGAAACCTCCAGCGAAACCAAAGATTTTTGTTGGGATGAGTGACATAACCTCGTTGCATTTGTATTTGCAACAGCACTGGGGTTGGGCCACGATTCATGGCGGTGCAACGCCCGATAAATTTTCAGCAGAATCTATTGCTGCTTTGAAGTCTTTATTGTTTGCTGAGCGTGAATCGGTTGATTTTAAGGGATTAAGGCCGCTAAATGGCTTAGCCCAAGAGAATCGTATCATTGAATCTTCCGTAACCGGAGGTAATTTAACCCTGGTTCAAGCGAGTATAGGAACTAATTGGCAATTAGATGGTCGCGGCAAAATTATTTTATTAGAAGAAATAAATGAGCGTGGCTATCGTGTTGATCGCATGCTAGAACATTTGCGCCAAGCCAATATTTTTAAGGGCGCCGCCGCCGTACTTTTCGCTGATTTTCTTGGTGGTGAAGAACCCAACGCGACCTCGCTAATTCAACCGGTGTTACAGCGTTTTGCCGAGGAAAGCGCTATTCCGGTAGTACAGATGGATGGCATTGGGCATGGTGCGACGAATTTCCCCATTCCTTTGGCCACACGAGCGCAATTACATTTGGGTAAAGAAATTCATTTAACCTGCCCACGCTAAGAACACCTAGCCTGGTTGCAAGCAACCAGGCTTTGAATCTGGTCCAAATATAAATGTAGCCTGGATGTAACGTTGTGTAATGCGGGAGCAATGAGCATAGCTAATTCATTAAATATCATTCGTCTCATCTTTATAAAGTGTAATTAATTTCTCCTGCGCCGACGAATTTCCCTGAGTCATTGGCTTATAACTACCATCACTTTGCATTTCCCAAGTATTGCTATTATCTTTGAGATAGTTCTTAATAATTTCTTGCTTGATACGTTTCTTGCATTGTTCATCAAGAATAGGAAACATAATTTCAATTCGATGATACAGGTTACGCTCCATCATATCTGCACTGGCACAAAAATAATGCTCTTCATTATCAATGCGAAAGTAAAAAATGCGATGGTGTTCTAAAAAGCGTCCAATGTAGGACAGCACACGAATATTCTCGGAAACACCTGGGAGGCCTGGTTTTAAACAACAGACACCACGGACGAGTAAATTAATTTTTACACCGGCTTGAGATGCTTTATATAAAGCCTGAATGGTTGTCTTATCAGTTAAGCCATTTACTTTGAGTAAAATTTCCGCGTCTACGCCTGTTTGCGCCGCAGTAGCGCATTGATCGATATATTGCAGCAGGGTTTTTTGTAAGGTAAATGGAGAATGGCTTAATGCTTTCAGTTTAACTACCTTTCCTAATCCCGTTAATTGTTGAAAAATAATTTGCGTATCAGCAGTAATCGTTGGTTCGCAGGTTAAAAGCCCTAAGTCGGTATAACGCTGTGCCGTTTTTTCATGGTAGTTACCCGTACTTAAGTGCACATAACGTTTTAACTTGCCATGAGTTCGGCGTACGACCAGCGTCATTTTGGCATGTGTTTTATAGCCGACTACCCCATAGAGCACTAACACACCTGCGGCATGTAAGCGGTTTGCCAGTTTTAAGTTAGACTCCTCATCAAAACGAGCCCGCAGTTCAATAACGGCAGTGACTTCTTTTCCTGAGTGTGCAGCATCAACTAAGGCGTCAACCATGGCTGATTCGGAGTGCGTGCGATAAAGTGTTTGGTTAATTGCTAATACGTGAGGGTCTGCTGCGGCCTGCCTTAAAAAATCGATGACCACCTCAAAACTTTGATACGGGTGATGCAACAAAATATCTTGCTCATCAATAACATTAAATAAATTACGTTCTGAGCGGTGAAATTGAGGATATTCGGCTGTATATGCTGGATAGTTTAAATCAGGCCTATCCAGGTTATTAATTGCAGTTAGATAGCGTTGAATATTTACAGGACCATCACAATAAAATGTGTCTTCATGGCGTAAATGGTATTTTTGCAATAAGAAATCAACGATCTTTTCTGGGCAGTTTTTTTCAATTTCCAAACGCACCACATTCCCGTAATGGCGAGAAAAAATTTCTCGTTGCACCGCTTTCGCTAAATCATCAATTTCTTCTTCGCGTAAGAATAAATCACTATTTCGGGTGAGACGAAATGAATAACAGCCACTGATTTCCATCCCAGGGAATAGGCTATTAACGTGGGTGGTAATAATTGATGATAAATAAACAAAATAATCAGCGCCACCACACAGCTCTGAGGGAAGATGGATTACGCGAGGAATGGAGCGAGGTGCATGCACTACCGCATAATTAATATTACGATCAAAGGCATCTTTTCCGCTTAATGAAATAATAAAGTTCAAGCTTTTGTTAATTAGTTGCGGTAATGGATGAGCCAAGTCCAATGCGATAGGGCTCATAACGGGTTGTATCTCGTGTTTGAAATAATGTTTGGCCCACAGATGAATATCATCGGTCCATTCTTCTAATTCAAGAAAATGAATGTTTTCTTTGTGTAAGGCTGGGAGCAAATGCTTATTAAATGTTGCATATAATTGATCGATTAATACATGGGTTCTTTGGCTAATGATGCTAAATGCTTCATCAGGACGTAAGCCATCAATGGTGAGCTTCCCTGTAGATGAGGCCATTTTTTCTTTTAGGCCGGCAACGCGTATTTCAAAAAACTCATCCAGGTTGCTGCTACAAATACTAAGAAATCGCATTCGTTCTAATAATGGAACTCGTTCATCATTCGCCAACGCAAGAACGCGTTGGTTAAAGGCTATGGCCGAAAATTCTCGGTTAATATAATACTCAGGATTATCCAATACTGTATCCAAAAGGAAACTCCATTTTAATAATTTCTATCGTTAAATTATTACTCAGCGCACCAGGAAAAAACAAACGGCGATAAAGCCTAGAAAACCGTAAAAAGGCGATAAGTTCCAAAAAGTTAATGCTAAAAAAAACACAATGCAACACAGGGCAATAGGAATAGAAAAATACATAGCCACAACACCTTGAGCCACCGAATAACTGGCAGCCGCTAATAAAGCTAAGGCTCCGTATTGCACGCCAATCATTATTTTGCGCGTTGCAGGACTATCATGGCTGGTTAACCATTGATAACCAATGACTGTCATAATTAATCCTGGTAAATTAAGGCAGAGAACGGCAAGTAATAAGCCTGTCAGTCCCGCAGCTTTATAACCGATGAGGGCCGATAATTTTACGGCGGTTAGCCCTGGAAAAACAAAGCTTGAACCTACCATATTGATGAATTCTTCTTGTCCAATCCATTGGCGGTAATTAACGGCTTCATACTCCAATAGCTTTAACATGGAGTTGCCGCCACCTAATGAAATTAGCCCAATTTTTCCGAAGCTGTAGATAATGTCTAATAATGTTTTGATCATAGGTGCAAAATGTTTTTTAAGAATGTTACATATTCGCAGGAATCCTGTTTTCCCAGCAAGCGTTCCGCGATGTGTTCTACTAAAAATAATGATTTTCCTTCAATACATGCACTTAAATAAGTCTGATTATGAGCCTCCAGGCGCGCCAATTCGAGTTTAACTGTCGGCGTGGTGGCAAATTTGTAGATAAAAGCCACTTTTTTAACGTAGATTTCCACTCCATATTGCACAACTTGTTGGGCGATTTTTTTTAACTGCGGCTCAGCAGATTTATCAAGGTTATCGATATTTACTTTTGAGCCAAACGCCATAGCCTGAGGGGTTTGCTTTAATAGTGGTTTATACATTAATTCATTACGGCGTCGCTTGATGTTGTAATTGTCGTCCGCGAGTAGGTAATAATAATCGTCTCGAGATTTTTGTTGGTAATTAGTTATGTCTAATAATGAGTCATCAAGCGTATTGAGTACAATGATTTCATCATTAGGCCAGAAGAAACGGATCTCCCACTTTACTTCCTCGGGCTCGCGTTTTATAACGAATTCTGCAGGCAAGCTTGCCACTTGTGGGGTAAATTCAAAATTCCAAATCAATCGTTGATTCATACTCCAGTAGGCCATATGTTATTGTTATAAAAAGAGTATATACTATATGCTCGTCCTGCAATAATAAAAAAGAGCAAGGGAAGGTATTTTTATGGCTATTCTATTTTTCTTGGTTTATTTAGTCTTTACGCTTATCGTTCTTTATCGAGCAATGAATCCCCTCGTTTGGGAGTTAGGAAGCGTATTTTATTTATTAGTTGCCACCTTCGCCATCGGTCTCCCGTGGATTGTTGGGTTTGTATTATGGGCGGTAATTATTGTTGCTTTGCTAGTCGTTTATATGGAGCCTTTGCGGGCATGGCTCGGTGATTTTCTCTATAAAACTGCAGGTAAATCAGTTCCTAAGCTTTCAAAGACTGAAGAAGAAGCCTTAAATGCCGGTGATACTTGGCTTGAAGAAGACATTTTTCGTGGAGCCCCTAATTGGGAGCGCTTATCAAAAGTTGCTACTGAGCTTTCTGCAGAAGAGCAGGCATTTCTTGATAATGAAACACAGATGCTATGCGGCATGCTAAATGAATGGCAAATTAGCCAAGAGCATGATTTGCCTGAAAATGTTTGGACTTATCTCAAAGAAAATGGCTTTTTTGGCTTGGTTATTCCCAAGGAATATGGTGGAAAAGGCTTTTCGGCTCGGGCACATTCTGATGTGGTACAAAAAATTGCTACCCGTTCAGGAGTTACCGGGGTAACGGTGATGGTTCCCAATTCATTAGGCCCAGGCGAGCTAATTAATTATTATGGTACAGATGAGCAAAAGAATCATTATTTGCCACGATTGGCCAAAGGTATCGATATTCCATGCTTTGCGTTAACTGAACCAGGAGCGGGTAGTGATGCTACATCCATTCAATCTGATGCGATTGTGATGCAAAAGCAAGTGGACGGTAAAACCGTGCTTGGTTTGTCGATTACTATAGATAAACGTTGGATTACTTTAGCACCCATTGCAACCTTGATTGGTTTAGCCGTTAATGTTCGCGATCCTGAAGGTTTATTACAAGGCGAAGGAGTGGAAGGAATTACTTGCGTACTCGTTCCACGGGATACACCAAATCTAGAGGTTGGTAATCGCCATTTGCCCGCAGAACAACCTTTTATGAATGGTACTGTGCGTGGGAAAGACATTTTTGTACCAATTACGGCAGTTATTGGTGGACAAAAACGGGTGGGTGGTGGATGGCAAATGTTGGTTGAATGTTTGTCTATTGGCCGTTCTATTTCTTTACCTGCAATGGGAGCAGGCTCTTCTGCTATTTGCTATCTCACCTCAGGTGCATTTGCTCGTATTCGTCGTCAGTTCAATGTGGAAATCGCGCAGTTTGAAGGAATTGAAGAGAAACTCGCAGAAATTGCCGGTTTAACCTATTTAACTAGTGCAACACGTTTACTCACAGTCGCTGCCGTTAATGAACATAAAAAACCGTCTGTAGCTTCTGCGATTACCAAATACTTCAATACTGAATTAGCTCGTGCCACGATTAATAATGCGATGGATGTACACGCTGGGCGTGCTGTTGTGGTTGGCCCACGGAACTATTTAACGAATTTCTACCAAGGAATTCCTATCTCCATTACAGTTGAAGGTGCGAATGTTATGTCGCGCAACTTGCTGATCTTTGGCCAAGGTTCTATGGCATGTCATCCGTTTATCCGAGATGAGTTTTATGCCGTTGCCAAAGAAGATAAGGCTGCCTTTAGAGACGTAATTTGGAAGCATATTCAATATTTCATGCAAAATTTTGCCAAAGCGATGTGTACTGCATGGACTGGTGGATTATTGATTAGTGTTCCTAAGTCGCCCATGAAGCGTGACTATCAACGCTTAACTCGTTTAAGCTACGCCTTTGCTTGGTTAGCTGACTTATCCTTAATTTATTTAGGTGGGGATTTAAAACGTAAAGAGCGCTTATCTGCTCGTCTAGCTGATGGACTGTCTTATTTATATATGGCAATGGCTGCGTTACGTAGTGTGCAGTTAAATGGAGATGATAAAGATGAGCAATTGCATGCACAATGGGCCGTTGCTTATTGCTATTATCATGCACAAAAATCACTACTTGCTTTATGCCAAAACTTCCCATCCCGGTTATTAGGTTTCATCATGCGCTTTGTTGCATTTCCCTTGGGGCAAACCATGCGTTACCCCAGTGATAAATTAGATAGAAAACTGGCTGCATTAATGACTGGAAATAACCATTTCCGCAATCGTTTGAAATCATTTCTTTATTTATCAGGAGATCCACAACAGCCAGTGGATCGTATGGAACATGCCTTACAATTAATCATCAACGCGGATGAACTGTCTAAGAAAGTAGGTGATGTGAAGCGAGCTAAGTTTGGACATTTAAAAGCGAAACTAGAGAAAAAACTGGAAAAGAAAGAAATTACTCAAGAAGAGATGGAGCAATTGTTGGCAGTAGAAGCAGCACGTTGGGATGCTATCTTAGTGGATGAGTTTACTTTCGAATCGATGAAACAAGGTACTTTTAATTCAGTAATCGATTATGTTAAATCACCATTCATTTAATTTTTTACAAACGCTTAACACCAAATGCAAAATTAGATGTCAATTTGTTGACATCTAATTTGCTATAATTAGGGCATGCGTTAATCAATTCAATGTGAGATTCGAATTATGGCTGGCAACAGATTTCCAACTACTCAAGAAGTTAAGTCTGCAATGGAAACGGCAGGAACTACAATTGACGGCGCAGAGTATCTTGCTTCGCGTGTGAGAGATTTAGCAACTAAATCTAAGTTTCTAAGTAAGAATCCAGAATTAAAAGAAAACATTATTGCTGCAGTAGATAAGTTTGCTGATTATGTCCGCTTTAAGTTGACTGTAAATGGCCAACCCTGGTCTGGTCAGCAATTAGAAACTTCAGACTTGAAAAATATGCAGAATAATCTTGCTGACGCTGCTGTGAGAGAGATGGCAGGCAAGGTATCCGACATCAAGGTCGATTATGCCGTTAGTGCTGGTGGGCACTATGTTCGTGGTTATTCCTCCAGTGATGGCGCAGTACCTCCTGAGACAGTAGGTACTCTTGATAAAGTTTTTAATGCATGGTTGGCATCAAAAGATCATGTAATCAAAGGTGGTTTTATTTACCATATCGATGACAAGGTGCAAAACGAAAGTACAAGGATCAGTCAGGATGAGATTCAAAAGTTGATGGACGAAGGTGGTTTAAAAGATTATATGGCTAATAAAGGAATAACTATTCAAACCAGAGAGCGTAACTATCCTGGAGAAGAAAAAGCGGCGGAGGTTGCAAAAGATGCTGAACATGCAGTTGAGGTTGTTGCTAAAGTGAATGCAGAGGAAGGTTTAGAAGGACCAGAAGCTGATACTGGCCCTGGCGTTTCAGCTCACTAATCGCACACATAAACATAGGTAGCCTGGTTGCTTGCAACCAGGAGCTCTTTAAACGGCAACCAAGCCTGATCACCGAAAACCCTAGTCTTGATGCAGCGCTGCATAATCAATGTTTTCCTACGTACACAAACATTAAATACTATTCGCCGCATTCAAGCGTTCCAACGAACCAATATCAAACCAAAGCCCACCATAAACACTAGCTGTTGCCTTAGCTAGATCCGCATAATGCCTAATCAACGGAGCAACGGAATACCGACCTTGCTTACATCCTGAAAACACTAACGGGTGATAACAACAAATGCCTGCAAGAGTATATTCCGGGTTTGCATTAGTTAATTGCTGTTGATTAATCAGCCCAAAATCTCCATGATGCTTTAAAGCAGGGTTTTTATTAACCAATATGACATGAATGGAGTTGGGCTCCGGAGCTTGCAATAAGCTAAAATCAAAGTCAGTATAAATATCTGCATTTACGGTAATAAATGGTTGCTCACCCAATAACGGTAAGGCATTAACAATACCGCCACCAGTTTCTAATCCTCCCGGTGGTTCGGCGGAGTAAATAATTTGAATCCCCCAACGTTCACCATTCCCTAAATACTGACGAATTTTCCCACCAAGATAGGCATGATTAATTACTATTCTTTCATAGCCAGCCTTGGCTAGATTGATGACATGGTGCTCAATTAAGGGCTTGCCTTTGACTACGCATAAAGCTTTGGGCTGAATCTCGGTTAATGGTTTTAGGCGCTCCCCACGTCCAGCAGCGAGTATCATGGCAGTATTCATGGCAAATAAAGCCTCATTTGTAAAAAATTCAGCAAGGGATGAAGCTCGGGGTAAATTTCCGTGCATTCAAGAACATACTTCAAAGTGAGGGGCAGATCTTTTAAATAACCGGGTTTGTTATCACGTAGATGTAGACGGGAGAATACGCCTAATACTTTTAAATGCCTTTGTAATCCACATAAGTCAAAAGCACGAATAAATTCAGCAAGAGAATATTGGCTGGCCAAGGCATTTTGTTTATAAAACAGTTCCACCCATTCAAGAACTTGAGCACGAGGCCAAGAAATATAGCAGTCTTTTAGTAATGAAACTAAATCATAAGTAAACGGGCCGCGCATGGCATCTTGAAAATCAATAACACCTAATTGAGTTTCAGAGCCATTGGGTACCAACATTAAATTACGCGAATGATAATCGCGGTGAATAAATGTTAACGGTTGTTTTGCAACTTCAGACGCAATCCAGTTGATTGAGCTCTGTACTAGCGCTGTTTCTGCCTCACTAAGTGTTAGGGAAAGATAGGCGTTGAGAAACCATTCAGGACAGAGGTTCATTTCTTTAACCATGAAGTGATAATCAAATGGCGCAAGCAGAGGATCATGAATCGAACAGGTTTGAATTTTAAACAGGGTTTGTATCGCTTGATGATAATAATGATGAACGGTTGCTGGATTAAGCGCATTTAAAAGTAATTGATCGCCCAAATCACTCAATAATAAAAAGCCTTGTTGTGTATCACTAGCAATAATTTTCGGGGTACATACTCCTGCTTGCTCTAAGGTTTGCGCAACATGCATGAATGGATGTAAATCTTCTTTGCCGGGAGGTGCGTCCATAACTACCTGGGTCAACCCATTATGAAGTACGCGAAAATAGCGTCTAAAACTAGCATCGCCAGCTAAAGGGGTTAAAACAAAATCTTGTTGTTCAAGCACTTGCGTAAGCCACTCTTTCAGTGCGTTTTCTCTTTCATGCATGGTATACTTCCCGACGTTATTTTTGGCATGTAACGATTCACCTGCTCTTTGAGCGAATTGTTACTTGATTTTTAACTGTGTTAGCACGCAGTATATAGTTTTTGTGTGCATAATAAGGCATTTTATTACTTGTGAACAAGATTTCAGTTAAATGGTTCTTGATGGCAGGAGGTACAGTCACTCTGACGACGCTTATGGTGATTCATCACTCTTTGGCCCATGCGGACGCCATTACCTATGAACCTGTACAAGCCTGTGTGGTCGCACGTGATGTGGATTTAACCAACGCAGTAAGAAGCAAATTAGCCCAATGTTTAGGCTGGCAAAACGACCGCAGCTCGCCAGTCTGTCTCGGTTCTTATCGATCAATTACGGTAGCGCCTCTTGCTTCACCCGATGAGTTACGCATCATGGCGGATCGGGTATCGTTTTTCCAAGATAAGCCCTCGACTTTATCTGGGAATGTAGAAATTCGCCAAACACAGCGTGTGGTGAACGCAGAAACAGCACATGTGTATCGAGATGCCAAAACGAACCAAATCACACGCATAGAATTTTTAGGTGATGTACATTATTTAGAACCGGATAAGTTAATGATCGCGCGTAAAGCGAGTATTAACCCGCAAGATAAATCAGGGCAAACTGAGGATGTCATCTATCGTTTTAATACCAACAAAGGTCATGCGATATTGCCTGCCTGGGGGCGGGCGAGTTTAATGCAGCGTTTGGCTAATTCTGATTATTTATTAAACCAGGCAACCTACACTACCTGCGCGCCTCAGGATAAAGCGTGGATGCTGGAAGCTAAATCAATAAAAATTGACGATAAGAAACAAGTTGGTGTGGCGCGCAATGTAAAATTACGCATTCGCGAATGGCCAGTATTTTATATTCCTTATTTAAGCTTCCCAACCAGTAAGGAGCGTAAATCAGGCTTCCTCATGCCGGTTGCAGGATACACTAATGTCGGTGGTTTTGATTTGGGTGTACCTTATTATTGGAACATAGCTCCAAACTATGATTTGACCTTAACTCCGCATTTATATACTGAGCGTGGGGTAATGCTGGGAGCTGATTACCGGTATTTGACGCAAAAGAGTAGGGGGATTATTAGCGGTACTTTTTTACCTCAAGATGCGGCTTTTCGGAACTTTTTGCATGATCATGAATGGGAGTTCCCTCGGTTAAAGCATAACTCAACGAATCGTTGGTCTCTGGGGGTATTAGAATCAACCCAGTTAGCTCCAAACCTGAATTTTAATGCAAATGTGCAACAAGTTTCGGATGATTATTATCTCCAAGATTTCAGTACCAATTTGGCCTTTATTACGCAAAGACAATTATTGCGTCAAGCGGATTTGACCTATACCACTGAAAATTGGGTTTTTAGAGGCATGGCACAAAGTTATCAAACTTTGCATCCAGTTAATGAGACACCCATTGCTGATCAGTATGAACGGTTACCGCAAATTGCGGCCCGCGGTTATTATTATGATTTACCAGCACATGCGAATTTAAACATTGTCGGGCAATATGACCAATTCTTCTGGCCTGGAACGAAATGGGAAGGGGCTCAAATAGGTGTGCCTCGCGGTCCAAGATTGCATTTCAATCCGGTTCTTATTTTACCGCAGCGTAAAGCCTGGGGATACATTACGCCTTCTGTAGAGTTTGTAGAAAACTATTATGAGGTAAGCAATAACTCGGGACCTAAACACACAGATTACAATCGTTTTATACCGCGTTATGATGTTCGCGGAGGATTGTTTTTTGAGCGCAATTTTAACTGGTTTGGCAGTGGCTATACGCAAACATTAGAGCCCAGCTTGTATTATTTATATGTGCCTTATCAAGATCAAAGTGCCATTCCTATATATGATACGGCCAACATGATCTTTAATGTGGACCAATTGTTTAGAACAAATCGCTTTTCTGGCTTTGACCGTATTGGTGATGCGAATCAATTATCTTATGCCGTGACTACACGCTGGTTATCTGAGGAAACAGGCTTTGAGCGTGCTAATTTTTCTGTGGGTCAAATTAAATATTTTACAGATAGAAAGGTGCAATTATGCCGAAGTTTGACGGGACCTTGTATTGCTAATCCTTTAGAAATAGGGCAGCTGTCTCCGTTTGCGGAAACTTCCCCAATTGCCTCGCGAGCGGTTTACCATTTTAATCCTGTTTGGAGCATCACTGGAGATTATGTTTGGGATCCTGCTACTTCGGCTACGAATAACGGCGATTTAAACCTGCATTATCAACCCGCACCGAATGCTATTGTTAATTTTGGTTACACCTACCTCGTTAATGCGGATGTCACCTCGGTAAGGAATAATGCCAAAAGTGATAATGCATTACATCAGGCCCTGGTTGCATTTTCTTTGCCTTTAAATGCAAAGTGGAGCACTATAGGAGCGTATAGCCACAATATTAGTAAAGATTACAGTATGATGTCTTTATTAGGTATGCAGTATGATAGTTGTTGTTGGGCCGTGCGTATTTTAGGTGGGCGGACATTTAAAAATTTAAATGAATTGTATAAACCACAGTACAACAACAATGTGTACTTGCAAATACTATTAAAAGGCTTAGGATCAGTGGCTACAAGTGATCCAAGTAGGATCTTAAATACTTATATTCCAGGGTATAATGATCCATTCCGTCGGTAATGGTAAAAAATTAGGCAGGGCTGCTTGTATTTTGATTAAAAATAACTTAGTGTGACGATAATTTTAATATTTTCGAGTTTCAGCAGGGAACGCATACAAACTGCTCGGAAAAGGTTAAATAAGGAAGGATTTTTGTATGTGTAAAAAAATAGCGCTTGTTTGTATGCTGTTTGCAGCAGTAAGTACAAGTCAGGCAACGCAATTCTTAGATAAGGTCGTTGCTGTCGTAAATAATGGAGTGATCACTTCAAGTGAGTTGGACAAGCAAGTGTCTTTAACTAAAAAACAGCTACTTGCACAAAGAATGCAACTTCCTCCAGATAACGTACTTCGTAAACAAGTATTACAACATTTAATTGATGTCGATTTGCAAATGCAAATGGCAAAACAAAATGGGATTACTGTTGATGATACTGAGTTGAACCAAGCCATTGAACGAATTGCTTCAGCAAATCATGCGACTATGGTGCAATTGCGTGAAGAAATAACACGCCAAGGCATGGGATGGAATGAATACCGCGAGAGTATTCGTAAAGAAATGATTTTGTCTAACTTGCAGCAAAAAGCTGTTGGTCGTGAAGTACGCATTACCAATGAGCAGGTAGAGCAGTTTTTAAAAACCGAAGGTGATCTTCCTGTTGATCGTACGAACCTTACTTATCACTTACAAAATATAATAATTCCATTAAGTGAGTCACCAAGTGCTTCGGA